>JBMDWR010000350.1:0-31183 GCA_048594645.1 Actinomycetota bacterium
CCCATCATCACGGTCGGCGACGACGTCGGGGGCTATCAGTTCGAAGCGATCCCGGACGGGATCTCCGTACGCGTCCGCGGGCAGGGGCGAGTGGACCTGTTCGTGAACCACGAGACCAGCAAGGTGCCGTTCCCGTTCAACACGGCCGACCCCACGGCGGCGAACGGCGAGAGCGACTTCGACAACTCGCAGGTGAGCATGCTCGCCCTCAACCGGAGAACGGCTGGCGTGCTGAGCGGCCGGTTCGTGATCCCGAGCAGCGCGGGGTTCCAGCGCTTCTGCTCGAACTACCTCGCGACGGCCGCCGAGGGGTTCGACCGCGACATCCTGTTCACCAACGAGGAGTCGCCCGACTGGGTGTTCCGCCAGGAGGACTCCTGGCCACCACCGCTCGACAACGAGGGCGCCGAGGAGAACGGCGTCGTCATCGCGCTCGACGTGCGGAGCGGCAAGTACCACGTGATCTACGGGATGGGTCGCCACAATCACGAGAACGACGTCGCGATCCCCGGGTTCGACGACCTCGTCGTGATGTCCGGGGACGACACGTTCACGAGCGGCTCGCTGACGATCCCGGCCGGCGGCCCGCTCGCGGCCGGAACGAGGCCGGCACAGTCTCAGCTGTTCTCGTACATCGCGCCCGACACCGATTCGCTGCTCGCCGACGAAGGCGATCTCTGGGCGTTCGTCTCCGACGACCCGACGGTGACCGACTACTACGGCTTCGCACCCGGATCCACGGATTCGATCACCGGCCACTTCATCAAGGTCCCGGAGAACATCGCGACCGGCAAGAACGAGGACGGGTCGGAGATCACATCGGCCGACGTCGGCTTCCCGGAACCGCCCGCGGACGGTTCCTGGCAGAAGGACCTCCGCTCGGTCGCGCCCCTCGGCATCGACGGGCCGCAGTGGGTGCTCGAGTACTGGAGCCAGCAGCACGACGTCTTCCAGTTCGTCCGCGTCGAGGACATCGCGTACGACAAGCGAGACGGCAAGGGGAACGTCGTCTACATCGTGGACTCCGGTCGCGGAACCGCCGGGGCGGTGACGGCGGGCAGGTCCACCAACGGCCGCGTGTGGAAGATGGTGCTCGACCCCGACGACCCCACCCAGGTCGATTCGCTGAGCGTGTTCGTCGAGGGCGACGACAGCGAGGTGAAGACGCCGACGGAAGTGCGCCAGCCCGACAACATCGAGACGACGCAGACCGGGCTGTTGCTGACCGAGGACCCGGGGTCCGGCCAGCAGTTCCCCGTCGGTTCGACCGATCCGAACGCCACGACGGCTCGGCTGATGTACGTGCCGTTCTCCAGCCCAAGTGCGCCCGAGGTGGTGGCCAGGGTCGATCAGTCCGCCGACGGCGGGCCCACGGACGTCGATGGCCGCCCTGCAGGGAACCTCGGGGCGTGGGAATCCAGCGGCATCGTGGATGCGTCCGCCGCGTTCGGCGAAGGTGCGTTCCTCATCGACGTGCAGGCGCACACGCTGTGGGTCGAGAAGGCGCCGGGGTTCGACACGTTCATCGATGCGGACAGCGACCCCGACTTCACGTTCAAGCGCGAGGGCGGGCAGCTGCTGCTGATCCGCATACCGGAGATCTAACAGCGGCTCGCGCAGGGACCTCAGGGGGCGCCCGAACGGGGCGCCCCCTGATCGTCCGTGGCGACCTAGTCCATCAGCGCGTCCACGCCCCGCAACGTCTCGCTCAGGCGCTCGGCAACGATCGTGGCGAGCCACCGGTGCAGCGCGGCCGCAAGCTCCGGGTCCTCCGCCTCGATCCGCTCGATCGACCCACCGCCCAGCCGGAGCACGACGCTCGGCGTCTCGGCTACGACGTCCGCCGTCCGCGTCACGCCCGTGTACATCGCGACCTCGCCGACCACGACACCGGGAAGGAGCGTGCGGAGTCGAACGCGGCGGCCCTCGTGCGTCTGCGTCTCGATCTCGAGCCGGCCCGACTCCAGCACGAACAGGTCGGCGGCCGCCTCCCCTTGGCGGAGCAACACCGTCCCTTCGGGCAACGACACGCGCTCGAGGTGCGCCCGCAGGCCGGCCGGCATGCCGGCGGCCGCCGCGGCGTCACCGTCGCCATCCAGGCGCTCGGCGGGCGCCGGCCCCGCCTCCTCGAGCAGGACGTCCTCGCACCGCTGGAGCGCGCGGTCCAGGTCGGGTTCGAACCGCACGACCCCTTCGGCCTCCGTCACGCCGCCTCGCGCGAGCTGGGTTCGGACCGTCTCGGAGGCGCCGGCGAGGACGACCTCGCATCCACGAGCCCCCGCCGCTCGGGCGATCTTCGCGAAAGCGATCGCGACGGACGAATCCACGCCCGTCACGCGCCCGAGGTCGATCAGGAGGAACCGCGCCGCTCCGGCCTCCAGGCGCTTGCGCACGCGCTCGACCAGGCCGTTCGCCGATCCGAAGAACAGGAACCCGTTCACGCGCAGGATCCGAACCCGGTCCCCCATCGCCCGAAGGGCTTCGCGCTCCGCGGGCGGGCGCTGGACGTTGCTGCGGAACGTCTCGCCGAAGCCGACCTCCCGCACCAGCTCGATCCGCCCGTAGCTCACGGCGAACAGGACGATCGCGAGCACCAAGCCCAGCACCACGCCGGGCAGGAAGCCGCGGGCGATGATCGCCGCGAGGATCACCAACACGACGCCGTACTCGAGCGGCGGCAGCACCCGACGCTTGTCCCACACCCACTCGACCATGAAGGCGAGCCCGAGGAACACGAGGACGCCGCCCACGATGATGCGAGGGATCAGCTCGATCACCGCGGCCCCGAACACCACGGCGGCGAGCGGCACGACGGCGGCGATCAGACCCGCGACGCGCGCATCCACGTTCATGCGCTGGGCAAGCGCGCTCAGGCTGAGCGCGTGGTAGCCGGGGATGCCGCCAAGGGCGCCCGACAGGACGTTCAGCATGCCGGCGTCGCGCAGCTCGCGGTTGGTGTCCAGGTCTTGGTGCACGATGAGCTCGGTCCCGCTGATGTTGAACAGGATCGCGATCACGGCGACGAACACGGCGGTGGCGATCCCGCCCCACTGCCCGAGCACGGTCGCCCAGTCCGCGCCGCTGAGCGCGCGTACCGTCCACGGTTGCCACAAGCGGACCGATTCGAACGGTCCCAGCACCCACCGGCCCTCGCGCACGCTCTCTATCGATGCGCCCGTGACGACCACGCCGACGAGGAACAACAGCACGCCGATCCCGAGGACCGCGGGGATCACCAGCGGCCGCTTCACGAGCCGCACCGCGAGGAGCATGGCGACGCCGAAGACCAGCGCCGGGATCCAGCGGATCAGCTCGTGCTCACGCAGCAGGTCGTCGATCGTCCGCAGGTGCGGCGAGACGCCCGACGCGACGTAGATGCCGCCGTTCAGCAGCAGCCATCCGGTCCCGGCGAGGAACCCGCCCACGACCGGGTACGGCACGAACCGGACGAGGTCTCCCAGGCCGAACCTTCCGAGCGCCCAGAAGACGATCCCGCACAGGACCGTCACGACGAGGGTCGCGCCGATGACCGTGAGGAAGATGTCCGGGGCCTCGTACTCGGCCACGCTCGTCGATTCGGCGATCCGCGCGAGCTCGGCGGCCTTCGCCGCCGTCGTCGCCGCCACCACCGCCAGCACGGCCGCCGCCGCGTCCTGCACGCTACCCACCACGCCGCGCGCCCCGGCCCTCCACGCCAAGATCGCGAGCGTCAGGGCGGCGGCGACGAGATACAGGCCGATGCCATCGGGAAGGCGGGCGACGAGCAGGCCTCCGAACACGAATGCCGCGAACGCGACGGCGAGGACCGTCTCGACGGTGCCGACGATCACGCCGGCGGCGATGGAGACGGACCAACCGCTCGAGCGCCGACGCTCGGACGCGACGCCTCCCGCCGAGGGCTCGACGCTCGCCTGCTCGTCGACGGGCGCCGGTGAACCGGTCGAGGGGCTAACCGAGGAGGGCATCGAACCGCCTCATGCTCTCACTCAGCCGTTGCGAGAGGGTCGTCGCCAGCCATCGATGCACCGATGCGGCGAGCTCGGCATCCTCGGCCTCGATCCGTTCGATCGCCTCCCCGCCGAGGCGCAGGACGACGCTCGGCGCCTCGGCGATCACGTCGGCCGTCCTCGGGACGCGCGTATACATCGCGACCTCGCCGACCACGACGCCGGGAAGGAGCGTGCGCAGCCGCACCCGCGTCCCGCCCGCGGTGATCATCTCCACGCTGAGCCGGCCCTCGTCGAGAAGGAACACATCGGCGGGCGGCTCGCCCTGGCGGAGCAGCACGGTGCCTTCGGCGAGCGAGACGCGTTCGAGATGCGACCGGAGCGCCGCCGGCATCTCCGCGAGCGCCGCGGTCGCACCGTCGTCCGACACGATCGCTTCGAGGTCGGCGGACGCCTCGTCCAGGAGGAGATCCTCGCACCGCTGCAGCGCGCGATCGATGTCGGGCTGGAACGTGACGACGCCGTCGATCGGCGTGACGCCTCCGCGCGCCAGCTGCCTGCGAACGGCGTCGCTCGCGTCCGCGAGCGCCACCTCGATGCCGTCCGCCCGGGCGAGATGCACCACCTTGCCGAACGACACGACGGCCGACGCGTCCACCCCCGTCACGCGACGGAGGTCGATCACGAGGAAGCGGAGTCGTCCGCCCTCCACCCGCCTACGGACGCGTTCGAGCAGGCCGCTCGCCGAGCCGAAGAAGACGAACCCGTTCACGCGAAGGATCTGGACGCGGTCGGCCATCGCACGCAGCGCGGCGCGCTCCCCCGGCGGGCGATCGACGTTGCTCTGGTACGACTCGCCGAACGCGACCTCCCGGACCAGCTCGATGCGGCCATAGCTCACGGCGAACAGCACCACCGCGAGGACGAGTCCGACGACGACCCCCGGCAGGAACCCGAGGACGGCGATCGCCACGATGATCAGGAGCATCACTCCGTACTCGGGCGGCGTCAGGGACCGCCGCCTGTCCCAGACCCACTCGACGATCGCGGCGAGACCGATGTACACGAGCAGCGCCGCGACGATGGCGCGCGGGATCAGCTCGATGAGTGGCGCACCGGCCAACACGACGGCGAGCGGAACGGCGCCGGCCACGATGCCGGCGACCCGGGCGTCGGCGCCCATGCGCTCGGCGAGCCCGGTCGAGCCGAGCGCGTGGTAGCCGGGGATCCCTCCTCCCGCGCCGAGCACGCCGTTCAGCAGACCCGCGTCGCGGAGCTCGCGGTTGGTGTCGAGGTCGCGGCGCAGCACGAGCTCGGTCCCGCCGAGGTTGAAGGAGATCGCGACGACCACGACGAAGACCGAGGCGGCGATCGCCGCCCACTGCCCGAGCACCGCCAGCCAGTCAGCACCCGTCAGCGCGCGAAGGGTGAGCGGCTCCCACGACGCCGCTTCGTCGAACGGCGTGAGCAGCAACCAGTCGGTCGATCTCGCGGTCTCGATCGACGAGCCCGTGATGACCACGCCGGTCGCGAACAGCGCGACACCCACGGCGAGCGCGACGGGGACGATTAGCGGGTGCTTGACGAGCCGCGTCGCGGCGAAGATGACGACGCCGAACGCGACGGCGGGAACCCACAGCTGGAGCGCCGGTGCGCCCAACAGGTCGGCGATCGGGGTCACGTCGGGAAGGACCGCCGACGCGACGTAGACGCCACGCTCCAGGAGCAGCCACCCCGTGCCCGCGAGGAGACCGCCGAGGACGGGATACGGCACGAACCGCAGGACGTTGCCGAGCCGGCGCCAGCCGAGCACGACGAACGCGGCGGCGCACAGCAGCGTCACCACCATCGTGGCCGCGATGACGGTCAGCGAGGCGCGATCGACGCTCCCGAACGTGTTCAGCGCCGTGCCGGCAGCCACGACCGAGAGGGCCGCCGCCGCGGGTGCCTGGAGGCCACCGGCGATCCCTCGGCTTCCGGCCCTCCACGCGAACACCCACAGCGTCGCCGAGGCGGCGACGAGGTACAGCGCGATGGCCGCCGGCAGGTTCCCGACGATCCGCCCGCCGAACACGACGGCCGCGAACGAGACGGCGAGGAGGCCTTCGGTGACGCCGATGATCGCGCCCGCCGCGAGCGATGCCGGCACCGTTCCGGATCGGCGCTGCTCGAGCACGGCCCTCCCCCCGCCTCGTCCGACGAGGCCAAGGGAGAGACCCTACGCGCCCCCGAGGTCGTGCGCTAGTCGGGCTCGGCTCTCCGGACGCTCAGTCGTCGTCGTGGCCGTTGGCCTCGGCGTGGGCCGGCGGTCCATTGCCCTCATCGCTCGTGGTGCCCTCGCCACCCGACGACGCGCCGGCTCTTGGTTCATCGACGGCCGACCCCTCGTCGGCAGGAGCCGAGAGCGTGCCGATCAGACCGTCGGCTTCCAAGGCCACGACGACGCGGAGGAGCGCCCGGTCGATGGACGCGGCGGCCTCCGGAGAGATCTCGCCCTCGTCGACCGCCTTGGCCAGTTGCTCCTGCAGCCGAGACACGGCTCCTTCCGCCTTGCCGGGGTCGCGCTCGCGGTACGCGTTCAGCAGCTCGGTCACCGGCTTCGCGAGCTCATCCGCCGTCTTGTCGGAGATCTCGCCGGCCGCCTGCGCTGAGGCGATCGCCTCCACGAGGCTCGTCCAAGCCTCGGCGAACGACGACTCGGTCGCAGCGGGCGCGACGTCGTCGGTCGCGCTCCCTGCCGCATCGCGAGCGGCCGCGCGGGCCTCGGCGCGCGGGCGGAGCGGATCCGATGTGGGTGCCAGCGCGAGCGCGGCCAGCACGAGCATCAGGGCGACGCCCACACCCGCCAGCAGCCACGGCCTGCGACCGGGCCGGTCGTCCGTTGGGGGTGTCGCGGCCAAGGGCTGCGTCCGGTGGGCGGACGGATCCGCCGCATGCAGCGGCATCGTGTCGCCAGACGTTTCCAGCGGAACCGCGAGCAGCGCCGCTTCCAGCTCCTTCGCCGACGCGAACCGCCGGCTCGGTTCCTTCTCCAGGCAGCGCATCACGACGCCCTCGAGCTCCGGTCCCACGTTCGCGACCTCCGACGGGGGCGCCGGCTCCTCGTTGACGTGGCGGTACATCGTGGCCACCGGCGTTTCGCCACGGAACGGCACCTCGCCCGTGAGCATCTCGTACAGGACGCATCCGAGCGCGTACAGGTCCGCTCGTTCGTCGACCGGACCGCCGGCCGCCTGCTCGGGTGAGACGTAGGCGGAGCTCCCCAGCACGACGCCGGTGCCGGTCAGCGTGCCCGAGCCGGCCGCGCGCGCGATCCCGAAGTCCACGACCTTCACCCGGCCATCGGGCAGCAGCATGACGTTGCCGGGCTTCACGTCGCGGTGGATCAGCCCGCGCGCATGCGCGGCCTCCAGCGCGTGGCAGACGTCGACGGCGACGTCGACGGCCTCGTCGGGCGGCATCGGACCGTCCCTCGTCAGCCGGTCGGCGAGGGTCTCACCCTCGACGAGCTCGGTGACGATGAAATGCGTTCCATCGTCCGACCCGCTGTCGAAGACCGAGACGACGTTCGGGTGGCTGAGGCCCGCGGCGGCACGCGCCTCGCGACGGAAGCGCTCGACGAAGGCCTGGTCACGGTCGAACGGGGACGCGAGGACCTTGATCGCGACCTGGCGGCGGAGGCGCCGGTCGAGGCCGCGATGGACGCTCGCCATCCCGCCCTGGCCGAGCATCGACCCCAGCTCGTACCGGCCTGCGAGGACGTGGGTGGTCTGCACCACCCCTGGGCTTACCCAGCGCGATAGGCCGGTACCCGCCGGCCACGGCGGCGCCCCGCCCCTGCGCCTGACCGCCGGTGCGGGACGACGCCCCATCAGCCGCGCGCAACCTCAGCGCGGGCCTTCAGCCCGCGCCGCCGCCCGTTCCGCCGCCTCCGCCGCCGCCGCCGCCCGAGAATCCTCCCCCGGAGAAGCCGCTCGACGAGCTGGACGAGCCGAACCCACCGCTGGTCGAGCCGCTGCTGGCGCTGGCCATCGAGACCATCACGATCGCCGGCGCGGCCGCCTGGAACTGGCGCCACGTCGTCAGGCCGGCCATCCCGGCCGGCGCGCCGTGGATCGGCGAACGCAGGCTCTCTACCGGGACGAGCGCTCGGACCTGCTTCTCGACCTCATCGGCGACGTCCAACGCCACTGCCCACTCCAGGTAGTGTTCCCAGATCACGACGGCGAGCGCCGGGGCGTTCGGCAGGTCGGAGAAGTCCTTCAGGTACGCGCGGAACGCCTCCAGCCGCTTCACGCGCGTCCGGTCCTCGAGCCCGAGCTTAGCGTGGATCCTGATGAGCGCGACGATCAGCGAGATCGCCGAGACCGGTACGAGCCACCACCCCACCGCGCCGCCGAGCCCCCACACCGCGGTCCAGATCCCGTAGCCTGCCGCGCCGATCGCGATGACCGAGGCGAGCGTCGATTCGAGCCGCGCATCGCCCTTCTGGATCCGGCGCGTGATATCCGCCGACTTGGACCGTACGCCGGACCACCACCTCGAGTACGTTCCGGACGAGTCCGCCTTCCTCGGCCGAGGATGCTTCACCGAGACCTCGTCGACGACGTCCTCGCCGCGCCCGAACAACAACCACATGAAGTCCTGATCGACCTGGGTCGACAGGTCGAGCGCGTCCAGCTTCCGAACGAGCGTCAGGTCCTTCGGGTCGGTGACCCGGCCGTCGGCCTTCAGCTCGAGCGCTCCCACGCGCGCGAGCTTCAGCAGCTGCGCGCGGTACGCGTTCTGCGGAGACAGGCGACCGCGCCAGGCCGACCACAGCACCGCGCCCTGCACGGGGTCGTCCTCCGGCGGCTGCTCGAGGACCTTCGGCACACCGGGAACGCGGTCGCGGTAGCGGGCGAGCAGCACCAGGAGCGCGAGCGCGACCGGGACGCCGACCAGCAGGTAGAGGACCCACCGGCGTTCGGTGTCGTGACGCGCCCGAAGGGCGTTCGCCTCCTCGGCCCACGCACGCTCCTGGTCCAGGATGCGCTCCTCCGCGGGACGAGGCGTCTGGACGGCCGTCGGGACGGCGTCGATCGGGAACAGGATCGAGCCCTCGACGTACGAGAGCGGCGGCACGTCGCGAACCTCGTACCGGATCGTCTGCGGATCCAGGAACGTCACGTCGCCGTTCAGCGGACCGTGCCCGAACGCACGCACGTCACCCCGCTCGAGCGGCGCCTGACCGAGGTCCGGCACGGTCGAGTCCTCCTCGCACGCCTGCTGCCGGATGCCGGGGTCGCCGCCCTGATGTCCAGGCAGGTGCACCGTGACCACGGCGTACTGCGTCCGCTTGTCCCAGCCGGTTCCGATGAACTGCCAGTACAAATGCGCCGTGTCCGTGTACACATCGACGGCGCACGCGACGCGGTAGCGGAACACCCACGTCCGGGTCTCGTCCTCGGCCTCGTAGCTCCACTGCGCCTGGAACCCTTCGGTGACGATCGAGTGCGAGGCGTAGTCGGGCGTGACGGCAACCTCGGAGCCGTCGTCGAGCCGCTCCGCGATCGTGAAGTCGCGCACGCGGTCGAGCGGGTCGTCTACGTTGAAGTAGGCGTACGAGAAGGGCCCGTTCTGGAAGTCGAACGTCCGCGTCTCCTCGAGCACCAGGTCACCGTTCGCGAGCACCGTCGCGTCGATCACTACCTCGGGGAAGTGGTGATCCTTCTCGACGGCGTGCGTGATGATCGGCGGCAGCCACAGACCCATCGTCGTGAGGGCGATGAAGCCGAGGAGCAGCAGCCGGAACAACCACTTCTTGACGCCGGACATCCGGCGGAGTCTATGTCAGGGTGCCCGGGGCGGAAGCTTCCCGAGCGCTCGCGGGGAGAGCCGCCTGAGCGCCTGGAGCATCCGGTCGACGTCGGCCTCCGTCGAAAGGTAGTTCACGATGCCGGCGCGCAGGTACGTGCTGCCACCAATCCGGGTCGTCGAGACCCACGCCTCGCCGCTCGCCTCGAGCTCGAGCTGCAAGCGGTCCTGGTAGGCGTCGAGCTCTGGTCCCGCGACGCCACCCGGAAGGTGGCGGAAACACACCACCGAGAGCTCCGGCTCGTCCGGCACCATCTCGAAGTCCGGCGCCTCACGACACCGGGCGGCCAGGTACGCGGCCAGGTCGACGTTGTGCTCGATCAGCCGCGCGAAGCCGAGCGTGCCGAGGTGCTTCCACGACAGCCAGAGCTTGAGAGCGCGGAAGCGACGGGTCCCCTCGATCGAGTACTCGAACCAGTTGAGCGGCGCGTCCTCCGGCTTCGGGTGGCGGTAGTACTCGGGCGTGCGATGGAAGGTCTGCTGGAGATCCTCGCGTCGCTTCACGACGAGCGCCCCGATGTCGTACGCCTGGAAGAACCATTTGTGCGGGTCGATCGTGACGCTGTCGGCTCGATCGAGATGCGCGACGCGGGATGCGATCCGCGGCGAGAACGCCGCCGCGCCCCCGTATGCCGCGTCGACGTGGAGCCACAGACCTTCGCGTTCGGCGACGTCGGCCAGCTCGCCGGTGGGGTCGACGCTGCCCGTGTTCGTGGAGCCCGCGACCGTGGCGATCGCGAGCGGCACCAGACCGGCGGCACGGTCCTGTTCGATGGCGTCCTCCACGGCGTCGGAACGTAGGCGGAGCCGATCGTCGGACGGGACCACGCGCAGCGTCTCGGGCGCGAACCCCAGGACGCCGAGCGCCCGCTCGATCGAGAAGTGCGCCTGATCGCTCGCGTAGACGCGCACGCCGTCGAGCTCGGCGCCCCTCGGGGGTCGCCCCACGCCGCGGAGACGGGCGAGGTGCACGTCCCTGGCCACCGTGAGGGCCATGATGTTGGCCATCACGCCGCCGGAGGTCAGCACCGCCCACGAGCCCTCGCCGAACCCGATCAGGGTGCGCAGCCACGTCGTCACCTCCTCCTCGACGAGCGCCCCGACCGGACCGGCCGCCCACACGTCGACGCCCTGGTTGAGCCACTGCCCGAGGAGCTCGCCCGCGATCGACATCACCAGCGGCGGCGGCGTGAAGTAGCTGTAGGAAGCCGGGTGTGCAGCGTTGAACGCGAACGGCGCCACCCGCTCGCGGAACTCCTTCAAGACCTCGTCGGCGCCCGAGGCGAGCTCCGGTGCGGGGGCTGGTTCGCCCGAGGGCCCGAAGAACGTGCCGCGCATCTCCGGATACGGGACCGCCCGCACGGGCCGGGCCATCGCATCCTCGTACAGATACCGCAGGGCCTCGTCCCACACGGCCTTGCCCAGGCGCTCGAGGGCGGGACGAGCCGTGGCTTCGTCGCGGATGTCGATCAGCTCGCGCTCGGGAAGGTGCGGGCTCGGCTCGGCCACGGCGGCGAGGCTAACAGGTGGCGTGCCGTCGGCCGGCGCCGATCACGAGCGGGTGGCGTGCCGTCGGCCGGCGCCGATCACGCCTGGAGACCCGTCAGGACCGCGACGCCGACCGCGATCACCGCCACGCCTGCGAGCTGGACGCGCTCGAGCCGCTCGCGGAACAGGACGAACGCCGCGACGGTCGCGAACGCCGCGAACTGTGAGCCGAGGATCGCCGCGACCGCGATGCCGTCACGGGCGCCGAGCGTGTATGCGAGGAGCCCCGCCACCTCGAAGACGCCCGACGTGAGGACGAGCGGAAGCGCGTCGCGCGTCATGGGGAGCCGCGCGGTCACCACCAACGGCACGGTGACCGCGAGGACGGCGACCATCCGCGTGGGGAAGATGATCCACGCGATCGGCAGCTCCTGCGAAAGCCGGCCCATCGCGAACAGCCCGAGTCCGAAGAACAGCGCGGCGCAGATCGCGAACACCACGGAGAGCCCCTCTCGGCGATCGGTCTCCTGCTCCGCCGAACGAGCCATGCTCGAGAGCACCACCCCTACGACGACGACGCCGAGCGTAACGCCGGCCGCGGTGTCGATGCTCTCGCCCGCGAGGACCGCGATCAGCGCCGCGGCCGCGCCCTGGGCCGAGACGATCGGCGCGGAGACGCCGACCTTGCCGTGGCGGAGCGAGCTGTATGCGAACAACAACCCGGTCGTGTTGCCGACGGCGGTGAGCCCGAGCAGAGCGATCTCCTCGGCGCCGAGCCTCTCCGGGACGCCTTGCACCAGGGCGAACGGCGCGGATATCGCCGCGCCGATCAGCAGCACCCACCCAAGGACGACGATCGGCGGGAGCAGCCTCGTGGAACGACTGATGCAGAGCGTCGAGACGGCCCACATCGCGGCCGCGATGATCCCGCCGGCAATCGCGATCACGCGACGTCTACGACTTCGAGCACCCGAGCTTCCTCGAGCGGAAAGCCCTGATCGACCCACTGCGGCGCACGCTCACGGTACTCAGCCACGGCGGGCTC
Source organism: Actinomycetota bacterium (assembly GCA_048594645.1). Taxonomy (GTDB): domain Bacteria; phylum Actinomycetota; class UBA4738; order UBA4738; family HRBIN12; genus DASSJM01. The sequence goes on from JBMDWR010000350.1 coordinate 12,337, forward strand.
CAGGTCGCCGCGGGTCCTCCGCGACGACAGCGTGCGCGGACGCCACGAACAACCCGATTCGCCTCGCGCTCGGCTGAGGCGACTCGCCGCAGGCCGGACAGGTGATCACTGAACGGAGTCTATGGAGCGACGACGCCGGCACGCCGCCGGGCGTGATGCCGAGCGACGCGCGCCCGGTTCCCACACGCGTTCGAGCACCACCGGCGGTCGGGACGGGTCGTGATGAAGTAGCGGTCGCACGCGCCGCACCGACGCAGCGGAGACCGGCCCGCCCCTCCGAGCAACTCGATCGCGGACCAGGCGATCTCGGCGAGCGTTCGGGCCGTGGCGCTGGCCCCCAACGGCTCCTGCGATGCCTCGTCTCCGTCGAGCCGGAGGACGCGCGGCACGCGTTCGCTCACCTCGTTCAGCCGTTCGACCGCGGGGACAGGGAGCGCGGCGCCCCGAACCGCTGCGTCGAACGCGCCGGTCACCGCGGCCTGCAGCTCGATGAACTCCGGCAGCCGCAGCGTGACCTCGTCGACGCGTTCGGGAGTCAGGGTGGTCGCGACCTCGAGCCACGAGCCCAGATCGGCTGGGCCGTCGATCTCCGCGTTCGCGAAGGCTACGGCGACCGTGTACATGGACATATCATCCCCTACCCATTAGCGTGATGCGAGGGTGGAACGGATACCTGCGATATTCCCGTTACAGGAGTAAGTTCAACGGATGAGCCGGGACAGGCGCCGGTCCGCGAGCACCTTCCCGCCGGTCTGGCATGTGGGGCAGTACGTCACCTCGTGCGATTCGTAGGACACGCGCCGGAGGTCACCTCCGCAGACCGGACACGGCTGCCCGTAGCGCCCGTGGACGGTGAAGTGGTCCCCGATCTTGGTGGGGAGACCACCCGAACGGCGGCGTTCGACGTCGAGCGCATCGGCGAGCACGGAGCGAACGGCGTCCAGGACCGTCCGGCGCTGCGCCGCGTCGAGCGAGGCCAACGACGCGTACGGCGACAGCTTCGCCCGGTGCAGGACATCGTCCGAGTAGCCGCGTCCGATCCCGGCGACCGAGCGTTGGTCGCGCAGGATCGTGTGGACCCGCCGACCGTCGTCTCCCTCCAGGATCGCGCGTTCGAACGCCACCGAATCCGGCTCGGGGCCGAGCTTGTCGAGCGGCCCGTCGTCGCCCGGCGCGAGCACCCACCACCCGGCCTTGCGTTCGCGGCCGAACTCCTTCACGAGCACGGCTGGCCGCGCCTCGAACCGGAGACGAACGACGGAGCCGCGTGGCTTCGTCGTCTTCGGAGGGTCCTCCACGTCGACGCGGCCACCTTGCGACAGGTGCACGAGGATGCGCGGACCTTCGAGGTCCAACACCAGGTACTTGCCTCGCCGCCCCACGTGCTCGAGCGTTCGGCCCACCAGGTCGGATGCCCGAGGCAGGACCGTCTTGAGCGAGGAGAACTGGAGCGGATCGGCCCCCTCGAACGGCGCGCCCGCGACGGCGTCCGAGAGACGTTCCGCCAGGGCCTGCACCTCGGGAAGTTCGGGCATCGCGCGTCACACTCCGGGCGGAGGCCCGTTCACGAGCTCAGCTCGGAGATGGCGGCTCGGACGATCTCGATGCATTCCTCGATCCGGTCCCGGTGCGTGCGGTGCGACAGGATGCAGGCGCGGATCGTGAAGGCGCCGTCGATGACGGTGCTCGAGAGGAACACACGCTTCGACGCGTTGATGAGCTCGAGCAGACGACGGTTCGCTTCGTCGTCGCCGTCGCGCAGCCGGAACGCCACCACCGACAGCTCGGGCTGCCATGGCAGCTCGAGCTCGGACATCGCCTTCAGGCCCTCGTACAGATGCTCGGCGAGGTCGAGCTTCTCGTCGAGCGCGTCTCGGAAGGCACTCACGCCGTGCAACATCAGCGGGAACCAGACGCGCAGACCGCGGAAGTCACGCGAGAGCTCGGCCGAGTACTCGGTGAAGTTGGGGATGTGGGCGTCCTCGGCGAGATCCTGGAGATAGGCGCTGGTGCCCATGTGGTGAGCGTCGCGGAGCTTGCGACCGTCGCGAACGACGAGTGCCCCGGTCCCGTACGGCAGGAACATGCCCTTGTGCGGGTCGAGCGTGATCGAGTCGGCCCGCTCGATCCCCCGGAACCGCTCGCGGCCCCGCCGCGTGAGCTGGAAGAACCCGCCGTACGCCGCGTCGACGTGGAGCCAGAGGCTCTCGGCCGCCGCGACGTCCGCGACCGCGTCGATCGGGTCGATCGCGCCCGTATTGGTGGTGCCGGCCGACGCCACGACGGCGAACGGCGACATGCCCGCGGCTCGATCGTCCGCAACGTCGCGACGGAGACCGTCCACGTCCATCCGCAAGGACGGGTCCGCCACGACCCTGCGGATGTTCCGCACCGGGAACCCGGCGAGCATCGCGGCCTTGGTGACGGACGCGTGCACGTGCTCGCTCACGTACAGCGTGCCGTTCAGGAAGTCCTCGGGAAGGCGTTCCTTGCGGGCGGCGACGATCGCCGAGAAGTTGGCCATCGAGCCACCGGAGGTGAGGACGCCGCGCGACTCGGGTGGGAACTCGAACAGGTCGCAGAGCCAGCGCACGACGTTGTACTCGACCTGGGCGGCGACCGGCGCCTCGCCCCACAGGTTGACGTACCGGTCGATCGTCGTCGACAGCAGGTCCGCGAGCGACGAGGCGAACAGCCCACCGCCGGGGATGTACGCGAGGAACCCCGGGCCGGCGTTGTCCGACGAGTTCCGTGCGATCGCATCGACGAGCTCCAGGAGCGGCTCGAACCCGCCGCCGGTCTCGGGCGGGATGCCTCGATGCGCTTCCGCCGCCTCGACCGCGTGCTCGAACCGGTGGGACGGCGCCTCCGAACGTTCGCTCAGGAACGTCACCACGTACTCGAGAGCAGCCCGGCCCATCTCGCGCATCTGCTCCGGGGTCGGATCGAACGGGTACGTCACGCCGCCATGCTACGGAACGGCACGGGATCCGCGCTTCACTCGTCCCGTAGGTTCGCTGATGCGTGCGACCTCGATCAGGCGTGGTGGGTCACGGCCTCGATCAGGCGTCGCGACACCGCCGCGACCTCCTCGACCGCGTCGTTGAACGCCTCCTCGTTCCGCTTGGACGGCGCCCGGTAGCCGCTCACCTTCCGGACGAACTGCAGCGCCGCCTCACGGATCTCGGTCTCGGAGGCCGGTACGTCGCCCTCACGCAACCGCTTGATGCTCCGGCACATCGTCGTGATGGTAGCGGCAACGGCACCGTACGGGTGCCGAGCGGCGGGCCGCGGGTCCTTGCGGGCGTCCGACCGCCTCCCTATGCTGCCCGAACGCATGTTCGACGAGCACGCCGACCTCAACCCCGAGCAGCGAGCCGCGGCCGACCATCTCGGCGGGCCGCTCCTGGTCGTCGCGGGGGCGGGCTCCGGCAAGACGTGGACGCTCGCGTGCCGGGTGGCGCGGCTGGTCGAACGCGGCGTCGCGCCGGAGCGGATCATGCTCCTCACGTTCACCCGCCGAGCGGCACGGGAGATGCTCTCACGGGCCGAGCGGCTGACCGGCGACCGGACGCTCGGGCGCGTGTGGGGAGGAACGTTCCACGCCACCGCAAACCGCTTGCTTCGGCTGCACGGCGGAGCCCTCGGGCTGTCGCCGGGCTTCACGATCCTCGACAGGACCGACACGGCCGACCTGATGGACCTGATCCGCGGCGAGCTCGGCCTCGGCGATGGCGAACGCCGGTTCCCGCGCAAGGAGACGCTTGCGGATGTGTACTCGCGCACCGTGAACGCGCGAGCAAAGCTGGCGGAGGTTCTCGGTCGCGAGTACCCGTGGTGCGCCGACCAGGCCGGCGCGATCGCCGAGATCTTCGAGCGGTACACCCGACGCAAACGCGCCCAGCACGCGCTCGATTACGACGACCTCCTCCTGTTCTGGCACGCGCTGTGCCGGCACCCCGCGGCCGGGCGGGCGATCGCCGAGCGCTTCGAGCACATCCTCGTCGACGAGTACCAGGACACCAACGCGCTCCAGGCGGACATCCTCGCGGCGCTTCGGCCGACCGGCGAGGGCCTGATGGTGGTCGGCGACGACGCGCAGTCGATCTACGGCTTCCGTTCGGCGACGGTCGCGAACATCCTGGAGTTCCCTTCGCGGTTCTCGGGAACCACCGTCGTCAAGCTCGAACGGAACTACCGTTCGACGCGGCCGATCCTGGACGCGACCAACGCGGTCATCGCGCTCAGCCCACAGCGCCACGACAAGACGCTCTGGACGACGCGGGAGGGAGGCCCGCGCCCGACGCTGCTGACGTGCATCGACGAACGCGATCAGGCGGACGCCGTGTGCCGCTCGATCCTCGAGCATCGCGAGCGCGGATCCCTCTTGCGCGAGCAGGCTGTCCTGTTCCGCGCCGGCCACCACAGCGACGTGCTCGAGGTCGAGCTCGCGCGCCGGGGCATCCCGTTCGTCAAGTACGGCGGCCTGAAGTTCCTCGAGTCCGCGCACGTGAAGGACGCGCTCGCCGTCCTGCGGATCGCGGACAACCCCAGGGACGAGGTCTCGTGGTTCCGCGTCCTCCAGCTGCTCGACCACGTCGGCCCCTCCGGCGCCAGACGCGTGATGGCGGCGATCGGCGTGTCGGCGCCGGGCGACCCTGGGACGCGATTCCTCGAGCAAGCGATCGCGGTCCCGGCCCCGGCCCGCGACGAGCTCGCCGGGCTGCGGAACGTGTTCGGCGACCTCACGACGACGCAGGCCGGCGCCGCGCACGACGTGGGGCGGGCCCGCGACTTCCTCGAGCCGCTCCTTCGGCGCAGGTACGACCGCCCCGAGCCCAGGCTCGCGGATCTGGAGCAGCTGGAACAGCTCGCCACCGCGTTCGACACGCGGGAGCGGTTCGTCGCCGAGCTCACGCTCGAGCCGCCGGTCTCGACGTCCGATCTCGCCGGGCCGCCGACGCTCGACGAGGACTACGTCGTCCTGTCGACGATCCACTCGGCGAAGGGCGGCGAATGGAGGGTCGTCCACGTGATCCACGCGGCCGACGGGATGATCCCGTCGGACATGGCGACGGGTGACCCCGATCAGCTCGAGGAGGAGCGCCGGCTGCTGTACGTGGCGCTCACGCGGGCTCGCGACGAGCTGCACGTGACCTTCCCGCTCCGGTACCACCGTTCCAACCGCGGCCGCGAGGACCGGCATTGGTACGCGCAGCTCACGCGCTTCCTTCCCGAGGAGGTACGCGGGCACTTCGCGCTGCGAACGACGTACGCGGACGAACCCGACCGGCCCGAGCGGCCCGCACCGCTCGTTCCGGGCACCACGCGGGACGTCGATGCGCTCCTCGCCGGCCTGTGGTCCGAGTGACCGGTCGCTAGCATCGGGCGACCATGGACGTGCTTCGGCCACACGACGCCCCCGACTTCCTGCGGGTCGCTGGCCCGCTGCTCGCACGTGACGAGGCCCGCAACCAGCTCCCGCTCGGGATCGCCGGGACGATCGTGCGGGACCCGAACGCGTACGACGTGGTCCGGTACTGGGTCGTCCGTGACGCCGAGCGACCCGTGGCTGCCGCGCTCCGCACGGAGCCGTTCAACCTCCTCCTCGGCGACCCGGCCTCGCCGGCCGCGCTCGGCACGCTGCTCGCGGCGGTGCTGCGAGACGACCCGGACGTCCCCGGCGTCCTGGGCAACGAGCCGTGGGTCCGAACAGCCGCGCGCGAGCTCGCCGGCGCGACCGGGCGCACGGAGCGGGTCATCCTGTCTCAGGGGGCGTACGCACTCACCGCCGTCGCGGACGTCGCGAGGGCTCCCGGCGAGCACCGCGCGGCCGGCGAGGCCGACCGCGATCTGCTGACGACGTGGTTGTCGGCGTTCTCGTACGAGTCGGTGCCGGACCCGGAAGACCACGTCGAGCGCATCCGCCGATCGCTCGACGCGCGACTCACGAGCGAAGACGAGGGCTACTGGCTCTGGCAGGACGGCGGCGTCCCGGTGTCGCTCGCCGGGTACTGGGGTCCGACACCGACGGGCATCCGGGTCGGCCCCGTCTACACGCCGCCGGAGGCCCGCCGGCGAGGGTACGCGACGACGTTGGTCGCGGACCTCAGCCGCTGGCTCCTCGGACGCGGACGTCGCGCGTGCTTCCTGTACACGGATCTCACGAACCCCACCTCCAACCGCATCTACACGCAGATCGGCTACGCGTGGGTGTGCGAGAACACGGTCTTCCGTTTCGACAGGGCGTGAACCCGACTACCGTCGGCGCTTCAGATCGGCGAGGAGCTCGCGAGCGGCGTTCGCCCCCGGCGCGCCGGTGATGCCGCCGCCCGGGTGCGCCCCCGACCCGCACAGGTACAGCCCCGGCAGGCCGAAGCGGTACCGGCCGTGCCCGAGCAGCGGGCGCCACACGAAGAACTGATCGAGCCCGGGCTCGGCGTGATAGACGTGCCCGCCCGTGAGCCCGTAGTCGGCCTCCAGGTCGACCGGGGTGATGACGTGTCGCGCCGTGACCAGGTCCGAGAGGCCGGGAGCGTAGCGCTCCAAGGTCTTGATGACAAGGTCGCCGAGCCGGTCGCGTTCGGCGCGCCAGTCCGCGTCTCGGAGCGCGTACGGGGTCCATTGGGCGACCACGCTCATCACGTGGGTCCCTTCGGGCGCGAGCGTGGGATCGGAGATCGTCGGGATCGTGGCTTCGAGGTAGGGCTCGTCGCTGATCCGGCCGTACTTCGAGGCGTCGAACGCCCGCTCGAGGTCGTCGACCGACGGCGCGATCACGATTCGGCCGGCGAGGCGTTCGGGATCGGCGCCGTTGAACGTCGGCAGGTCCGCTAGCGCGAGGTTCACCTTGGAGACCGTGCCCGGGGTTCGGATGTTGGTCGCCCGCCATCGCAGGTGTGGCCCGATCTCGACCGGGTCTACCAGCGTGGTCAGCGTGCGCTTGGGATCGGCGGCGGAGACGACGACCCGGGCCCGGATCTCCGAGCCGTCGGCCAGGACGACCCCGACGGCGCGATGGTCCTGCACGAGGACCCGCTCGACCTCTGTCTGCGTTCGGATCTCGGCCCCGAAGGCGCGCGCCGCGTTCGCCAGCGCGCCGGCGAGCGCGCCGGGCCCGCCGACGGCGAACGTCGACTGTCCGGCCGCTCCGCCGGCATTCCCGGCCGAGTCGGCCAGGAGCACGGCGGTCGTCCCGGCGGACCAGGGACCCATCGCCGTGTACTGGACGGCGCGGGAGGCGATCGCTCCTCGCACGGCATCGCTCTCGAACGACTCCGCGACGTAGTCGGCGATCGCCATCGGCAGCGCCCTCGTCGTCTCGCGCCCGGCCCTGCGGCCGAGCCGACGGAACGCGCTGCCCAGCTTCAGGCCGTTCAGCGCGTCGGCGATCGACGGGTCCTTCACGTCGGGCGGCGTGATCGCGTGCAGGTACGACAGGAAGGACGCGAGCGACCGGACCCTCCTGTCGAAGCCGGCGTAGGCGTCCGCGTCGGAGGGCGAACGCGTGCGCAGCTCGGAGGCCGTGCGCGCAGCGTCTGCCCAGAGCGTCACAGGGGGCGTGTCCGGCTGCGGGGCGAACACGCGGACCTCGGGCTCGATCGTCGCGAGGCCGTGTCGGACGAGCTCGAGGTCGGCGATCACCGATGACCGCAGGCGGCCGATCGTGTGCACGATGCCCGGCGCCTTCACGCCGGGCGCGATCTCGAGCGTGTCGAGGATCCCGCCGACGCGCTCCCGACGCTCGAGCACGAGGACCCTGCGACCGGTCTTGGCGAGGTAGCCCGCGGTGACGAGCCCGTTGTGGCCGGCCCCCACGATCACCGCGTCAACGCGGGCCATCAGGCGACCCTTCCCTTCGAGCGCGTCCTCGAGCGCGACGACGAGCTTGCTCCCGTGCCGTCCCCGGCTCCGTCCGCCCCGAGGACCTCCAGCGCGGCGATGCGTCCCGGCGCGCCCATGATGCCGCCGCCCGGGTGCGTCGCCGAACCGCACATCCACAGGTCCCTTATCGGCGTGCGGTACCGAGCCCACCCCGGGACGGGCCGATTGAAGAACAGCTGCTCGAGCGACAGCTCGCCCTGGAAGATGTTGCCCTCGGTGAGACCCGTCATCTCCTCGATGTCCAGCGGCGTGAGCACCTGCTTGTGCAGGATCAGGCTCCGGATCGTGGGGAACCGCTCCTCGAGCGTGTCCAGGACGGCCTCGCCGAACGCGTCCCGCATCGCGTCGTCCCAGGTCGCTCCGTCGGCGAGGTGGTACGGCGCGTACTGGACGAAGCACGACATCACGTGCTTACCCGGAGGCGCCATCGACGGGTCGACGAGCGTCGGGATGATGCAGTCGATATAGGGGCGCCGCGAGAACCGCCCGTACTTCGCGTCGTCGTACGCCCGTTCCATGTAGTCGACGCCCGGAGAGAAGCTGATCGCCCCCCGCAGCCATTCGCCTCGGCCCGGCTTGCACGCAAGCTCGGGGAGATCGTCCAGCGCCAGGTTCACCTTGCCGCTCGATCCGCGGAACTTGTAGCGCCTCACCTCGTCGAGGAACGATGGCTCGAGGTGCGACGGCTCGACCAGCCGAAGGAACGTTTGGTGCGAGTCGAGGCTCGACAGGACGTTCTTCGCGGCGATCTCCTCCCCGGAGTCCAGCACGACGCCGGTGGCGCGGCCGCCTCGAACACCGATCCTCGCGACGGGCGCCTCGGTGCGGATCTCGGCGCCGAACCCTCGGGCCGCCGACGCGATCGCATTCGAGATCCCACCCGTGCCGCCCCGCGGGATGCCCCACGCGCGGTACGCGCCGTCGATCTCGCCCATGTAGTGATGCAACAGCACGTATGCCGTGCCGGGCGAGCGAACGCCCTGGAACGTGCCGATGACCCCCGACGCGGACATCGTCGCGATCAGCGGATCGGTCTCGAACCACTGCTGGAGGAACTCGGTCGCGCTCATCGTCATCAGCTGGACGAACGTCGACTGGAGCCGCTCGGGGAGGTCGCGGAAGGTCCTGGCGAGGCCGACGACCGGCATCCACTCGAACGGGTTGAAGACGGAAGGGTCGGGCGGCACGAGCGACAGGATCGGCTTGATGAACCGAGCCATGTCGGCCATCAGCAGGCCGTACTCCTCGTACGCCTCGGCGTCGCTGCGCGACCACCGACGCAGCTCTCGGATCGTCTTGCCGTGGTCGTTCACCCGCCACAGCGAGTCGTCCTCGCGCGGCGTGATCGTCCCGTCGAGCGGGAGGATCTCCAGGCCGTGTCTGGGCAGGTTCAGCTCACGGATGATCTCGGGACGAAGGAGCGAGACGACGTACGACATCTCGCTGAACCGGAAACCGGGGTAGACCTCCTCGGTGACCGCCGCGCCGCCGAGCACGTGCCGGCGTTCGAGCACCAGGACGCTGCGCCCAGCCCGGGCGAGGTACGCCGCAGCGGTGAGACCGTTGTGCCCGCCGCCGACGATGACCGCGTCGTACCGCTTCGCCACGGCGCCATCGTAGGGGTGGGGTACGGGCCAGACCAATCGGCGTTTGACTTCAGGTCAGGGCGCCCGGCTGCCCGTGCGTCCGGGCCCAGGCTACGCTACGGGTGCGTCGGAGGAGGTTCGGGATGAGCGTCGGGACGGCGTTCCACCAGCGCACGTCGCCGCTGAACACGACGATGGCCTGGGGCGAGTGGTCCGGGTACTTCGCAGCCGCCGTCTACGCGGACTTCCACGACATCGAGTACAACGCGATCCGTGAGCAGGCCGCGCTGATCGACGTCTCCCCTCTGTACAAGTACGCGATCACGGGGCCGGACGCCGAGCGGTTCGTCGACCGCGTCATCACGCGCGACGCGTCCAAGCTTCCCGTCGATCGTGTCATCTACACGCCGTGGTGCAACGACGACGGCAAGGTCGTGGACGACGGGACCGTCACGCGACGAGGCCCGAACGAGTTCTTCTGGACCGCGGCCGATCCGTCCTATCGATGGTTCGGATTGAACGCGGCCGATCTCGACGTTCGCATCGACGACGTCTCGGACGAGGTAGCGGCCGTCGCGCTCCAGGGGCCGCGCTCGAGGGCGATCCTCGAGGCCGTCACGCGCGCCGACTGGGGCGACCTGCGGTACTTCGGTCATCGCCGCTCCGAGATCGCGGGCGTCGACCTCCACGTCACCCGTACCGGCTACACCGGCGACCTGGGGTACGAGGTCTGGGTCGACGCCGAGGCGGCCACCGAGGTCTGGGACGCGCTGTGGGAGGCGGGGCAGCCGCACGGGATCCGGCCGGTCGGGATCCGGGCGATGGACGTCGCGCGCGTCGAGGCCGGGCTGATCCTGATCGAGGCCGAGTACACGGGCGCGCGACGAGCGATCAGCCTCGAGCAGCAGTACTCGCCGTTCGAGATCGGGCTCGGCCCCTTCGTCGACCTGTCGAAGCCGGCGTTCGTCGGCCGCCACGCCCTGGAGCTCGAGACGCGAGCCGGAGGCCCGAGCCGGCGCCTGGTCGGGCTGGACCTCGACTGGCCGGGCATCGAGGCGATGTTCGCCAGGCACGACCTGCCGCCCTCGGTCTCGGCGGCCGTGCACCGAGACCCCGTTCCGGTCTACAAGGAGGGGCGCCGCGTCGGCCGCGCCACCAGCGTCACCTGGGGGCCGACGATCAAGAAGATGGTCGCGTTCGGGTCGCTGCCGCCGCGGCTGTCCGAACCCGGCACGCGCGTCTCGGTCGAGTGGACCGTCGAGGGCGAGCGCGGCAAGGTGGGCGCCACCGTGGTCCCGCTCCCCTTCCTCGATCTCGAACGCAAGCGCGCCTAGGTCCGTCGCCCTCACCGCGTCCGGGCCCGACGCACGCCTGAGGGGAACGCACGTCTGGGATGATGCGTGCACCCATGCGTTCCAGAGCCGTCCTCGTGCTGCTCGCGGTCGTGGGCGGCGTGCTCGCGTTCCTGCTCGTCGCGACCGGAAGCTTCATCGTCGGGATGGTCGCCGGCGTCCTCGTCCTGGGCGCGGCGCTGTTCGCGATCGCCCGGAGCGTCCCGCCCGAGGATCCGAGCCGGCGACGGTTCCTCGCGTCGATGGCCGGGATCGGCGTCGCCGCGCTGGCGGCGGGCGGGGCCGTCGGCGCCGTCGTGCGGCGGCTCACGCGGCCCGACCCACGCCCGATCCTCGAGACGATGGCGGAGGACCTCGGTGCCGAGTACCTGGAGCTGGTGACGCGCGCCTACCACCCCGAACGGCTCGGCGACCTGCAACTGCTCGTGACGCCGTTCTCCAGCTCGAACTACCGGCAGGAGTCCCTCTCCCTCGTCCCGAACGACCCGCGATCCAGCCACGCCGTCCCGTGGATGTACGGCGAACGTGTCCCGATCGTGGTGTGGTCGCCGGGCCGGATCGAGCCGCAGGACCACGACGAGCGCGTCACGCTCGCCGACCTCGCGCCGACGACGGCCATGCTGATGGGGTTCGACGAGTTCGAGGCGGCGGACGGCGTCGCGCTGCCGGGCATCCCGCCGGTCACGCCTCCGGTACAGCCGCGTGTGATCGTGACGCTGGTCGTCGACGGGGGCGGCTGGAACGTGCTCCGCCGGTGGCCGGACGCGTGGCCGAACCTCAAGCGCCTGATGCGAGAGGGGGCCACCTACCGGAACGCGATCTCGGGCTCGTTCCCGGCGGTGACGGCGTCGACGCACGCGACGATCGGGACGGGGGCCTTCCCGCGCACGCATGGCATCACCGGCCACAACGTCCGCCGCGGCGGGGGCCCGGTCAAGGCGTGGGGCGAGGCGGGACGCGTGGACCCGTCGTTCCTGCTCGAGCCGACGCTGGCCGACCGATGGACGGAGTGGACGCAGGACCGGGCGTGGGTCGGCGAGATCGGCTACCAGGTGTGGCATGTCGGCATGCTCGGTCGCGGCGGGCGGCCGGCGGGCCGGCTGCCCGTCGGCGTGTTCTGGGACGAGAACGGCGGCGGCGGATGGAAGCCGCACCATCCGGATCGGTACCGGTTGCCGGGCTCGGCCCCGGGCCTCGAACGCCTGGACGAGCTGACGGCCGGGTACGAGCCACCGTCGCCGTCCCCGTTCGACCCGACCGGCAAGAAGGCGATGTGCTGCTTCCCGCCCGTGGTTCGCTACCAGGGCGAGCTGATCGAGGCGACGTTCGACTCGGAACCGATCGGCACCGACGAGGTCCCCGACCTGCTTTACCTGAACTTCAAGGCCCCGGATTACTCGGGCCACGTCTACAACATGGACGACCCACGGCAGGCCGAGGTCCTCGCCTCGGTCGACGACGAGATCGGCCGGCTCGCCGATCTGCTGTTGACGCGGTTCGGCGAGGGCCGCAGCGTTCTCATCGTCACGGCGGACCACGGACAGTGCCCCGAGATCGACGCGAACGGCGGCGTACGCATCGACCCGATCCAGCTTGAGGAGGATCTGAACGCCGAGTTCGGCACCAGCGTGTTCGGCCTCGTCCAGATGGTGGCGCCGTCGGAGGTGTACCTCGATCCGAAGGCGCTCGCGGACTCGGGCCTGTCCAGCGAGGACGTCGCCGCCTTCCTCGCGGACTACCGGTACGGGGACAACGTCGGACCGTACATCCGACCTGCGGCGATCCGGCGCGACCGGCTCGACGCCCGGACCTTCGCCGCCGTGCTCCCGACCTCGTTCATCGCCGACCTCGCGGACCGGGATCTTGCGACGTACGGAAGCACGCGGTTCGACGACGCCGACCCCGGCGGGCTGCCGCAGGTCGCCTGGTAGGCGCACCGGGGTCGTTGGTAGGGTTCGCACGCCGAGCCCGGCCGAACGGAGGTCTGCGATGACGCACCGCTTCTCCACCAGCATGGAGCGCATCAAGGAGATCGAGGCGCCGCTGATGCGGTTCTTCAACGACAGCGGCTACGCGCGCCGGAACCCGTCCGACCCGGACACGTGCGATTTCGTCGCCGGCAACCCTCAGGAGATGGTGCTCCCCGAGTACGTGGAGTCGCTCCAGCGATGGACCGTGCCGCAGGACAAGGACTGGTACGCGTACAAGTTCAACGAGCCGTACGCACAGGAGGCCGTCGCCGCGGGGTTGCGCGAGCGACGCGGCATCGCGTTCGAGGCGGACGACGTGTACGTGACGGACGGCGCGTTCGCCGGCCTCAACCTCTGCATCCGAACGGTGACGAACCCGGACGACGAGGTCATCTTCCTGACCCCACCGTGGTTCTTCTACGAGGCGATCATCCTGGGAGGCGAGGCGCGGCCGGTCCGCGTCGGCGTCGACCACGACACATGGGACCTCGACGTCGGTGCGATCGACCGTGCGATCACCGAACGCACCACGTCGATCATCGTGAACTCGCCGAACAACCCCACGGGGAAGATCTACCCGCCCGAGACGCTGCGAGCGCTGGCCGACGTCCTCACCGCCGCCTCCGACCGGATCGGGCACCCCGTCTACCTGATCTCGGATGAGGCGTACTCGCGCATCGTGTTCGACGACCGGTCGTTCACGAGCCCGACCGAGTTCTATCCGTACTCGTTCCTCGTCTACACGTACGCCAAGCAGTTGCTCACGCCCGGTCAGAGGTGCGGGTTCGTGGCGCTTCCGCCCGCGATGCCCGACCGGCCGGCGATGCGCGAGGCGCTCCAGCTCGCGCAGCTCACGTACGGCAGCCACGGCGCACCGAACAACGTGCTCCAGCGCGCGATGGCCGAGCACGAGCACATGAGCGTGGACATCAAGGCGCTCCAACGTCGTCGCGATCGGATGGTCGAGGCGCTCCGTTCGTTCGGCTACGACCTGCACGCGCCCGAGGGGACCTTCTACCTCCTGCCGACGAGCCCCGACCCCGACGACGTCGCGTTCGTCGAGCGCGTGGCCGCCGACAAGGTGTACGTGCTCCCGGGGACCGTCGTCGAGATGCCGGGGCGGTTCCGGATCTCGATCACCGCCAACGACGACATGGTCGAGCGCGCGCTCCCGATCTTCGAACGCGCGGCCAAGGGGGCGTAGGACCGGCCGTGCCGGTCGAGCTCGACGAGCGCGACCGCGCACTCCTGAGCGGGACGCACGGCGACGGCGCCGCGCTCGCGATGCGGATCGTCGTCGAGATGGCATCCGTCGTGGGCACCGAGCGGCTCATCGACGTCGCGTCCGCGCACGTCGACGGGTGCCTGTATCACGGCGCCGCGGGCCTGGAGTTCGCCCAGCGCCTGGCCGGGGACGGCGCGAGGGTCTCGGTCCCGACGACCCTGAACGTCGGCTACCTCGATCTCCTGCATCCGGAGCGCTACCGGGGTGACGCCGAGACCGCCGCCGCGGCTCGGCGGCAGATGGACCTGTACCTCGCGATGGGGTGCCGGCCGACGTGGACCTGCGCGCCCTATCAGCTGCCCCAGCGGCCGGCGTCGGGCGAGCATGTCGCCTGGGCCGAATCCAACGCGATCGTCTTCTGCAACTCGGTGCTCGGCGCGCGAACCGATCGCTACGGCGACTTCATCGACATCTGCGCCGCGATCACGGGACGCGTGCCGTTCGCCGGCCTGCATCGTGACGAGGACCGGAGGGCGCGCGTCGTGCTCCGGCTCGACGGCGTCCCCGAACGTCTGCTGGCCTCCGACGCCCTTTATCCCGTCCTGGGTCACGTGCTCGGCATCGCGACCGGCACGACCGTTGCCGCGATCGACGGCCTGCCGGCCTCCGCGTCCGAGGATCGGCTGAAGGCGCTCGGCGCCGCCGCGGCGTCCTCGGGCTCGGTCGCGATGTTCCACGCCGTGGGGGTGACGCCCGAGGCGCCAACGATCGACACCGCGACCGGCGGTGAACGCGTACCGGAGGTCGCGGTGAGGATGGATCGGCTGCGCGCCGCCCGCGACGAGCTCGCCACCGGCCGCGACGGCCGCCTCGCCGCGGTCAGCGTCGGAACGCCGCACGCGTCGCTCGCCGAGCTCGAGCGCCTCACGGCGTTGACCGAAGCGTGGCCGCCGACCATCCCGATGTACGTGAACACCGGGCGGGACGTCCTCGCGGATGCCGAGCGAGCAGGCCTGCGCGTCAGGCTCGAGGCGGTGGGCGTTCGGATCGTCACGGACACCTGCACATACCTCACGCCGGTGATGGAGCAGACGGATGGGTCCGTCATGACGGATTCCGCCAAGTGGGCGTGGTACGCCCCGGGCAACCTCGGCGTCGACGTCGTGATCGGCGGCCTCGAGGAGTGCGTGCGTTCGGCGGCGGCGGGACGCGTCGTGCGGGACGCGACCCTGTGGGCCGATGTCTGAGCGCCGAACGCTCGTCGCGGGCACCGGGCGCGGAGCGGTCCTCGTGCTGGACGAGCCGCTGTCGTTCTGGGGCGGCGTCGACCCGGCGACCGGCGAGGTGATCGACGTCCGCCACCCACAACGTGGCGCCAACGTCGCGGGCCGGATCCTCGTGATGCCGTCGGGCCGTGGTTCGAGCTCTTCCTCGAGCGTGCTCGCGGAGTGCATCCGGGCAGGGACAGCCCCCACCGCGATCGTGCTCGGCGGGACCGATCCGATCCTGGCCCTCGGCGCGATCGTCGCTCGTAAGCTGTACGGGAGGACGATCCCCGTGCTCGTCGACCCCGACCCGGGGGTGAGCACCGGCGAGATCGCGACCGTCCGGGCGGACGGCGAGGGCATCGCGATCGTGCGATAGGGCGGAAACGTCGTTCGGGTAGGCAATCTCGGCGTCTCCGGTCTTCGGATGGGCGAGGCGGGTCGGCGGTCGTTCGGCCGTGAGCGCCCGGGTCCTCCCGCCCTCATCCCCCTGGTCGGGTGATGGTCGACTGGCATCCAGCGAACGACAGGTGTCGCCATGCCGTCCTTCCGATGGATCCCGGTCGCGTCTCCGCTCCACGACCCGGCCGCGCTCGAGGTCTCGACGGCGGCGTTCGAGCGCGCGTTCGACGCCATCGGCGGAGATCGAGCGACCGAGGGCGATCTCGGCGGGCCCGAGCCGTTGCTCTACGCCGTGATGACGGGAGGCACCGAGCGACGGCTGCTCTCCCTCCGAGAGCGGCGCACCGAGCACGCGCCGGGGGAGCCGACGTTCCTGATCGCCCACGCCTACCAGAACTCGTTGCCCGCGGCGCTGGAGGCTCTGGCCCGCGTCCGACAGCTCGGAGGAAAAGGAAGGATCGTCTACCTCCCGGACCCAGACAACCCGGACGCCGTGACGCGCGTTCGCGACGCGGCACACGACCTCACCGTTCGGCGCTGGTTGCTCGACGCGCGCCTCGGCCTCATCGGACGACCGTCCGACTGGCTCGTCGCCAGCAGCCCCGATCCCGAGGTCGTCCGAGAGACGTGGGGGCCGCAGGTCGTTCCGCTCGACGTGGCGGACGTCATCGGACGCCAGCCGCGCGTACCCGTCCCGGCTCTCGCCTCACAGGTCGCGGCCGCCGCGACGGCGATCGACGGTCCGGACGCCGCGGCGATCGGCGATGCCTCGCGTGTCCACCACGTCCTCAGCGAGATCGTGGGGGCCGAGCGTCTGGACGCGCTCACGGTTCGCTGCTTCGATCTGATCGGCGCCCTTCGTACGTCGAGCTGTGTCGCGCTCGCTCAGCTGAACGACGCAGGCGTGATCGCCGGCTGCGAGGGCGACCTCCCGAGCGTGGTGGCGATGCTGTGGGTCCACCGTCTGCTCGAACGGCTGCCGTGGATGGCCAACCCGGCTCAGGTCGACGAGGACCAGAACAGCGTGCTCCTCGCGCACTGCACGGTGCCGAGATCGATCGTCGATCGCTTCCGGCTACGGACGCATTTCGAGTCGGGGATCGGCGTCGGGCTCTCCGGGGACTTCCCTGCGGGCGACGTCACGCTCGTCCGCATCGGCGGAGCCCGGATGGAGCAGCTATGGCTCGCCCAGGGCGATGCGCTGCGCACGGAGCCGGAGGAAGGACTGTGCCGCACGCAGCTTCGGGTGAGGCTCGAACGAGGAGCTGTCGGGGATCTGCTTCGCGCGCCGCTCGGCAATCATCTCGTCGTCGTGACCGGTCATCATGCCGACCGTCTGCGCGAGTGGTGGGGCACCTTCATCGCGGCGTGAACGCCAGCGGACCGAACGCGACTGGGCCCACCGCCATGTCCACGCGCGATCACGACCGACGACGATCCCAGGATGGCGTACGTTGATGCCAGCGTGCTGCGGGGTCTGCTTGTCGGCATATCGGTGATCATCGCCCTGTGGGTGTTGGCGATAGGCGCGATGGTGGCCTTCGGTCGCCGATCGCAGGCGCGCGAGGTCGCGACGCTGATCCCGAACCTCGTCGTGCTCTTCCGGGGGCTCGTTCGGGACGCGCGCGTCACACGAGGCAGTAAGGCATGGCTCTGGTTCGCGGTGGCGTGGCTCGTCTCGCCGGTCGACCTGATCCCCGAGTTCATCCCCGTGGCCGGACCGCTCGACGACGCCATCGTGGCTGGGCTCGTCCTGCGTCACGTCCTCCGGCGCACGGACAGATCCGTGCTCGTCGACCACTGGCGCGGCGATCCAGGGACGCTGGATGCGATCATCCGCGTGGCCGGCGGGACGCGGTAGCGCGGCAGGCCTCGTCGCGGCCCACGCAGCGCCGGCGCGCCGAGCCGCCGATCACGCGAGCGCGACGAGCTCGAGCAAGTCGTCACTCCAGAAGCCGACCTCGCCGTCGGGCATCATCAGGACCCGCTGTGGTGCGAGGGCGTGGACGAACCCGACGTCGTGGCTGACGAGGATCATGGACCCGCGCCACGACGACAGGGCGTCGGCGATCGCGGAGCGCGACGGCGGGTCGAGGTTGTTGGTCGGCTCGTCCAGCAGGATCAGGTTGTGCCGGCCCGCAACGAGCTGCACGAGCGACAGCTTGGTCTTCTCGCCGCCGGACAGCGTGCCGGCGTCCTGGAAGGAGACGTCGCCGGTCAGCCCGAACATGCCGAGCAGTCCGCGCAACTCGCGATCCTCTGCTCGTGACTCCTGCTTCACATGCCACAGCACGTCGCGCCCTTCGACGACCCCCTCGTGTTCCTGCGCGTAATAGCCGAGCGACACGCCGACGCCGAGGCGGAACGACCCTGCGTCGGGCGATGTGACGCCCGCAAGGATCCGGAGCAGGGACGTCTTGCCCGCGCCGTTCAGCCCCATGACCAGCATCCGCTCGCCACGTTCGACATCGAACGTGACATCGCGGAAGACGGGCGAACCGCCATAGCCCTTCGTGAGGCCGTGTGCGTCGAGCACGACGCGTCCGGTGTGCGGCGGCTCGGGGAACCGGTAGGCGAACCGCCGCTCGCGCCTCGGAGCATCGACCGCCTCCGATCGCAGGCGCTCGACCCGGGTATCGAGGGTCTTCGCAATGCGGGCACGCTTCACCGTCTGTCC
The DNA here is from genome assembly GCA_048594645.1 of Actinomycetota bacterium. Classification (GTDB taxonomy): domain Bacteria; phylum Actinomycetota; class UBA4738; order UBA4738; family HRBIN12; genus DASSJM01. The sequence goes on from JBMDWR010000350.1 coordinate 30,698, forward strand.
CCGCATGGAGTCGGCCAGCGTCTTCAGTCGGCGGATCTCGGTTTGCTGGCGCTCGGCCAAGGCGGCGAGCCGGATCTCGTCCTGGCGCCGCGCTTCCCGGTACTGCGTGTACGTCCCCCGATACGTGACCACGCCAAGGTCATCGAGATGCAGGATCCGCGAGATCGACCGGTCGAGCAGCGCGATGTCGTGGCTCACAACGACGAGGCCGCCCTTGTACGCCGCGAGGAACTTCATCAGCCAGCCGCGCGCGTCCACGTCGAGGTGATTGGTCGGCTCGTCGAGCAGCAAAAGGTCCGAGCCGCCGAAGAGGATCCGGGTGAGCTCGAGCCGGCGTCGTTCGCCACCGGAGAGCGCGGCGACCGGCAGCTCGAGCCGATCCTGCGGCAAGCCGAGCCCCGCCGCGATACGGCGCGCCTGCGCCTCGGCGGAGTACCCACCGGCCACCCGGTATCGCTCCTCGAGTCGCGCGAACCGCGCCACGTC
>JBMDWR010000351.1:0-8635 GCA_048594645.1 Actinomycetota bacterium
TCCGGCAAGACGGTCACGTTCATGCCGAAGCCGCTCTTCCAGGACAACGGCTCCGGCATGCACACGCACCAGAGCCTGTGGAGGGACGACGAGAACCTGTTCTGGGACGAGGTCGGCTACGCCGGCATCTCGGACACCGCCCGTTGGTACATCGGAGGGCTGATCGCGCATGCGCCGTCCCTGCTCGCCTTCACGAACCCGACGACCAACTCGTACCGCCGGCTCGTTCCGGGCTACGAGGCCCCGATCAACCTGGTGTACTCACAGCGGAACCGCAGCGCGTGCGTTCGGATCCCGCAGTACTTCAAGAACCCCGGCGCCAAGCGGCTCGAGTTCCGCACACCCGATCCATCGTGCAACCCGTACCTGGGGTTCGCGGCGATGCTCATGGCGGGCCTCGACGGCGTGAAGAGCAAGATCGAGCCTCCCGAGCCCATGGACAAGGACCTGTACGATCTGCCGCCCGAGGAGAAGGCCACGGTCAGGCAGGTGCCCGGCTCGCTCGAGGAGGTCCTCGACGCGCTCGAGGCCGACCACCAGTGGCTGCTCGAGGGCGGCGTCTTCACGCAGGACGTGATCGACACGTGGATCGAGTACAAGCGCCTCCACGAGGTCGACGCGGTCCGGCTGCGGCCGCACCCGTACGAGTTCAGCCTGTACTACGACCTATAGGCGTCGACCGAGCGGGGCCCCGAACCGGTCGGAAGGCCGGCTTCGGGGCCTCCCGGACGCGACAGCGCCTTCAGGCGCCCACCAGATCGCGCCGCCCGAAGGCCGCAGTGCCGACCGTGGCCGCGAGCAGACCGAGACCCACGAGCCATGCCGCCGCCGTCCAGTTCGGATCGGCGGCCGGAACCGGTGCGATGTGTAGCAGCGGCGAAGTGTCGAGCAGCCAGTGGTTCGAATCGAACAGCGCGGCCAGCGTCTCGACGACGAAGGACCACACGACCAGGCCGTAGACGACCGCGATCGCTGCACGGGGCCACATGCCGAACGCGAGCGCCCCGATGCCGAGGATGAACACGGCAGGCGGGACGACGTTGAGACCGGCTTCGACGAGCTCGCCGAGCGCGACGCCTGCGTGCTGGCTGGCGGCTCCTGCCCAGGCCGCGATGCCGGCGAGCACGCTCGCGACGAGGACCAGCCCGAGGCCGACGCCGAGCCGCACGGCGAGCCACCGCCACCTGGAAACCGGCCGGACGAGCAGGTTCTCGAGATGACCTGCCGACTCCTCGTTCCGGATCGCCGAGACCTGTCCGGCCACGGCGATCGCCATGAGCCCCGCCGCCACCACGAACACGAAGCCGAGATACGTGGCCGCCCCTGCCCCGGTACCGCCGAGCCGCTGGATCGCGTCTTCCAGACCGCGAGCGCCGCGTAGCGCGCTCCCGGCTGCCTGCGCCACCAGACCGAAGATCAGACCGGTAACGGCGAGCGCCACGATCCAGGCGACGACCGCCGGACGCGTGAGGCGCAACGTGAGGCCGGCCTGTCCCCCGAGCAGCAGCGTTCGAGGGCGGCGGGCGTCGCGAGCGCCGAGCATGCTCGAACCGAGATCGCGGGCCCTCGCGATCGCGATGCTCACCGCCACGAGAGCCGCCACGAGCACCACGATCGGCGCGAGTGCCAACGGCTCGGAGCCGGTGAGGGGCTTGAGCTCCTCGATCCAACCGAGCGGGCTCGCCCACCGAAGCCACGCCAGCCTGGGGTCCGAGTCGGCCGCCATCCTGACGAGGTAAGACCCGGCGAGGACGCCGGCACCGATGAGGTTGGCGTCGTGTCTCGTCGGCGCCAGCTGCCCCAGGAACATACCGATGGCCATGAACATGGCGGCTCCCGCGACGATCGCCGTGGCGAAGAACAACGATGCGCCGACCCCGATCCCGACGTCAGCGGACGCCCCTGCACCCGCCGTGAACACGGCCGTCGGGACCCACAGGGCCACGATCCCCACACCGAATCCGATCGCCGCTTGCAGCGCCGCTCGACCACGCGTGGTTTGACCGGAGAGGTACAACTCCCAACGGCCAGCGTCTTCCTCGCCGCGCAACAGCCGGGTGGCGAGCAGGAGCCCCCACAGGGAGCCCAGGACGACCGTGAACATCAGGCTCTTGTACGCGGTGTAGCCGGCCACCGTGTCGAGCCGATGGATCGGGCCGAACAACGCTTCCCACGCGGTGTTGCCCTCGAACGCCCGCGCCACCTGTGTGCGGGAGGCAGCCGTCGGGAACGCCGAGGGATACGTCGTCGCGGACGCCGCGATCGTCGCGCCGAAGACGCCGCCCCACAGCAAGCCCGCTACGCCCGCTCGGCGCGCCGTCCTCACCGCCACCACGCGAGAGGCGCGCGCGCCGTCGAACGTGTCCTTGCGTGGCATCGGTCAGCTCGTTTCGGCAGCGCTCGGGCCGTAGTGTGTCAGGAACAGCTCTTCGAGCGAGGGCTCACGGCTCGTCAGGTGGCGGACGCCCACCGTCGCGAGCACGGCGAGCAACGGCTCGACCGATCCGGTCACCCGGCAGTGCACGCGGTCGCCGTCGACCTCGACCGCGCTGACCCCCGGGATCGCCGAGAGATCGGGCACGGCCCCATCGACCTCCGCGTCGATAGACAGCGCCGACAGGTGACGCATCTCCTCGAGCGTCCCGATCTCGACCAGATGACCCTCACGCAGGATCGCGATCCGGTCGCAGACCGCCTCGACCTCGGCCAGGATGTGCGAGGAGAGGAAGATCGTCTGGCCACGCTCTCGCGCCTCGGTGACGCACAGCCGGAAGGCGCGCTCCATCAGCGGGTCGAGGCCGCTCGTCGGCTCGTCGAGCAGGAGCAGGTCGGCCCTGCTCATGAGGCCTGCGATCAGGATCAGCTTCTGCCGGTTGCCCTTCGAGTACGAGCGGACCTTCTTGGAAGGATCGAACTCGAACCGCTCGAGGAGCAGATCGCGATACACGGTGTCGACGCCTCCCTGGACGCGCCCGAGCAGGTGCAGCGTCTCCGCGCCCGTGAGGGACGGCCAGAGGGAGACCTCACCGGGGACGTACGCGATCCGGCGGTGGACGGCGACGGGATCCGCCTGGCAATCGACGCCGAAGATCTCCGCCCGCCCGGCCGATGCACGGATGAGACCGAGCAGGAGCCTGATCGTCGTCGTCTTGCCTGCGCCGTTCGGGCCGAGGTACCCGAGCACCTCACCCGGCGGAACCTCGAGATCCAGCGATACCAACGCATGCGTCACCCCGAACGACTTCGACAGGCCCTGCGTCCGGATCGCGGGAGTCATCGTCATCGGCTCATACCTCGGAGTCCTCCAGGATAGCGAGGACGCTCGCCACGCCTCCGACGCCAAAGCGCCCGAGCGTGTAGGACGTGGGATGCGACCGATACCCTGGCGCGGTGCCTACGCGCTTCGTCGCGACGCCTCTTACGATCGACGTCCGCGGCACCCTGCGCCCACTGCTGCGCGGACGTGGCGACCCGACGATGCGGTCGGAGCACGGCTCGGTGGTGCGGGCGTCTCGGACGCCCGACGGCCCCGTCACTGCTCTGTTCGCCGAAGGCCGGGGCGGCGTCGAGGTCGAGGCGTGGGGACCGGGCGCGCCCTGGCTGCTCGAACACGCGCCCGCGTGGTGCGGCGCGCTCGACGACGATCGCGACTTCGACCCGCCCGCGGGACCCGTCCGCGACCTCTGGCGAAGGAACCGCGGGCTGCGCATCCTGAGGACGGGCCTGCTGACCGAACGGCTGATCCCCGTGATCCTCGAGCAGAAGGTCACGGGCATGGAGGCGCGCCGCGCGTACCGGCGCATGACGCTGTCGCTCGGCGAGCGGGCGCCCGGCCCGTTCGGCCTGATCCTGCCGCCCGACCCGGAACGGCTCGCGGCGCTGCCGTACCACGCGTTCCACCGCTTCGGCATCGAGCGGCGGCGTACCGAGGTGATCCGGAACGTGTGCCGGCGGTCCGCATGGGTGGACGCGGCCGCCGACGGTTCGATCGCGGAGGCCAACGATCGGCTGCTCTCGCTGCGCGGGATCGGGCCGTGGACCGTGGCCGAGGTCGGACGAACGGCCCTCGGCGACGTCGACGCGGTCTCGGTCGGCGACTTCCACGTTCCGAACATCGTTGCGTGGGTCCTCGCCGGCGAGGTCCGAGGAACCGACGAGCGGATGCTCGAGCTGCTCGAACCGTTCCGACCGCACCGTGGACGCGCGCAGCTCCTCCTGGAGGCGAGCCGGATGCACCCGCCCGCGTTCGGGCCGCGGATGGAGCCGCGAGCGATCGACCGGATCTAACTCGCTCGAGCCCGGATACGTCCGGCTACGCGGGAGCGCTCTCGAGCTGGCTGGTGCAGCTCGGGCATCGCGTGGCATCGATCGCGACGTCGGTCTTGCAGTACGGGCACGGCTTCGTCGTGACCGCCTTCGGGCCCGTCATCCGGTTGTAGGCCTTCACGATGAGGAACATCACGAACGCGACGATCAGGAACGTGATGAGCGCGTTCAGGAACCTGCCGTACAGGATCGCGCTGTCGCCGACGTCGATCTTCAGCTGGCCGAAATCCGGCTGCCCGAAGATCGCAGCGATGATCGGCGTGACGATGTCCGCAACGAACGACGTCACCACCGCGGCGAACGCCAGCGCCATGATCAGGGCGACGGCGAGCTCGATCAGGTTGCCCTTCATGATGAAGTCCTTGAACTCTCGGAGCATCTCCACCCTCCTTCCGACTGCTGGAAGACGAGGACGGCCGCCTGCCTTGAGCGTAGGGTCGCGCATCTTCCCGACGCAACGTCCGAGCGACCTGCGGTCGCTCAGGGCTCGGGGATGAGAGCGTCCGCCTCCATCTCCACGAGCCACCTCGGGTCGAGGAAGCCCTGCACGACGACCATCGTGCTCGCGGGCCTGACGCCGGCGAAGACCTCGCCGTGGGCGCGCCCGACCTCTTCCCAGTCCTCGGCCCGCGTGAGGAACGTCCGCGTCCGAACCACGTCCTCGGGGCGAGCGCCTGCCTCCCGAAGTGCAGCGACGATGATCTCGAGCACGCGCTTCGTCTGACCGTACGCGTCCGGCGGGGGCTCGCCGCCGTCGGGCATGACGGGCGCCGTTCCGGACACGGCTACGTGGCGCCCGTCCACGACGGCGCGGGAGAACCCGATCACGGGCTCGAAGGGGGAGCCCGAGGCGATCCGTCGGCGTTCGTCCATCTAAGCCTCCTCGTAGAAGACGCGTTCCATCGCGCGCCGCGCACGACGCGTGATCCTCCGGTAGTCCTCCAGGAACGACCGGCGCGGGTACTCCTCGTAGCCGAGCCTGCGCGCCAGCGCGAACTGCTCCTCGGCCGCGGGCGGGATCGCGTCGGCGTGGACACGGCGATCGATCTCGAGCGCGTTCTTCACGTTCGTGAGGAACACGAAGGCCTCGCCGAGCGCGAGCGCGACCGCGTCCTCGATCAGACGGCGCTCGGCCAGCCGCTCGAGCGCCTCCAGCGTCCTGCGCGTCCGGACCTCCGGCTGGCGCCCACCCCAACGCATCAGAGACAGTTCGACGGCGAACTGCACGTCGGCCAGTGAGCCGTACCCCAGCTTGAGATGGAAGCGCGACGCTTCGGGCGGGCGCACGCGTTCGCGTTCGATCCGGTCGCGCATCCGGCGCATCTCGCCGACGCGCTCGACGGGCAGGTACTCGGGATACGCGAAATCGTTCGCGAACGAGCAGAACCGCCTCCCCAGCGACGCGTCGCCGGCGATGAACCGGGCTCGCAGCAGCGATTGGAACTCCCACGCCTCCGCGTAGCGCTCCCAGTACTCGAGGTACGCGGCGAACGACTTGGCCAGCGGGCCGCTCCGCCCTTCGGGGCGCAGATCCGCGTCGGGTTCCCATCCGGCGTCCCTGATGCCGGCGAGGACGCGTTCGGCCAGCTCGGCGCCGCGGCGGAACTCGTCGGGCCCCTCGCCCTCATGAACGAACACGACGTCCAGGTCCGAGGCGAAGTTCAGCTCCTCCGCTCCCAGCTTGCCGAGACCGATCACGGCGAACGGCCGGTCCGGTTCGGCCTCGTCGAGGGCCTCCCGAACGACCTCGTCCGCCACCTGGGAGAGCGCGCGACCGGTCTCGTCCGGGCCGAGCTCCCCCGCCGCGTGACGCGCGGTGACCGCGACGAGCGACGAACGCGTGTCGCTCGGCGACGCGACGTTCTGCAGAGCGAGCACCCGGGCAGGCTCCGACACGAGGAGGTCGGTCGCGAAGGAGCTCACGGCTACGACATGCGCGAGTCGACGGGCCGCGCTGGGATCGCTCGCCAGCGCATCGGCGACGTTCGGGGCGTCGCGGCACGCCGACACCACGCGTTCGAGGTGCACGAGGGCGGCATCGGGGTTCGCCGAAAGCGCCAGCGCGGGCGCGATCACGGGGAACACGTGCGCGAGGACCTTCCCGAGATGCGTCGCGGGGTCGACGAGCCGAGCGAGCAGCTCGTACGACGAGGCAGGCTTCTCGAAGCCGAGGCCGGCCAGGAGCTCCTCCGTGGCTTCGCGATCGACACCCGGCCGCGGGGTCGCCCGACCGGCGAACGACTCGAGCAGCGGCCGGTAGAAGAGCCTCTCGTGGAGGCCGCGGACCAGACCCGTCTGGCGCTCGTATTCGGCCTCGAGCTCCCTCGCGCTCGCCATGTCGAGCGACCGCGCGATGACCTTCCGCGATGCCGGATCGGCCGGGAGCTCGTGCGTCTGGAGGTCGCGGACGATCTGAAGACGATGCTCGAGCCGGCGGAGGAACCGGTACGCGTCCGAGAGGGCGGCGGCGTCCTCCCGGCCGACGTACCCTTCGTTCGCGAGCACGGCGAGCGCGCGGAGGGTGTTGGGCTCGCGAAGTCGCCCGTCGCGCCGGCCGTGAACGATCTGCAGGAGCTGGACGGCGAACTCGACGTCGCGGATGCCGCCGTGGCCGCGCTTCACCTCGGTGGTCGCCTTGCCGGCGGCGCGCACGTACTCCTCGAGCCGGACCTTGACGCGCCGGACCTCCTCGATCGCGGCGGGCTCGAGCTCGGTCGGGAAGACGAACGGGGACACGGCCTCGACGAACGCGGCGCCGAGGTCGGCGCGTCCGGCAACCGGCCGCGCCTTGATCAGCGCCTGACGCTCCCAGGTCGCCGCCTGGTCGGCGTAGTACTCGCGCATCGCCTCCAGCGAGCGTGACAACGCGCCGCGCCGTCCCCCGGGGCGAAGCGTCGGGTCGACGCGAAGCGCGATGCCTTCGGCCGTCGGTTCGGACAGGAGCCGGACGAGCACCGCGCATGCGCGTTCGGCAGCGCCCTGCCGCTCGGGGCCTGAACCATCATGGACGAACACCACGTCGACATCCGAGGCGTAGTTGAGCTCGGCGCCACCGAGCTTCCCAAGGGCGACGATCGCGATCCCTTCGGGAGCGGCTTCTCGGCACGCCGCCTGGAGACAGACCTCCGCCACGTCCGAGATCTCCGCGACGACGTCCTCGAGGGCCGCGTTCGAGAGGTCTCGGGCCGCGACACGCAGCAGCGAGCGATGGCGGAACCGACGCAGCGCGTCTCGGATGCCCAGGCGCCCGACGTCGCGTTCGAGTTCCGTCTCGAGATCGGCTCGCGACGGCCTCCGCGCGTCCGCCACGGCCGCCGTCTCGTCAGGGTGGGCGAGCAGGAAGTCGGCCGCGGCCGTCGAGAACCCGAGCAACCGAACGACGACAGCTCGGACGTCGGCACGATCGAGCGCCTCACGCGCGACGGCGTGCTCGCCCACCCGTGAGAGCGCGACGCGAGCCAGGTGAGGATCCGGAGCCTCGGAGATCAGCGCCTCGAACGCCTCCGACGACTGGTCCAGCATGACGACACGGTAGCCGTTGCGCCCCGCCCGATCGCGCGGCGATGCTGGCGAATTAACGCCGGCGTAACGGCGCGACGGTGCCGTTCGGTTACGCTCCGGCCATGGCGCGGTCCGACGAGATCGAGTACGTCCTGCGGACGATCGAGGAGCGCGGGATCCGGTATATCCGGCTGTGGTTCACCGACGTGCTGGGGTTCCTGAAGGCGTTCACGATCACCTCGCAGGAGCTGGAGGGAGCGTTCGCCGAGGGGATGGGCTTCGACGGCTCCTCGATCGACGGGTTCAGCCGGATCCAGGAGTCGGACATGGTCGCGGTCCCCGACGCCTCCACGTTCCAGCTGATCCCGTGGAAGACCGAGGCGCAGGTCGCGCGCATGTTCTGCGACGTGCTCAACCCGGACGGGACGCCGTTCGAGGGTGACCCGCGGTACGTCCTGAAGCGGCAGCTGAAGCGTGCCGCGGACCTCGGATACACGTTCTACGTGGGGCCCGAGCTCGAGTACTTCTACTTCAAGGACGTCGAGCAGCCGGCGTTCCTGGACCAGAGCGGGTACTTCGACGAGACCCCGCTCGACGTCGCCACGGACTGGCGCAAGCGCACCGTCGCGTACCTGGAGTCGATGGGCATCCCGGTCGAGTACGTCCACCACGAGGTCGCCCCCAGCCAGCACGAGATCGACCTCCGGTACGCCGACGCGCTCACGATGGCCGACAACGTGATGACGTACCGGTTGACGGTGAAGGAGGTCGCGCAGGAGTTCGGCATCTACGCCACGTTCATGCCGAA
>JBMDWR010000352.1:0-1722 GCA_048594645.1 Actinomycetota bacterium
CGGATCACCGCCTTGCGCTCGTACCCGCCGAGCACGATCGGCGGCCCGCCCTCGCGAGCGGGGCGTGGCGTCACCTTGACCCGGTCGTAGCGGAGCGTCCGACCCTCGAACGAGAAGCGCCGTCCGGTCCAGGCGCGCCGCAGCACCTCGACCGTCTCCTCGGTGCGGGCGCCGCGTTCGGCCTTCGGCGAGCCGAACATCCGGAACTCCTCGGCGCGCCACGCGTTGCCGAGACCGAGCAGAAGCCTGCCGCCCGAGAGCTGGTCGACGACGGCCGCGTCCTCGGCAAGCCGGATCGGGTCGTGCAGCGGTGTGAGCACGACGCCGGTGCCCAGCTGGATCCGTTCGGTCACCGCCGCGAACGCCGCCAGCATCGGAAGGAGCGACGGCAGGTACCCGTCCCCCGCGCCGTGGTGCTCGCTCACCCACGCGGAGTCGAACCCGAGCTGCTCGGAGAGGCGCACGAGCTCGAGGGTCTCCCGATACTCCTGCTCGAACGTTCGGTCCGAGCTCGCGGGGATCTGGGCCGTGAAGAGCCCGATGCCGACACGCACGCCCATCGCCGAAGGACGTTACACGTCCCGCGCAGCCGGGCGGGGGATGATGCGAGCGTGCGGATCACGTTCGACGAGCGGTCGCGGCAACCACCGTCCGAGCAGCTCGCCACCGCGATCTCCGAGAGGATCCATCGCGGCTCCCTCGCGCCGGGCGCCCGCCTGCCCACGGTTCGAGCCCTCGCCGACGACCTCGGCCTTGCCGCGAACACGGTCGCGAAGGCGTACCGCGCTCTCGAGTACGACGGGCTGATCGAGGGGCGCGGGCGCGCCGGGACGTTCGTCGTCGAACGGCTTCCCGAACGCCTTCCTGACGCGGAACGCCGGCTCGCGGAGGCCGCCGCTGCGTTCGCCAGGCGTGGTGCGCAGCTCGGGTTCGGCAAGGAGGAGATCGCCCGGGCGCTGAACCGCGCGCTGCGAGATGCCTAGTCCAGCGCGAGGAGGGCGGCCATCACCCCGAACCCCGCCGCGACGCTCACGAACTGGAGGACGGAGACCCGCAGCTCGGTCGCCCGGTGCAGCTCGGGGATCAGGTCCGCTCCGGCGATGTAGATGAACGCACCTGCCGAGAGCGCCAGCATCGGGCGCGCCACGCCGCCCACGGCGTCCTCGAGCATCAGCGTAAGGACGGCGCCCGCGATCGCGCTCACCGCCGTCGCGACGTTGAACACCAGCGCGCGCCTCGGCGTGAGACCGGCGTGCACCAGCACGCCGAGGTCGCCCATCTCCTGCGGGATCTCGTGCAGCACGACCGCCGCCGTCGTGGCGATGCCGAGCGGCGCGCTCGCGAGGTACGAGCCGGCGATGATCGCGCCGTCCACGAAGTTGTGGAGGCCGTCACCGAGCAGGTTGGTGAGGGCGACCGGATGGATGTGCCCGTGTGCCGGCGCCTCGAGCCGGTGATGCATGTGGATGAACTTCTCGAGGACGAAGAACCCGATGATCGCCGCCACCATGACCCACGAGATGCCGACCGTGATGCCGCCGGTCTCGGCGAGCTCCGGCAGGATGTGGAACAGCGCGTCGCCGAGGAGCGCCCCCACCGCGAAGCTGATGAGGACGGGGACGACGCGCTTGAGCAGCCCTTCTCGGACGACGAGCAGGAGGATGCCCACCAAGGCGACCGCGCTCACGATCACGACCGACACGATCGTCTGGATCCAGACGG
>JBMDWR010000353.1:0-4145 GCA_048594645.1 Actinomycetota bacterium
CGACCGGCTAGGTCGAAAGGCGTCCGACGCCGACGCCGGCGTGTCCGCCATCGGTCGTGGGGCGACGCGAGGTTGGAAAGAGATCATCCGTCGGATGCGAGGACTACATCGCCTCCCCCAACATGAGGGCCGTCATGACCGACCCTCCATCCACCATCGTCGCCGTGAACGTCGGAGTCTTCGCGGTGGTCCGACGGTCATCGTTCGCGGCGAGGCTCGGCCGCGCCCGTCGCCTCGTTCCGATCGGCGTGATCGTCGCGATGCTCGTGCTCACGACCCTTGCCGTCCCTCCCGCCCAGAGCCGCGGACCCGGGCAGCTGGTGCCGGTGATCGTCCGCGGAGCCGCGGGTTCCGTCGACGTGGCCGAACGTCTCGTTCTCGACCTCGGGGGAACGGTCGGTCGTCGCATCTCGATCATCGATGGGTTCGTCGCCGAAGTGCCGTCGTCGGATCTCGACGTGCTCCAGCGCTCTCCGGCGATCCTCTCGGTGACCCCCGACGCCACGGTCCGACTGCTCGGCAACGTCGATGGGATCGACCCGAATAAGCACCCGGGCTCGTGGATGAAGGTGGCGAAGAACACGAAGCTGCACGAGATGTGGCAGCGGGGATGGCGGGGCGAGGGGGTCGACGTCGCGCTGATCGACTCCGGCGTTGCGCCGGTGCCCGGCCTGGACCTCCAGGTGATCAACGGACCCGACCTCTCGTTCGACTCGCAGGCGTCGAACCTGACGAACATCGATACGTACGGTCACGGCACGCACATGGCGGGCCTGATCGCGGGGCGAGATGCAGCGATCCCGCCCGGCAAGGAAGACGAGGAGATGGATCGCTTCTTCGTCGGCGCCGCTCCCGGCGCCCGCGTCGTCTCGATCAAGGTCGCATCGAGCGACGGCGCGAGCGACGTGTCGCAGGTGATCGCCGCGATCGACTGGGTCGTCCAGCACCGCAACACCGACGGGCTGAACATCCGCGTCCTCAACCTGTCGTTCGGGACCGACGGCACGCAGGACTACATGCTCGATCCACTTGCCTACGCCGCCGAGGTCGCATGGTTCCACGGCATCGTGGTCGTCGTCGCGGCGGGGAACTCTGGCTTCGGCACGCCGCAGCTCAACAACCCCGCCTACGACCCGTACGTGATCGCCGTCGGTGGCGACGACACGCGAGGTACGGACGACCCCAAGGACGACGTCATCCCCCCATGGCAATCGCGTGGCAACGATGTGCGGCATCCGGACATCGTCGCGCCGGGCAAGTCCATCATCAGCCTGCGCGATCCCGGGAGCTACGTCGACGAGGCGAACGCGGCGGCGCGGCTGGGAGCGACGCCTCGCTTCTTCAAGGGCAGCGGTTCTTCTCAGGCCGCCGCGATCGTATCCGGAGCGGTCGCGACGATCCTGGACCAACATCCGGAGCTCACCCCGGACCAGGTGAAGGCCCTGCTGATGCAGACGGCGGTTCCGCTCCCCAACGCGGATCCGGTCGCGCAGGGTTCGGGTCTGATCAACCTCCACCGTGCGAGGGAGGCCAAGGTTTCCACCCTCGCCGATGCCGTTCAGACGTGGCCGCGCTCGACGGGTCTCGGATCCCTCCAGCTGGCGCGGGGTTCGATCGCCATCGAGGACGAGGGAGCGATCCTCGATGGCGAACAGACGATCTTCGGTGATCCCTGGGACGCCACCACGTGGGCGTCGAACAGCTGGGACGGCACCACGTGGTCCGGCGGAGAGTGGAACGCGAGGACCTGGTCGGGCGATTGCTGGTGCGGCTCCAGCTGGAGCGCCCGGACGTGGTCGGCTCGAACCTGGAGCGGAGCGGCATGGTCGGGCCGAACCTGGAGCGCTCGAACCTGGTCCGGTCGGACCTGGAGCGGATCCGGATGGTCGGCGGGGTCCTGGGGATCGGACGACGCTCCGTCGTCCCTGTCGTCGGGGGCTTGGGCGAGCACGATCTGGGGCGACTAGGTGCGGGGCCGCGTTCGGGCGATCTCGCGCACGGCCCGCGTATGGCTCCTCACGTCGTTCCTCGTCGTCCTCACGATCCTCATGTGGCTCGCCGTCCCGGAGCAGCAGCCGCTGCTCCGCGATGGACCGGTCGTCCCGCTCTGGCTGCTCGCGGTCGCGTTCGGCGTCGCAGAGGTGTTCGTCATGCACATCCGCATCGCGAGACACGCCCACTCGTTCTCGCTGTCCGAGCTCCCGCTGGTCTTCGGGCTCACGCTCATCTCACCCGGCGGGCTGGTGCTCGCACAGTCCGTGGGCCTCGCTTCGGCGCTCGCCGTCCGTCGGCAGAACCCGGTTCGCCTCTCGTTCAACGTCGCCCAACGTGCCTCCACGACCATGCTCGCGATCCTCATCCTGTCGCTGGCTCGCCCGATCCTCCCCGAGGGATGGCCGGCGATCTGGCTGGTGGTGCTCGCCGTCACCCTGCTCGCGGACGGCATGGGCGGGATGCTGATCAACCTTGCAATCTCTCTGTCGGAAGGTCGACTCAGGCTGTTCGACCAGGTCGTCGGCGTCGGCAGCGCGTTGACGGTCACGAGCACGGCGCTCGGTCTGGTCACGCTCATGGTCTCCATGGAGCATCCGGCCGCGATCTTCCTGATGGCGGCCCCGGTCGCAACGACCTATTTCGCGGGCAAGGCCGTCACCGATGTCCAGCGCAAGCACGACGACGTCCTGCAACTGCAGCGAGCGACGGAACTCGCGCAGCGTTCGCTCCACCGCGAGGACGTCGTCCCGGTACTGCTCCAGCACATGCGCGAGATGTTCAACGCGGACATCGCCGAGGCGTTCCTTTGGCTCGGGGACGATGGACAAGCGGCCATGCGGTATCAGATCGGCCCTGGGGAGATCCGCAGCGGCTTCGAGCCCGCGTCTCTCGACCCCACCGAAGGCGTGTGGGCGCGCGTGGCGTCGGAACGCGAGGCGGTCCTACTGTCCCGCCCGATCCGGAACGAGGCGCTTCGACGATTCTTCGGTGAACGGCAGATCCACGACGCGATCGTCGTGCCCGTGTCATCGGACGACGACCTGCTCGGGGTCCTCACGGTCGCCAACCGGCTCGGGGACTTCGACACGTTCGACGAAGACGACGTCGATCTCCTCCGGACACTCGCCAACCACGTGGCCGTCGCGATCCGCAACGCCCTCCTGCTCGAACGTCTGGAACGCACGCTCGCGCACGAGACGGAGATGAACCGGCTCAAGGACGACTTCGTCGCGACGGTCTCGCACGAACTGCGAACGCCGATCACGAACGTTCAGGGGTTCGCCAAGACGCTCCTGCGGACGGACGTCACGCTCACGCAAGGCGAGCAGCACGAGTTCCTGCTCGCGGTGGACAGGAACGCGGATCGCCTCGAGCAGCTGATCGAGAATCTCCTGTTCGCATCGCGCGTCGAGTCGTCCGAGATATCCTCCGACGTCACCGACGTCATCGACCTGCGCGCCTTGATCGACCGTGTGGCCGCCGACGAGTCGCACGGGGGCCTGCGACGAGAGATCGACGTCGTCGGCCCTGACCTGATCCCGCCGGTTCGAAGCGTGGAAGACGACGTGTACCGGATCCTGCGCAACCTCGTCGACAACGCCCTGAAGTACTCGCCCGATGACCAGCCCGTGACGATCTCGACCAGCGTCGAGCGCGCGGGCGTCGTCGTGCGCGTGCACGATCGCGGTCACGGCATCGATCCCGAGGAGCAGGGCAGGATCTTCGATCGCTTCTACCAGGTCGACCAGTCGACCACGCGGCGCGTCGGTGGCGTCGGGATGGGTCTGTACATCTGTCGACGTGCCGCCGAGCGGCTCGGGGCCAAGGTGTGGCTGGAGCGATCCGATGCCCACGGCTCGGTGTTCGCGCTGTGGCTCGGCGTCGACGATCCTGCCGAGCCCGTGGCGGTGAAGCGAGATCCCGTCACGGCGACGGCGACCGCGTAGCACCGCCGTCACGCATCGGGACGATCGCACCGAGCGGGCATCCAAGGGGGCGATCTCGGGACACCGGGGACCATCCTGGGTGCAGAGCGGAACCCAGGGCGGTCGATGTACGCGTGCGCTGCGGCGCACCGTCGTTGTCCTCGCTGCTCACCAGCGGGGGATGCGCTCGACCTACCTCACAGCGCGGCTCTGCAAGCCTCCTTC
>JBMDWR010000354.1:0-6327 GCA_048594645.1 Actinomycetota bacterium
ACCATCTCGAACACCTCCTTCGATCCGCTGTCCCCACGCTGCGCCTGGGCGCTCGTGTCGTCGTCGACCTGGGGGAGGCTTCGGGGGAACTCCTTCGGGCAGGCGTGGTGGTGGGTCGTCGGCTGGATGTACCCCGGAGGAGTACGTGAGGACGCTCCCCAGCGCCCATGGCGGGAGCCGGCCCGCCGACCTAGGCTCGGAGCCGATGGCGATGAACCTGTGGGACGACCCGGACGTTGCTGCGCGAAGGGCTCGGCGGCTGGACGGCGTCCTGGCCCTCGGACTCGCCGTGTTCTTCGTCGTGGGCACGTACTTCGCTTCACACGGGCAGCCGGCGCGGCGAGGGTTCGACGCGGGCACGGTCGCGCTCCTGATCGTCGCCGCCGGGCCGCTCGCCTTCCGGCGGCGGTGGCCGGTCGGCGTCCTGCTCGGCGTCATCGGCGTCACGCTCATCTACTTCGTCCTCGACTACCCGAACGGCCCGATCTGGATCGCGCTCGTCGTGGCCTCGTTCTCCGCCGTCGTGGAGGGGTATCTGTGGACGGCGGCGATCATCGCGGCCGTCGGGTTCGCGATCTTCCCGTGGCTGGACTACCTCCTACGGGACGAGCCGGCACCCTCGATCGCGAACCTCATCGGTCTCGCCGCCTGGCTCCTGGTGATCCTCGGGGCAGGCGTCATCGTGCGCAATCGGCGCGAGCGGATCGCCGAGACGGCCCGGATGCGCGAGGAGGAGGCCCTCCGGCGCACCAGCGAGGAACGGCTCCGCATCGCCCGGGAGCTGCACGATGCGCTGGGTCATCACCTGTCGCTGATCAACGTCCAGTCTGGGGTGGCGCTCCATCTGCAGCACGAGCTGCCGGAACAGGCGCGCGCGTCGCTCACGGCGATCAAGGACGCCAGCAAGGAGGCGCTCGGCGAGCTCCGTTCGGTCCTTGAGATCCTACGGCAGGGCGGCGAGCCGGCCCCGCGCGCGCCCGTCCTCACCCTCGACCGGTTGAACGACCTGGCGTCGCAGGCGAAGACGGCCGGTCTGGAGGTCCGAACGGAGACCGAGGGCGAAGCCCGGCCCCTGCCCTTCGGCGTCGAGCAGGCGGCGTTCCGCATCATCCAGGAGGCGCTCACCAACGTGACGCGGCACGCCGGCGATGCGACGGCCACCGTGCTCGTGACCTATGGACCGCACGACCTCACCGTCCAGATCGAAGACGACGGGCGAGGCGCCGCCGCGCCGAACGCGACCGGCGGGGGCAGGGGGATCCTCGGCATGCGGGAGCGTGCGTCCGCGCTCGGAGGCGAGCTCGAGGCCGGGCCGCGCCCCGACGGAGGCTTCCGGGTACGAGCCACGCTTCCGCTGGACGGCGCGGCGTGATCCGGGTCCTGCTCGCCGACGACCAGGCGCTGGTCCGGGCGGGCTTTCGGGCGCTGCTCGACGCCCAGCCGGACATCGAGGTGGTGGGCGAGGCCGACGACGGCGAGGCCGCCCTCCGCGGCGCCGTGGAGTTCGTCCCCGACGTCGTGTTGATGGACATCCGGATGCCCGGGATGGACGGGCTCGAGGCCACGCGGAAGATCCTGCAGGAGGAGCGCCTGGACCGGACGCGGATCGTGATCCTCACGACGTTCGACGAGGACGATTACGTGTACGAGGCCCTGCGCCTCGGGGCGAGCGGGTTCCTCCTCAAAGACACCGAGCCGGACGTGCTCTTGCACGGTGTTCGAACCGTGGCCCGGGGGGATCCGCTGCTGTCGCCCGACATCACCCGGCGGCTGATCGGCGCCGTCACCGCCAAGGGATCGGACGCGTCCCCCGGCCGCCTCCGAACCCGATCGGATCCTCGCGACCGTGATGTTCAGCGACATCGTCGCGTCCACGGAGCGAGCGGCCGAGATCGGGGACCGGAGCTGGCGCGGGATGCTGGACCGGCACGACGAGCTGGTCCGACGGCTGCTCGCGGAGCACGGTGGGCGCGAGATCAAGACGACCGGCGACGGCTTCCTCGCGCTGTTCGACGCGCCGACCCGCGCGATCCGATGCGCGCTCGCGATGCGCGAGAAGCTGCGGGCGCTCGAGATCGACGTCCGCATCGGGTTGCATTCGGGCGAGGTCGAGCTGCGTGGGGACGACGTGGGCGGGATCGCCGTGAACATCGGTGCCCGGGTGGCCGCCCTCGGTTCGCCGGGCGAGGTCGTCGTGTCGAGCACGGTTCGCGACCTCGCGAGCGGCTCGGGGATCGGGTTCGAGTATCGCGGCGACCACGAGCTCAAGGGCGTTCCGGACCGGTGGCGGCTGTTCGCCGTCAGCGGCGCTCGGGAGTGACTGGGGCGATGAGTGAGCGTCCGATGATCCGCGTGCTGCTGGCCGACGACCAGGCGCTGGTGCGGGCGGGGTTCCGATCGCTCCTGGACGCCGTGGACGACATCGAGGTCGTCGGTGAGGCGAGCGATGGCGAGGAGGCCGTCCGCCTCGCATCGGAGGTCGGACCCGACGTCGCGCTGATGGACATCCGGATGCCGGGGGTCGACGGCCTAGCGGCCACGCGCGCGATCGTCGAGGACGAGCGCTTGGCCGACGTGAAGATCGTCATCTTGACGACGTTCGGCCTGGACGAATACGTGTTCGAGGCGATCCGGTCGGGAGCGAGCGGGTTCCTGGTCAAGGACACGGAACCCGAGGAGCTGATCCAGGCCGTTCGGGTGGTCGCGGCGGGCGAGGCGCTCCTGTCGCCGAGCGTGACCAAGCGCCTGCTGGCCGAGTTCGCGACCCACGCTAAGGAGCCGCCGCCGGCCGGGGGACTCGACGAGCTCACCGAACGGGAGCGGGAAGTCGTCGCCCTCGTGGGCGAGGGTCTCTCGAACACGGAGATCGCCGAGCGGCTGTTCCTTAGCCCGGCCACCGCGAAGACGCACGTTAGCAGGGCGATGAACAAGCTCCGCGTTCGGGACCGCGCGCAGATGGTGGTGATCGCGTACGAGTCCGGCCTCGTCCGTCCGGGTTGGGTCGACTGACACCGAGGGGATGGACGGCTAAGACCGGCCGGCGAGTCAGGCGGTGCGCCCCGGTCGGTCGCCACCGGTCGCAAGCTCGCGGATCACCTCGACGCGAACACGCTCCGGGTCGAGGCCTCCCGCGGCCAGGATCTCGCCACCGAGCATCGTTCGTCCCGGACCAGGCCGAGGAGAAGACGCTCGGTTCCGACGTATCGGTCGCGGAGATGGATGACACGCAGGTGGTTGTCAACTCCGATGGACTGGCAGCGCGCGCGTTAGCCCGTCGATCGGCCGAGCTCGCGCTGCCACCGCTCGACCCAGTCCAAGCCGGCGACGCGGATCCGCCGCTTCGAGAGGTTCTGCTTCATTACCCACCTGACGTCGCGGTCGTCCGCCCGCATCCACTTCTCCATCAGAGGACGTCCGGCTTCGGGCGCTGCCGCGACCGCGACGCTCCAGCAATAAGCCATTCCCTTGCGCAGAGCGAGGAACCCGTCGGTGCGCCGATCCGTCGCCCGCGTCATCCCGGCCGTGATCCGGTCCAACAACTCCAGCACCTGTCGGACGTCCCGTTCGTCCTCGAGGAGGGCGGGCTCGCAGAGCGCGGCCGCCGCGGCGCGACGTTCGAAGTCGTTCCCATCCACCCAGGAGCGCATCTCCACGATGAGCAGCCCCAGGTCTACCGCTCCCACCCGCTGCAGCGCCATCGCCACCGCCTCGCGCACGCGCCATCGCGGGTCCGACGCGAGCGAGCGCAGACGTGGCAGCAGCTCCGTCCGTCCCTCGACGACGAGCTGTCCGAGTCCGATCGTGCCGCAGAACGCGAGGAACTCCTCCCGGCTCCCGGTCGGCGCTCGATCGGGCGTCCAGGTAAGCAGGCGCTCGAACCGCTCCGGCGTTCCGACGTCGGCGACGGCTTGGCCGAGCTCGATGTTGCCGCGCGGGCCCGGAAGGCCTGACTCCGCCAGGAGGAACGGCTCCCATTCGTCGAGCTCCGCGAGCCGTCTGCGGTAGTCCTCGCGCTTCGACATCCGGATGGACGCTACGCCGTTCCGTCACACCGGATGATCAGCGCCGCCGCGGCACGTTGGGCTGATGGTCCGCCCGTCCGCATCCCGCCCTACGAGGGTCGGTGTTCGAGCACCCGCCTCCGTTGCTCGAACTCCTCTTCGGAGATCTCGCCCCTAGCGAACCGCTCGGCCAGGATGTCGCCGGCGCTCCGGTTGCCCTGGCCTTCGACGTCTCCGTGGCCACCGGGCCCCGAACCGCCGTGGTTCATCATCCGGACCATCATGTAGACGCAGGCCACCATGACGAGCACGCCGATCACCCACCAGCCTCCTCCGCCCCACATCATCGCCATCACTCCGCTGCGGCCGGAACGAGGTTCTCCCGCTCCGTATCCAGAGCACGTTCCTCGGCGGAACGTTCGAACATCTTCTGGCACTCGGCGATCGCGCGGTCGCGCAGCGCCGGCCCGAAACGACGCAGCACGGCGAGGACGACCGCCAACGCCACCGCGATGCCGATCATCTTCTTCACGTTGGCCTCCTCGTCGGAGTCGTCGAGCCGCCTAGGCGGTTCGCGGCGCCCTGCGGCTACCCCGGGCCCTCACCTCGCGCCCGGACCAGATGTTGTCGATGAGCCCGGTGATGAGGCAGAAGTCGAACAGTCCGGCTGCCAACAGGACGACCCCGAAAGCCCCGAGGACCCATCCCCCGATGCCGCCGACCAGGACCCGGCGACGATCAGGGCGATCCCGATCACCCCCCTGGTAACACGGCCCGCCGTCAAGGCCATGAACTGGCCGAACGGCGTCGGCGCAACTCGCTCGCGTCGTGCCATGACGACCTCCCTCCCGCTCAAGCGGAATGGCTTCCGGAACACGCGTTTCCGGTCCCGCCGCACCCCCCCTTTCACGGCCGAGGCGCGAACCGATACGAACCTGTCGAGCGTCCTCCAGCTCTCCAGGCGCGGAAGGGCTAGACGGCCCCTACCGAGAGGAACCATGGGTCGATCTCGATGTCGAGGACGAGGATGCGCGCTTCGACTTTGGTAGAACCTGGCCGGTGCTCGAGACCGTGGGCCGACCGGAGGAGACAGCGAATGGGCAGCGTGATCTACGACAAGAGCATGTCGCTCGACGGCTTCATCGCCGGGGCGAACGTCCGGCTCGAGGCCGGGCTCGGTGACGACGGGGAGCGGCTCCACGAGTGGGCCTTCGAGGACGAGGCCGGCAGGGAGATGCTCGAGCGAGAGGTCGATCGGCTCGGTGCGGTGATCTGCGGCCGGCGAACCTACGACATGTCGATTCCGTACTGGGACGCGGACGGGCCGACCGGGGCCGCTCGCATCCCGCTGTTCGTGCTGTCGCACGGTGTGCCCAAGGACGTCCCTGAAGGGGGCGTGTACACGTTCGTCGACGACCTCGAGACCGCGCTCGCCCGGGCGCGCGAGACCGCGGGCGACAGGAACATCAGCGTCATGGGTGGCGACGTCGGGCGGCAGCTGATCGACGCCGGCGTGATCGACGAGATCTCGATACACGTCGTGCCCGTGCTGTTCGGCAGCGGCACGCCGCTGTTCGGCGAGGGAGTGGACGAACACGTCACGCTGGAGTTCGTCGGGGTGAGCGAGAGCCCGCACGCCACGCACCTGCGCTACCGCGTCGTCCGCGACCCCTGACGCCCCCACGCCGCGTTCGCCGGTCATTATCGTGACCGGGGTGGCGTCACCTCGCACCACCCTGACGAAGCGCGCGCTGAACCGCGCGTTGCTCGAGCGGCAGATGCTCCTGCGGCGTCGCCGGATGCCGGCACTCGAGGCGGTGGAGCGACTCGTCGCCCTCCAGTCGCAGGTGCCGCGCGATCCCTACATCGCCCTGTGGTCGCGGGTCGAGCCGTTCCGAGCCGAGACGCTGTCCAGCGCGCTGGAGCGGCGGCGCGCCGTCCGGATGACCCTGCTCCGCGGGACGCTCCACCTCGTGACGGCCCGTGACGGCATCGGCCTCCGCGCGCTGGTCCAGCCGGCTATCGAGGGCGTGATCTACGGCTCGAGCCCGCTGCGGAACGCCGCCGGCAGTGCCGACATGGACGAGCTGTTCGCGGCGCTCCGCGCGTGGCTCGAGGAGCGCCCGCGCACGCGCGCCGAGCTAGTGAAGGAGATCGCGGTGCGGTGGCCGGATGCCGACCCCGACGGGCTCGGCTACGCGATGTACGCGCTCCCGACCGTTCAGGTGACGCCCCGAGGGCTCTGGCGGCGGAGCGGCCGCTCGGCCTTCACGACGATGCAGGCCTGGCTCGGCGCGTCGCCGGATGCCGCGGCCGAGATCGAGAC
>JBMDWR010000355.1:0-4033 GCA_048594645.1 Actinomycetota bacterium
TAGTGGTCCGAGCGCCCGCTGAAGTTGAACGTCGAGACCTTCAGCGCCGGCACGCGGCTGGCAGAGAAGAAGAACTCGCTCGCGAGGTCGGCGTCCTTGCCGATCATCTCGGTCTCGGCGAGGGCCTCGAGGATCGACTGCGTGAAGCGGAAGTTCTTGACGGGGTGCGCGATCTCGCCGTTCTCGATGAGGAACGTCCCATCGCGGGTCATGCCGGTGATCGTCGACTCGACCGGGTGGACGACGTTCGTGTAGTGGAAGCGGGTGACGAGGAGCCCGCGCTCGGTTCCCCCGATCATCTCGTCGAGGGTCGCATCGCCCGTCGCCATGAACAGGTTGAGCGGGAACGGGCCCTCCGGGTTGGGGGAGGGAAGCGCGTGCCCCGTGGTCTGCCTCCCTGCTTCCTTGGCGGTTCGGAGGTCGTAGACGCCTCCCACGAACACCCCGTCCTTGATCAGGTCGACGCGCGAGCGCGGTACGCCCTCGAAGTCGAACGGGAGCCCGAGCGTCCCCTCGGCGAGGGCGTCGTCGAAGATCCCGACGGACGGTGCGGCGACGCGTTGCCCGTCCTTGCCCGAGAAGCACGAACGGCCCTCGAACAGGAACCGCCCGCCGAACCCGATCCACGCCAGGAAACCGACGAGCGTCGCGACGGCCGCCGGTTCGAGCACGACGGGATAGCGGCCGGGATCGAGGTCGCGGGGCGACTGCGAGTCGACGGCCTTCCTAGCGGCGCGCTTGCCGATCGCAACCGGGTCGACCTCGTCCCTGCTCGCGGCGAAGACCTCCGCGAACCCGCTGCCGCCGTCGCCGCCCGTCACGACCGTGGTCATCGAGGCCTGCGACGACGGGGCCCAGCAGAACTGCCCCTCGGTATTGACGACCGCGACCTCGCTCGCGAGCGTCTCGTACGCGCCGGCCGCCGTGAACCCGTCAGGGCACTGGGCCACGAGCTCGGCGACCCTTCCGGCGCGCTCGTCGGGCCGGGTGCCAGCCGTGGCTTCGTCGAACGACGATCGCTGCTCCGGCGTCGGCGCGGGCGGCGCGAGCCCGGGGAACAGCGGATCGGGCGCGACGACGCTCGCCATCTCGAACGCGCTCTCCGCGGCCCTGCGCGCTCCCTCCAGCGAGAAGTCGTTCGTCGCGCTCACGCCGATGCGGCCGTTCGTGACCACACGCACCCGCAGCCCGGTGTCCTCTCGATGCGTGCTCTGGTGGATCGAGTTGGAGGCGAACCGGGTCAACCCGCCCCACTCGTGCATGAACAGCACCTCGACACCGTCGGCGTTCGGCAGGCTGAGGGCGGCCTCGCTCACGGCGCGGACCTCGTCCGGACCGATGATCCCGGGCATCAGCCGCGCACCCCGAGCTGCACGTTTCGGAAGCGCGCGGGCGACGCACCGTGTCCGACGCGGGCGACCTGTCCGGGCTGACCCTTGCCGCAGTTGGGTGTGCCCCAGAGCGTCCAGTCCTCGCGTCCGCCGACGGCGTCGCACGAGCCCCAGAACTCAGTGGTGATCCCCGTGTAGTTGGGGTTGCGGTACATCGTCGTGAGCCGCCCCTTCTCGATGCGCCACGCGACCTCGCATCCGAACTGGAAGTTCACGCGATGGTCGTCGATCGACCACGACGTGTTCGTCGTCATGAACACGCCGTCGTCCGTGTCGCCGATGATGTCGGCGAGCGAGCCCTCGCGAGGCTCGATCGAGATGTTGGTCATCCTTATCAGCGGGTAGTGCGCCCACCCGTCCGCGCGCATCGCCCCGGACGAGCGAAGCCCGAGGACGCTCGCGGTCTCGCGGCTCGAGATGAAGTCCTGGAAGACGCCGTCCACGATGATCGGGACGCGCTGCGCCGGGACGCCCTCGTCGTCCCACCCGAACGACCCCAGCCCGCCCGGCAGCGTCGCGTCCGCCGTGATCGAGACGAGCGGGCTCGCGTACCGCAGCCGACCACGATCGTCCGGGCGGACGAACGAGGAGCCGGCGTACGCCTCCTCCATCCCGAGCACGCGATCGAGCTCGACGGGGTGGCCGATCGATTCGTGGATCTGGAGCTCGACCTGGCCGGAGTCGAGCACGAGCGTGGTGACCTCGCTCGGGCACTCCTGCGCCGAGAGCAGGTGGACGGCCTCCGTCGACATGCGTTCGGCCTCCTCGATCAGGCCGAGCTTCTGGATGTGCTCCCAGCCGGCCGAGGCGATGTGGCCGCGGAACGAGTTGGGGAACGACCGGCGCTGCATCTCGCCCTCGTCGATCGCCGTCGCCTCGATGCCGGCGCCGGACTGGACGGTCGTCTGCTCGACGGCCGTGCCCTCGCTGGTGGCCAGGTACGTCTTGCGGCGGAACAGGTCGATGCCGCCCTCTCCGAACGCGAGGCCCTTCACCGACTGCATGCGTCGCGTCGCCTCCATCAACAGGGCGACCTTCTCTTCGAGCGGCACGTTGAACGGGTCCACCTGCATCGGCGAGTGCCAGGTCCCGCTGACCGGCTCGACTTCGGCCAGGCGAACGGGCTCCATCGGCAGCCGCGAGGCGGCCTTCGCGATCTCGACGGCGAGCCGGGCGGCGCGCTCGATCTCCTCGGGCTCCTGGCGCGCCGTCGCCGCGAACCCCCAGTAGCCGTTCAGGAGGACTCGGATGCCGAGACCCTCCGAGGTCGCCCGGTCGATGCCCTCCATCTCCTGGTTCCGCACGGTGATGGACTCGGTGTCGTCGGCGACGACGCGTCCGTCCGCGTAGTCGGCCCCGGCGGCCGTGGCGGCCTCGACGGCCTGCTTCGCGACATCCAGCACTCGCGGGATCCCTCCTCGAATTGCGACCCGGGCGGGCCGGCGGACAGCCTACCCGGAGCCAGACCGAGCCGCATGCGGCGCAGCCGTCCGGCCGGTCGCGCCCCGCGGGCGCGACGATAGCCTGCGAGCGTGAACTGGTACCTGTTCTGGCGGTACGTCCACTTCGCCGGCATCGTGGTGTTCATCGCCGGTCACGGCGTCTCCATCGCCGTCACGCTCCGTCTGCGGAAGGAACGCGACCCGGAGCGGCTGGAAGTTCTCCTCGGGCTGTCGAGGAGCACGATCGTCTGGTCGAACGTCGGACTGCTGGTGCTCGTGGTCGGTGGCGCGGCGAACTGGATCCGCGTCGGCTACTCGCCGACGGGGGGGTTGTGGGCGGCCGCCGGCACCCTGCTGGTTCTCGCGGTCGTCGGGTTCGTGATCGCGGCACCGGCCTTCCGTCGCGTCCGGTCGGCCTTGGCCGCGGGCGGCGACGCCGCGATCGCGACGGCCGTCGCGTCGCTGCATCCGTGGGCGATCTTCTGGATCGAGACCATCGGCATCGTCGTGATCCTCTGGCTCATGGTGTACAAGCCGTTCTAGACCACTCGGAGGCTGGGGTTCCGGGCTCGGTCGTAGCGACCCCGCGGGGCGGTCGGACCGGCGGAAGGGGGTCGAAGGCCCTTCGCCGCCCCTGCACTCGATGCGCGAACGTGTGGTCAGGAAGCGAGAGTGTGTCGACGCCAAGGAGGTGTTCGAGGTGATCGAGCAGGGTGAGCGCACGGACCTCCTCGATCATCGGGCTCCGGGGGATCACCCCGGCGACGTCGAGAAGGCGATCGCCGTGCTCGAGGACGCCGCGAGCGACTTCGAAGCCAAGGTGTTCGCGGCCGATCGGCTCGGCCGCTCCGAGGGAGGAGACGCCGTCGTCACCACCCTTCTGGGAGCGGTCCACGATCCGTACGCGCAGGTGCGCGGCGCCGCGTGCTTCGCCCTGGGGCGGATCGGCGACCTGCGGGCGGTGGGTCCGCTCGTCTCGGCGCTCCAGGACCAGGCGGACGAGGTTCGCTGTCGCGCGGCGGTGGCGCTCGGGCTGATCGGCAGCGTCTCTGTGCTCCGCACGACGGAGGTCGAGGAGGGCGAGGACGCCACGATCCGCTGGGCGGCGATCCAGGCCCTCGGCAACCTGGGGACGCCCGCGGTCGACTGTCTCGCCAAGGCGCTCAGGCACGGTCCCAAGAGGGAGCGGGCCAGGGTGGT
>JBMDWR010000356.1:0-1198 GCA_048594645.1 Actinomycetota bacterium
GACGGCGCCGCGGCGGCGATCCCTCGGACGGCGACGCTGATCGAGATGTCGACGGTCGGGCCGACGGTGATCGGCTCGGTGGCCGAACGCCTCGCGCCCGTCGCCGTCCTCGACGCCCCCGTGCTCGGCAGCGTGCCATCCGTGGAGGCCGGTCGCCTTGTCATCCTTGCCGGAGGCGACCGAGAGGTGTTCGATCGGCATGCGGACCTGCTCTCTTTGTTCGGGACGCCGATGTACCTCGGACGCTCTGGCTCCGGTGCGTGGCTCAAGATCGTCGGCAACGCCGCGTCGATCGCGACCCTGGTGGCCGTCGGCGAGCTGCTGACGCTGACCGACCGAGCGGGGCTGCCGATCGACACCGTGCTCGAGAGCCTCGAGGCTGGCCCACTCGCGTCGATGATCGCCCGCTGGCGGCCCCGGTTGAAGGGCGAGGACGACGCCTCGTACTTCCGGCTCGCCCTCGCGCGCAAAGACCTGCAAATCATCTTCGACGAGGCGAAGCGTTACGACGCGCAGCTGACCGTGGCCGAGACGGCGGCCGCGCGCTGCGACGGGGCCGTCGGAGCAGGTTTGGGCGACGAGGATTTCGGCGCGGTCGTCGGTTACCTGCGTGCGAGCGGCCGTATCGTCTAGGAGTCGTCGAACTCCCATCGGACGGCCGAGCCGCGGACGTTCTCGGCTCGCCAGCTCCTCGGCGACGTCGGGGCGAAGCACGATGAACGGCATCCCCTCGTCCCTTCGGTCTATGCGCCATCCGTACTTGGCCTCGTACGCCTCGACCACCGCCTGCGGGACGTGCTCCGGCTCCGGCCGCTCCGTCCGGCCTTCCAGCACGACGGGCCAGCGCCCGCTGTCGAGGTGGACGAGGGCACGGGCATCGCGCACCAGGTTCCGCGCGGTCGCCGTGCGCGGGCTCGAGGTGAACCAGAGCGCCTCTTCCACCCACACGGCCCACTCCGGAACGGCGTGGGATCGTCCGTCGGGCCGGGTCGTGACGAGCCCGTAGTCGCGCTCGGATCGCAGACGCCGTTCGACGTCCTCCCACATCACCTCGGGGACCGAAGGCGAACCGGGGTCCGGCTCGTACTCGGGTCGATCCGGAACGTGCAGCTTGCCCGCCTTGCGGACCATGGGACCTCCCGGCGCATCGTATCGACCGCGCCGCCTACCATCGAGCCCGTGAAGTCCACGGGACAGC
>JBMDWR010000357.1:0-6571 GCA_048594645.1 Actinomycetota bacterium
TTCTCGCCCCACGAGTTGAACCGGAAGTGAACCAGGGCGACGCGGCCCTGCTCGTCTCGGACGAAGATCGGGCCGTTGTCGCGCATCCACGAATCGTCGATCGGAAGGGGGAGGACGTCGACGCCCTCGCCGCAGGAGTGACGGACCTCCGCCTGTTGATCGGGATCGCAGACCATCACGACGGGCTCGAAAGCCGAGATCGCGTTCGCCACGGCAGCATAGTCGCGTCGGGCCTCGTCGAACCGATCGCCCCACAGCGTCGTGCGGGTGACGGTGGGCCACTCCATCAGGCACGCCTCGTGAGGCTCCCATTCCGCCGGCATCCAGAAACCTTCCTCGCGAGGGGTTGGATGTTCTTCGGCCATATCCGGCCCTCCTTCCGCGGATCCGCCTGTGCCGCGGGTTGTGTCACCGCCGGCCGGATCTGCGATGACCTTAGATCTCCGACGCCAGGGGCGCCAGGCGACGGTTCCGTCTTTCGCCCATCGCCCTCGGTCCAGAGTCGTAGGCCATCCCCTCGATGCTTCGCGCATCCTGCCGCGCAGGAACCGACGATGAGCCGATGTTGCCCTCGCTCAGACGACCTACGGTTAGGGTGACATGCAGAGATCCATCCGTGGAGCGGAACCCTTCGAGCCTGTCGAAGCGAAGCTGACGTTGTCGTGCTCGTGGTGCGAGCACACCGAGTTCGTCCACAGCGACAACGGTCCCTGTCTGTACTCAGAATGCAAGTGCCAACGTTTCTCGGTGAAGAACGGAAGTGCCCGGCAACAGCCGTGAGCGTCACGCCTTTCGATACCGCCCCAGGAACGCTTCTCACCGGCGTTGGGCCTGCACGGGCTCATGAAGTCGTGGGATCACTGGTTGTACCTCCTCGTGGAGGAGGGACGCGACATGATCATCGCTCTGCATGACCAGCTCTACACAGGCATCCTGCGCCCCTACCTGTGGACGGAGCACCAGTACGTGCCGCACGTCGGGTTGGGACCGTTCGTCGAGGAACGCGACAGTCACGACCTGCTCGAGGCCCGGCCGAGGGCGTTGGATCCGGTTCGCTACGATCGGGCTCTGCGCGAAGCCGAGGCACTCGACCTCGACCACAGCGGCCCATTCGAAAGCGTGCACATCGTCGGATCCAACGACGACCTCACCCACGTGACACCGCTAAAGGAGATCCGGCTGTCAAGCTCCTGACGGCTGGCGGCTGTCCTTCGGCGAAGGCTGCCACCACTGCACGCGGTCGCCGGCACGAGGACGTGACGACTCGGGACGTTCAGCCCTTCCCGGTCGGAGCCTCAGCGCGACACTGGAGTCGAGGTGATGGCCATGCGTCTCACGTGGAGAGATGGTGTCGCGACGATCCTGGCGGTGGTGGGCGGCGCCGTCGCCCTGGCGGTGTTGAACGGATGGGACTGGCCGCTCCTGGGCAGCTACCGGGCGGGGACGCTCGCTCTCGGGGTGATCGGTCTCGCGATGTGCGGCATCGGTGGATATCGGTTCTGGAACATCGCGACCGTGCAGCCGCGAACGGTCGCCAAGGACGGGTTCCTGGTGCTGGGGGCCATCCTCGGCGCTGCGACGATGGTCGTTCTGATCATCGGCCTCGTCACGGGGACACAGGCACCGTTCGTCTGGATGATGGTCCTGACGGCCGCGCTCTGGGTCCTCGCCACCGTGCGCCACGCGGTCGAGCGAGAGCCGAGCGGGGCGCACCCGGCGATGGGGCTCGGATGATCGCGGCGCACAGCGTCATCAGGAGGTGGAGATGAAGAAGGTGTTGCTGTTCGGCATGGCCGTCGCGGGCGCGGTTCTGCTCGTGAGGCGGCTCGTGGCAAGGTCCAAGGGCCTCGACTGGGAGGCGATCCTGGAACGGATGCCTGACACGGCGCCGCCGAAGTGGATGTTCCAGAACATCACGGCGATCCGCGAGAACACCGATCAGATCCTCGAACGGCTCGAGGTCGGAGCGGTGCGCGAGGAAGTGACGGTCGCCGCGTAGGGGCGATCCGGGAAGCCAACTCGGCGAGGAACGAGTACCTCCGTTGACCTCCCTCCCGACGCCGTCACCGCTCGGCTGAGGACGATCACCCGCGGCCACTTCGCCTCGCTGAGCGAGCGCGATGTCGAGCTCGCCCGGGAGATCTCGGCGGTCGACCTCGCTCCGTGGCCCGACCGCGACTGACCCGATCTGGGACCGTCTCCGAGGCCGGTTGCAGAGGGTGCATCCGAAGCCGAAGGTCCCCTTTGGCATGGGCCGTATCGCCCTGTCTCATCCTGTCGACCGGAGCAACCTGAACGGGTCCGTACCGTGCGCGTCTCGGGTGTGAAGGGAGGGATGCGACACCGCGGCGAGGCGCATGTTCCTTCGGAACCATTCCGTTCGGGTGTAGGGAGGGCGTCATGTCACGCCGCGAGCGAGTCGCGTCAACGCCGTTCGGTCAGTTCATGGCCTCGACGGCCGGGCGCGCAACGAGGGGAATCATCGGGATCGCCCTGGTCGTCGCCGGTCTGCTGGCCGGGGGTGTCGCGGGATGGGTCCTCGGGGCCTTCGGGGCCGTTCTATTTGCGGCCGGGCTCTTCGACTTCTGCCTCATCACCGGGCTGGTCGACAACATCTGGTCCGGACGCGAGGTGCGAGCACGCGGCCGCGGAGCGCCGAGAACCGCCTAACCGCGGGACGAGGAGGCCAACGTGAAGAAGGTGGTCGGCATCGCGGTAGCGTTGGTGGTCGCGGTTGCCGTGCTCCGTCGTTTCGGACCGGCGCTCAGGGACCGTGCCATCGCGAAGTGCCAGGAGATGTTCGATCGTTCCTCGGGACAGCATGGTCTCGATCGGGATACGGGGAACGTCGTTCCAACCGCAGTGGGGTGATAGCGATGATGTGGGGCGGAGGAGGATGGTGGATCGTCGGCGCCCTGGTCATGGTCGCCTGTATCTGGCTGATGGCCAGAATGATGATGGGCCACGGAGGGTCGGGCCACGAGGCTCACGGCTCGGATCACCAGGGCAGCAGGAGCGCGGTGAACATCCTCGCCGAACGCTTCGCCCGGGGCGAGATCTCCTCAGAGGAGTTCGAGCAGCGGAAGAACGTGCTCGAGGGCCGCGGAGACCAGGCGCACACGATGACCTGAGACGGCTTCGAACTCCGAGGATGTGCTCGGTCTCGTCGAGCCGTTTCCGGTGAGAGACGCCGGGCACCTCGTCGGTTCGAACCCGGAAGGGAGTCCCTGATGGCCTTCCGATCTCTGTAGTCGTCAGGCCGCCAGGACGTGTGTCGCCTCCGTGTTGCCGTTCACGTCGACGGCGCGGAAGCGGATGCTATCGCCCATCCGCAGCACCACCGGAGCCGCGTACCTCTGCCAGGCGCCGAGGTTGAGCCGATACTCGATGCCCCCGACGCCCACATCATCGGTCGCCGTGAGCGTCACGACGGCACCGCCCTCTCCTTGGGACGTCGTTGCCGACGAGACCGGGGGCGTCGCATCGGTGAAGTCGAACGTGGCCGTCCATGTCACGCGCGCGAGTCGCTCCTGTCCCTCGAGCGACGGATGGAAGTAGTCGCGCTTGGACACGTCGTCCGGAGTGAACGGATCGGCGAAGACGGCGTCGTCGTCGAACCGGCAATGGATGTACATCGCGCAGACGTCTTCCAGCGCGGCGTTGAAGGCGATCGTGCGTTGCCTCACGGCTCTTCGCCGGGCAACGTCGTCCGCATCCGTGGAGCGCGGATCTTCGAGCAGGGACCGGCAGATATCGAACGTGCGCCACGCCGTTCGGGCAAGCAGGTTGTCCTTCAGGATCACCCACAACCGGTACACGTTCGGGATGCTCGCCACGAAGATCCGTGCACGTGGTGATCCCGCCGACAGCACCGCAACCGCTTCCTCGAACTCCGTGCGGAACGTCTCGACCGAGGTCATCCTGTCAACGGTCCGAGTGCACAGATCGTTGGCCCCGATCAGGACCGTGACGTAGGCGACGGCTCGATCGTTGACGGAGGCAGCTTGCGCATCGAGGTCTCGGACCTTCGCCCCGCTCCGCGCCTCGTTGAAGTTCCTGTCCAAGATGGCCGACTCTGCTTCGAGAACGCGCAGATAGTGGCTCCTTACGGGATCACGGCTGCCGGTCGACCAGGAGTTGCTCGAGGCGTCGGTGAACGGGACGGCACCGGTGTTGTATGCGCGAGTGATCGAGTCACCGACCGCTGCGATGGAGTTCGGGTAGCCGCTCAGGTTCGGTGCCGGCACGGCAGCGGACGCAGCGAGGACCGCCAGTAACCCGACCACGATCCCTTCGGATGAACGCCGCTTCATCGTCCCGTGTCACCGAAGTGTCGGTCGGCCGGCCCACGGACGGCGCCCAACCGGATCACGTCGCGGGTGCGTCGTTCGGCGACGGCTCAGGGTCGTCGATCCGGACCCTTACGTCCTCTTCTGGCCTTCGCTCCTCCTGCTCGGCGTAGCCCTTGAGGGCGCGTTCGTCCGCGTCGGTGAGGGGCGGCTGGACGATGGCTCGCGGCCAGAGCCGGCGTTTCTTGACGACGTTCACCTCGGCGGCGAACAGCGTGATCTGGGCACCGAGGTAGATCCATGCCAGCAGACCGATCACGGTCGCGAACGTCCCGTACGTGTTACTGGCGCCCTGGAGCTGATGGCTCACGTAGTAGCCGCCGAGGGCCTGGAGCACCGTCCACGCGACCGCGGCGAGCATCGCGCCCGGGAACACGTCGCCCCAGGTCACGTCCTCGGCGGTCAGGATGCGGAACGCGAGGAGGAACAGGATCAGGTTGAGCACGACGGACAACGTGATGCCGGCGATCCCGAACAGCCAGTTGTCGCTTCCGGCGCCGACGCTTCCGGCGGCGGCCGAGGCGACGGTGATCACGCCGAGCACCACCAACATCAGCACCGCCCTGAGCAGCGACAGCCAGAAGTTGGGCCGGTATCGGTAGGGGACGTTCCAAACGGTGTTCATGGCGGTCTGCATCACCTTCATCACGCCGAGCCCCGCCCACAGGGCGAGGGCAAGGCCGATCGCCAAGGCGAGACCGCTGCCGCGCAACGACTTGACGTTTTCGGAGATCTGGTCGCCGAGAACGGGGAAGTTCGTGAGCGCGGAGGCCCTGATCGTGTCTTGCAGCTCGGGGTTGTTGCGCAGGAACATGCCGAGCAGCGTCACGAACACCATCATCAGCGGGAACAGCGATAGGAACCCGTAGTACGCGATCAGCGCCGCCAGATTTCCCGTGTGGTCATCGCCGGACTTCTTCATGACCGCGTACGGGAAGGCGAGCCAGGCCCGCTGCTGGTGTTCCTCGTCCGCACGCCGGAGGATCTTCTCCGCCGCCTGCACCTCGTTCACCCCCGACGCGTCGCGTTCGGGTTGAAGGCTACCCACCTTCGACGTCGCGCACGCCTCGACGAACATGGATGCACGCCGCCCGCTTGGCCAGGCCGTGTCCTACGGTTCAGCCGGCTCCTCTTCGACGACCGTCTCCGTCGATACCGCCGTCGTGACGGGAGGCCCGGACGCGGAACCGGCATCCTGCGGCTTCACCCGATCGAGGACATGCGCCGTGAACGTCGCTGCCGCATCGCCCAGCGAATCGCCGAGGCGGGCGGGTACGTCGGCCTTGAATCGCAACGCGTCGAGCGACCCCGCGATCCGTTCTCGCGCCGCCTGGATCTCGGCCCGGATCTCCGCTACCCGGTCGACCGGAGGCGGTCCGTCTCCCGACGCACCCATGCCACGTCCTCCTTCGCCACCTCGATCGTGTCCGTCGGCGCGGGGAGCCCGGCCGACCACATCCTGGCGCGACCGACCAGGAACAGGACGACCGCGACGATCACGAGCGCCCCGCCGACGATGAGAGCCGCCGCCCACGACGGAAGGACGATCGCGAGGCCCAGCACGGCGGCCGCGGTCAGCGTGCCCAGCGCGAACACCGCTATCAGGGCGGCTCCCGCCAGGATCCCTCCGGCGATCCCCAGCCGGGCGGTCTTGTCCTTCAGCTCCAGCTTGGCGAGCTCGACCTCGTGCGCGGCGACCAGCCGGACGTCCGTCAGCAGCGAGCGGATCAGCTCGCGGGTGGACGCTTCGCGCAGGTTCCGTCGATCGGTGGGGACCGATGCCATCTCGTCTCCTCGGCTCGCAGGTGCGCTTGCGTCTTTCCCGGACGCGTCGCCGTCCACACACAGCGCGTTTCCTGCCTGCGACCTTCGGGAACCAACCTTGTTCGAGCAGCGGAGGGACCATTGGCAAGCACGCAGGACAGGACAGAACCCACGTCGGTGCAGCAGTTGCAGGATGCCGGCAAGGCGATGGTCGGCGCAGCTGGAACGGTGGCGGTCGACCGGGTCCGGGCGGAGGTCGACACACGCTCGAGCCGCGCCGCGGTCGAGCTGAAGGCTTTCGCCGTCGCGATGCACGCGTCGGCGTCGAGCCTTCGCGAGCAAGGTCATGGACGCGAGGCGGACACC
Source organism: Actinomycetota bacterium (assembly GCA_048594645.1). GTDB lineage: Bacteria > Actinomycetota > UBA4738 > UBA4738 > HRBIN12 > DASSJM01. The sequence goes on from JBMDWR010000357.1 coordinate 6,480, forward strand.
GTGGACCAGCTCGCGGGGCGAGCGGACCGACTGGCGGCGCACCTGGCGACGGCGACCACCGACGACCTGCTCGAGGACGCCAGGCGGCTCTC
>JBMDWR010000358.1:0-24150 GCA_048594645.1 Actinomycetota bacterium
TCGGGATGCGTCGGACGCTGTTCGTCGTTCCACGCCACCTGGCCGCCGTGATGCAGGAGGCGTGCACGGAAGCGCTCGTGCCGGCCCAACGCCGTCGTCTGGTTCGCATGCTCGAGGACCAGGGCGTCTGCCGTCCCGGCATCGGTGAACGCTGGCTCGACCGTGTCGCGACGGCCACGCTCGACGCGCTGCACGTCCGCGGAGAAGCGACCGCCCGCGAGCTCACCAAAGACGTTCCGGACCTCGGGCGCAAGCTGACGTTCGGGGAGGGGAAGACCTGGGCGGCGACCGTCGGCGTCTCGACGCGGGTTCTGTTCCTGCTGGCCACCGAGGGCCGGATCGTGCGGAGGCGGCCCCTCGGCGGCTGGACGTCGGGCCAGTATCGGTGGGCGCCGACCGAGGCATGGCTCGGCGAGCCGCTCGCGACGGTCGATCACGCCGAGGCGTGCGCCGAGCTGCTGCGGCGATGGCTGCACGCGTTCGGGCCGGCGACCTCGACGGACATCCGCTGGTGGACCGGCTGGACGGCGAGGCTCGCGAAGGACACGTTGCGGGCCGTGGACGCCGTCGAGGTCGGGCTCCCGGACGGGGTGGGCTACGTCCTGCCCGGCGACGTCGAGACCACCGAGGAGACCGAGCCGTGGGTCGCGCTCCTGCCTTCACTGGATCCAACCGTGATGGGATGGAAGGACCGCGCCTGGTACCTGGGCGACCACGGCTCGGAGCTGTTCGATCGCAACGGGAACGCCGGGCCCACGGTGTGGGCCGACGGCCGCGCCGTCGGAGGATGGGTCCAGAGGCCCGACGGCGAGATCGTGGTCGCGCTGCTCGAGACGCTCGATCGGGCGACGCGCGAGCGGATCGATGCCGAGCGAGACCGCTTGTGTTCGTGGCTCGGCGACGTGCGCTTCAAGGCCCGGTTCCAGACGCCGCTCTCGAGCCGGCTCGCCGTTGCCTGACGTCTCGGCGCCGCGTCAGAGCGAGCCGTGGAAATCGCCGGTGACGCCCAGCTCCAGGACGGACTCGGCGGCGCGTGAGACGACCGGGACGTGGACGAGGATGTCGTGCCACCCATCCATCCCGGGGTGCATCGCGAGCTCGAAGGTGAGCGTGGTCGAGGCACCGGGCGCCAGACGCCGCTGACCGAACGTGAAGGGCCCGGGGCAGCAGCCCTCGCGGACCTCGGGATGCGGTTCGCCGAGCGTCAGCGGCCGGGACGAGTCGTTCACGATCGTCCACGAGGGCAGGACCGCCGCCATGAGCGGCACGTCGCCCATCTCCCAGAACGCCCCGGAGACCTCGGCACCGCCCGCGCTCGCGACGCCCGACGTCCGCCCGGGCGTCTCGATCACCGGCATGCCCATCGAGCTGGTCGCGCCCGTGCGGACGAAGGTGCCCGCGACGCGCTCGGCCGGGCCGCCGCCCACCAGCGTCGTCACGACCGCTGCCGCGACGATCACGGCGCCGACGATCGCAACCGCGAGCATCGGCTTCCGGCGCTTGACCGGTCGCCGCATCCGCGCCCGTTGCTTCGATCGCCGTCCACTGGTCATCGTCGGACCTCCTCCTTGCCCGGGATCACTCGAAGCGGTCGATGACCGCGCTCGAGATCGCCTGGGGTGCCATGCCGTTCCCGAGCATCCGACGAACCATCCGTGACTCCTGCACGCAGACCGCGCAGCCCGATGCGTGCCGCTCCCAGCCCGAGCCGTCCGGTCGCACGAAGCAGTCGAGCAACGACCGGTGGTCGAGCATCGCTTCGCAGCCGCAGAAGCAGGGGACCGCCTCGTACATAGATCGGTGCGCATCCGCGAAGTGGTAGTGCGCGGCGAGCTCGGCCGAGACGGTATCCAGGTCGAGCGTGCCTCCGGGGGCGACGGAGGCGACGTGGTCCTCCGGCGACGACATCATCACGCCACCGACGACGACGACGCCCCCCACGACCATCGTCGTGGCGACGACGACCGCGACCCAGAAGGGGGCGCGGCTAGGGCGTGGGGTGGGCTCTGGTCGCGGCTCTCCGTTGGTCGGCTGAGGTCGTCGCTCGTCCATCTCGGTCCCGTCGCTCGTTCCCGCGAGTTTGGGCCCGACGGCCCTCGGTCGCTCAAGGCCGAACGGCCCACTCCGCATGGTCCGTCCGTCCCGCGCCGGACCCTAGACCCGCGGGAGGTGGGTCCCGCGACCCTGATGCGTTCGTGCCGGAGGGCACACGCTGCCGGGACGGATGGCGATCGGAGGCGAGAGACGATGGCGACGCATGCGCCGGCTGTCGGCGCGCGGCAGCGCGCCCGGAGGGCCGACCGGGCCCCTTCTTCGGGGGTCGCGGGGATCCCCGGCGACTACCTGAGCATCACGAGCTACCGGCGGGACGGGACGCCCGTCGCGACACCGGTGTGGTTCGTCACCGAGGGCGATCACCTGCTCGTCACGACGGACGGCCGATCGGGCAAGGCCAAGAGGATCCGCAGGAACGCCATCGTGACGGTCCGTGCGTGCTCTGCGCGAGGCAAGCCACGCGGCGCGCCGGTGGTCGGCCGCGCGCGGATCCTCCCCGCGGCCGAGGTCGAGCACGCCAAGGAGCTGATCGCGCGGAAGTATCGGGTCGCCCTCCTCTTCATCCGCCCGATCCGAGCGATCCAGCGGCTGTTCAAGCCCGCGCTCCGCGAGCAGATCGAGGTGGTGCTCGAGATCACGGACGTCACCTCGGCCGATACGCATCCCGCCGGGTCGCACGCCGCGTAGCCGAGCCTCCGACATCACGAACGACGCGCGGGCGCAGGGGCTTCTGGCCCCGGCGCAGAGATGATCGGTCGGGGACGATGGGTGCGGCTGAGCTGGAGGTGACTCGCATGAAGGCGCTCGTCGTCTACGAATCCCTGTACGGCAACACGGCGGCGATCGGCGAGGGGATCGCCGCGTCGCTCCGAACGCACGGGGTCGACGTGACGGCTGGACCGATCACGCGGTTCGAGCCCGAGGAGACCGCCGGCTTCGACCTGATCGTGGCAGGCGGACCCACGCACACGCACGGGATGAGCTCGCAGAAGACCCGAGAGACCGCCGCGCACGACAAGAAGAACACGTTCGCCGAGCCGACGGTCACGCCCGGGCTCCGCGAGTGGCTCGAACGGCTGCCATCCGGAACGGGCCGGCTCGCCGTCGCGTTCGACACGCGCATCAACAAGGCCATCCTGCTCACGGGTTCGGCCGCCAAGGGCATCGCCAAGCGGCTCCAGAAGCGCGGCTTCGGGCTGCTCGCCGGTCCCGAGAGCTTCCTGGTCGACACGGACAACTACCTCGTCGAGGGCGAGACGAAGCACGCAACCTCGTGGGGGCGACAGCTCGCTGAGGCCGCGTCCGCTGCACGCGCCGCTTGACGGAAGTGGCGCAGTGGGAGGCGTGCTCGAGGCATGCACGCTGCGAGGCGCTCTGTCCGGCGCCCGCGCCGTTCGGGGAGTTAACCCCACCACGGAAACGCCGGATGGCAGGATTGGGAGGAACGTCAGCTCCTCCTAGCCTGCAGGCATGGACACCCACATGACCCTCCCGGCTCCTCCCACCGTGGTCCGAGGCCCGAACCCCGTCGTCCGCGCGCTGCGGGCGCCGTTCGAGCTTCGGACATGGCGGGAGACGCTCCACCTCCTGCTCAACATGCCGATCGGCATCGCGACGTTCACGATCATCGTCACGGGGATGTCGCTCGGTTTCGGACTGGCGATCACGCTGATCGGCATCCCGATCCTGTTCGCGCTCCTGTACGTCTCTCGTGCGATGGGCACCGTCGAACGCGTCCGCGCCGCGCTCCTCCTCGGTGCCGACGTCCCGAGGCCGTACAGGCCCGACCCGCCGCGCGACACCTGGTGGCGCGTCCACCTCTCGCGCGCGAGCGACCCCGCGACGTGGATCGAGGCGGTCTACCACCTGCTGCTGCTGCCGGTCGGGACCGTGACGTTCACGCTCGTCGTGACGATCTGGTCGCTCGCGTTCGGGATGATCCTCTCGCCGATCGTCTGGCTCGCGACACCGGGGTCGGTGGACGCGTTCGACTCGTGGTTCAAGGTAACGCTCGACGGGACGCGCGACGTGATCGTCCTCGGGACGCCGGGCGGCGGGTACACGTGGGTCCTCGACACCCCGTGGGAGTACACCCTAATCGTCGTCGTCGGGCTGCTCCTCTTCTTCCTGACGCCGTGGGTGATCCGCGGCCTCGCGTCGGCGAACCGAGCGTTCGTCCGGGGGATGCTCGGGCGCGACATGACCGACCGGGTGCGTGAGTTGACGGCGTCGCGCTCGGCGGCGGTCGATCTCGCGGCGGAGGACCGCCGGCAGATCGAACGGGACCTACACGACGGCGTGCAGGAGCGACTCGTCTCCCTGGCGATGGACCTCGGCCGCGCGAAGGACAAGATGGACTCCGACCCGGATGCCGCGAAGGCGCTGGTGAGCGAAGCGCACGACGAAGCCAAGCGCGCGATCGACGAGGTGCGCGACCTCGCACGCGGGATCCACCCGGCCGTGCTGACCGACCGCGGCCTGGATCCGGCCTTGTCCTCGCTCGCCGCGCGCACCTCGATCCCCATCGAGGTGAGCGTCGACGTTGCCGAGCGAGCGCCCGCCTCGGTCGAGGCCGCCGCGTACTTCGTGGTCAGCGAGGCGCTCGCCAACGTCACGAAGCACGCGCGGGCGTCGAAGGCCATGGTCACGGTGCGACGTTCCGGGGACCGCCTGACGGTCCAGGTCCAGGACGACGGCGTGGGCGGGGCCACGATCGACGAGGGCTCCGGCCTCGCGGGCCTTCGCGACCGCGTCCGAGCCCTCGACGGCGACCTGCACCTGCTCTCGCCGCACGGCGGGCCGACCGTCTTGATGGCGGAGATCCCGTGCGCGTCGTGATCGCCGAGGACGGCGTGCTGCTGCGTGAGGGGCTCGCGCGGCTGCTCGCGGACGACGGCAACGAGATCGTGGCGTCGGTCGGCGACGCGCTCGGCCTGGTCGAGGCCGTCGAGCGCGAGCGGCCCGACGTGTGCATCGTCGACGTCCGGATGCCGCCGTCGTTCACCGACGAGGGACTGCGCGCCGCGATCGAGATCCGCTCGCGCTGGCCACGGACCCCGGTCCTCGTCCTGTCACAGTACGTCGAGGAGCGGTACGCGACGGACCTGCTCTCCGGCGACTCGAGCGGCGTGGGCTACCTGCTGAAGCAACGCGTCGCCGACGTGCGCGAGTTCCTGGACGCGCTCGAACGCGTTGCGGAGGGCGGAACGGCGCTCGACCCGGAGGTGGTCGCCCAGCTCCTCGCCCGGGCGCGACGCCACCCCCACGACGAGCTCACGCCGCGCGAGAACGAGGTCCTTGCCCTGATGGCCGAAGGGCTCTCGAACGCCGGCATCGCGCAGCGGCTGTTCGTGACCGAGGGCGCGGTCGAGAAGCACATCTCGAGCATCTTCACCAAGCTCGGGCTGGCTCACGCCGAGACGGAGCACCGCCGCGTGCTGGCGGTCCTGCGCTACCTCGAGGACCGAGACACGTAGGGACCAACCAGGTCCGGATCAGGAAGGAGTAACACCATGACGCTTTCGTCCCGCACGCCCCGGATCGCGTCGATCGGCGCGATGTCAATCATCGGCGTCGCGATCGTCGCGTTCGCAGGATGCGCTCGCGAGCCTTCCGGCGACGTGGGCAACGGGCCCGGAGACGCGAACGCGATCGAGATCGTGATGGACGACGACGCGTTCGGTCCCGATCGGCTCCGGCTCGAGGCCGCGAGCGAGGTGACGGTCGAGGTCTCGAACGACGGCGGGAACGGCCACAACTTCACGATCGACGAGCTCGACCTCTCGACGGGAACCGTCGAGCCGGGCGACGTCATGACGGCGACGTTCACGGTGCCGAACGGCACGACGGTGTTCCGGTGCACGTTCCCTCCGGGCATGGACGGAGAGATCGTCGCCACCTGACGAACGCTGCCAGGCGGCACGGGTGCCGGCACGCGTCACGCGTTCGGCGCGACGAACCGCGTGCCGGGCGGGAACTCCAGCGTGAACCGAACGGCCAGCACGTCCAGGAGATCCTCGTCCGCGACCACGCTCGCCGTCTGGCTCGACGGCGTCTCCTCGAACAGGGTGCGATCGCGGAGGATCAGCGAACGCTCGGTCCCGGAGATCTGCGCCGTGAGCGTCCTCGTGAAGCTCGAGCTCGGGTGCGTGGACGTGTAGTGGTTGGCCACCTCGTAGTCGATCGGATGCTGCGGCTCCAACGTGAATGCGTAGAAGTCGATCCACCCGTCGGGCCGCCGCGCCTCGAGCACGCGGGCGCCGTCGTCGTCCGACAACCGGAACGACCAGCCGAACTGGTCCACCACGGGCCCCGGCTCGAACGGCAGCGGGTGCAGGATCGAGCCGCCGCCGAAGCCCACGTCGGAGAGCCACGCACGCCCGTCCGCCTCCACCCGAAGCACCATGTGCGTTCGCGCGGTGATCTCGCGCGCCCCGAACCGGACGCGAGCGGCCAGCCGCGTGACGCCGAACCCGATCTCCTCCAGGACGGCGGCGAACAGCGTGTTGTGCTCGAAGCAGTAGCCGCCGCGACGCCCTGTCACGAGCTTGGCTTGCAGGCTCTGGAGGTCGAGCCGGATCGGGCGCCCGAGCAGGATGTCGAGGTTCTCGAACGGGATCGACGAAACATGCGCCAGATGCACGCCGGCGAGGACCTCGCTGGTCGGCTCGACCCGGCCGTGGTAGCCGATCCGGTCGAGGTATGCGTCGAGATCGAAGCTCACGGCCCCATCTTGACGCGGGAACCGCCCAACCATCTCGACGCCCGGCACGGGAGCGGCCCGGGAAGCGTGGGATTAGGCTTTCCGACCAGCATGGGTGGACCCACCGCAGATCAACCGACGGCGGCGGAGCAGTGGCACGCCCTCCTCAGCGGGACGCACCCGGGACTCAGCCGGCCGCGTCCGCTCCGCTTCGTCCCGTCCAAGCCGAGGTGCCGGCTCTGCGCCGCGCCGTTCGGCGCCCCCGGCAGCACGATCCTGCGCCGGTACGGCTACGGACCGTGGGAGAAGAATCCCAACATCTGCAAGCGCTGCTTCGTCAACATCGAGGCCACCGCCAAGGCGTGTCCGAGCGGGCTCTCGTACCAGGACGTCAGCGGCGCCGAGGTCGAGACGTCGTTGCTGTTCGCCGACGTCCGCGGCTCGAGCAAGCTCGCCCGGCAGATGCCCGTGCTCGAGTTCAGCAGGCTGATGAACCGCTTCTACCGGGTCTCGCGGGAGGTGCTGGTCGAGCACGACGCGATCATCGAGAAGTTCGTGGGCGACGAGGTCGTCGGCATCTTCCTTCCCTTCATGACGGGGTCGCATCACGCGGCCCGCGCGCTCGAGACCGCCCGGGCGCTGCTCCGTGCCACGGGTCACGGGTCCGCCGAAGGGCCGTGGCTCCCGCTCGGCGCGGGGGTGCACACGGGGACGGCGTTCGTCGGCATGGTGGGTGACGTCGGTGCCACGGACTTCACGGCCCTCGGAGACCCGGTGAACATCGCGGCGCACCTCGCCTCCCAGGCCGGCGTCGGCGAGATCCTCGTCACGCATGACACCGCCGTGGCGGCGGCCCTGCCGCGAGAGGGGCTCGAGAGGCGGCACGTCTCGCTGAAGGGGCATCCGGTGGACGCACTGGTGCTCGACATGCGAGGTGCGACGCGCACCGCGGCCGACGCGACGCCGGCCTAGGGCCCCACCGTGGGAACGATCTCGCGGACCCTCAGGATCCGCCCCGAGGAGTCGACGCTCGTCGCCGCGATGGTGTCCCTCTGCTTCATCGGCATGACCGGCCTCGTGGCGGGCCAGAGCGCGATCAGCGCGCTGTTCTTCGAACGCGTCGGCACCGACGCCCTCCCGGTGATGTACCTGCTGCAGGGATCCGCGGCGTTCGCTGTGATGCTCGTGCTGACCGGCGTGCTCGGACGCGTCCAGCGTCGGATCGTGTACCTGTCGATCCCCGTGGGGCTCGCCGGCCTCGTGATCGTCGAACGCGTCGCCCTGCTCACCGACGTGCGCTGGATCTACGCCGTCCTGTGGCTGACCGTCGTCGTCGCGATCCTCGTCCAGAACGTGTTCGTATGGGGCATCGCCGGGGCGGTCACCGATACGCGGCGCGCGAAGCGGCTGTTCCCCCTCTTCGCCGCCGGCGAGATCCTCGGGTCCGTCGCAGGCGGGCTGATCACGGGCCCGCTGGTCCGGCTGATCGGGACCGAGAACGTGCTCCTCGCGTGGGCGGTTGCGCTGGCTGTCGGGTTCGCGCTCGCGCGGACGGTGCTCGCGTCGTCGACGGAAGGCGCGGGTTCCCGACGCTCCGAACGACGCCCGACCGCGTGGCGCGACATGAAGGTCGCGTTCGGCTACGTCCGGCGGTCGCGGCTGCTCGTGTGGATGACCTTCTCGGCGATCCTCTCGTCCGTGCTGTACTTCTCGCTCTACCTGCCGTTCGCGACGGCCGCGACCGTGCGCTTCCCCGGTGCCGGCGATCTCGCGAGGTTCTTCGGGCTCTTCCACGCCGTCATGACCGCGGCGGCGTTCCTCGTCTCGGTGTTCGCGACCAACAGGCTGTTCGCCCGGTTCGGGCTGGCGCCCATGTCGATGGTGCTTCCGCTCCTGTACGCGGGATCGTTCGGCATCCTTCTGGTGAGCTCGGCGCTCGTGACGCTCGTCGCGCTGCGGTTCGTCGATGGCGTGTGGCTCCAGGGTGTCGCGTCGCCGGCGTGGGAGACGCTCACCAACGTCATCCCGGATGCCCGGCGCGACCAGGTCCGAGCGTTCATGAACGGCGGGCCTGCCCAGGCCGGGACGGTGATCGCAGGCGTGATCGCGCTCGTCGGCCAGGATGTGCTGTCTCCGCGGCAGTTCGCCGCGATCGGACTCGTCGCGGCGCTGCTGGCCGTGTTCGTGGCGTGGCGGGTCCGCCGCTCGTACGCATCGGCGCTCGTCGAGGCGCTCCGGGCCGGACGGCCGCCGGTGTTCACGCAGGTCGCCGTCGCCGGCGTGCCCTTCGCGTTCGGTCACGACGCCCAGGCGCTCGGCAGCGCTCTGGACGCCGCACGCGACGATCGTCCGCACGTGCGACGCCTCGCCGTGCAGCTCCTCGCGGGCGTCGACGACGTCGAGGCCCGCGCCTCGGTGGTGCACGCGCTCCGCGACGAGGACCCGACCGTTCGGGAGCAGGCGGTCGCGGCGCTGGATCCCGCGGTCGAGGGCGACCGGCTGATCGAGCGGCTCCTGCCGCTGATCGACGACGCCGATGCCGCCGTCGCCGCCCGAGCCGCCGCCTCGCTCGTCGGGCTAACCTCCGATCGACGGCCGGAGGCGCGGCTGCGCGCGCTCGCATCCGACGAGGACGAGCGGGTGCGAGCGCTCGCGTTCGAGCACCTGGGGATCGCTCCACCGGCGTTCGCGGCGCCGCTCGCGTCGACGGCGCTCAACGATCCTACGCCGGGCGTGCGCGCGGCAGCCTTGTCGGCGTTGGCGCGCGCCGATCCCGAGCGAGCGCTGGAGGACGCCGTCCGGCTGCTCGAGGACACCAGCCCTCGCGTGCGCGACGCCGCAGCGGAGGCGATCGCGCGTGCCGGCGAGCCGGCCGTCGGGGCCGCGCTCGCGGCGCTCGAGCGTCCGGCGGCGCGCGCGGCCGCCCTATCGGCGCTGATGCGACACGACCTCTCGAGGCACGGAACGGCCGTTCGGGCGTTCGCGACCGAGCGGATCGGCGAGGCCTCGACCGATCACGAGCTCGCCGCCGCGATCCCCGGCGACGGGCGAGCCGAACGGCTGCTGCGCGAGGCGCTCGAGGACCGGGCACGGCGCAACGGCGTGTGCGCGCTGAGGGCGCTCGCCCTGATCAGCCACGACGGAACGACGATGCACGCCGCGATCGAGAGCCTCGACGCCTCGGACCCCGCACAGATCGCCAACGCGCTGGAGGCTCTCGAGGCGGCGGCGGGCTCCCCGCACATCCGTCCGCTCCTGTCGATCTGGGAACCGGCGGATCCGGCACGTGCCGCCGACGCCAGGGACTGGGCCGAGCAAGTGATGCACGATGAGGACGCGTTCATCACGGCGTGCGGGGAGCTCGCGCTCGCATCGCGTGAAGGAGGGGACGTCATGGTTCGAGACCGCGAAGCGATGCCGGTGATGGAGCGGGTGCTGTTCCTCCGCGACGTGCCGTTGTTCGAGGCTCTCGCGCCGGTCGACCTGTACGCGATCGCGGAGGTCGCGGACGAGCATGTGTTCGCCGACGGCGAGCTGCTCGCGGCCGAGGGTGAGATCGGCGACGAGATGCACATCGTGGTGAGCGGGACGGTTCGCGTCGAGTCGAACGGGGAGGACATCGCGCGACGGGGACCGGGCGACGTGGTCGGGGAGATGTCGTTGATCACGCACGACCCGCGCGTGGCCTCGCTCGTCGCCGACGGGGACGTCCGGGCGATCCGGATCGGCCGCCGTGAGTTCGAGAGTATGGTTCACGATCGCCCCGGCATCGCGATCGGGGTCATGCGCGTCCTCGCGAGGCGGCTCGCCGAGCGACCGTCCACGGGCACGCACCACTGACCGCCAGGCGCAGGCGGCCGATGCGGCGGTGGTCGCCCGGCCTGCGGGAGCGTCGCGAGGGGCGGTCGGAGTTGGTACCGTGTTGCCGAGGGCAACGATCGCGGTTTTCCAGCTACGAGCAGTTCCCTCACCCGGCTGCTACGGCCGGCGCCGAGAAGGGCGGCAAGGCAGGCCCGGACGGCGGAAGGAAGGAGGGATCGCACGTGGCAATCGGAACCGTGAAGTGGTTCAGCCCCGAGAAGGGCTTCGGCTTCATCACTCCGGACGACGGCACCGCCGACGTGTTCGTGCACTTCAGCGCGATCACCGGTGAGGGCTACCGGAACCTGGAGGAGAACCAGAAGGTCGAGTACGACGTGACCCAGGGCCAGAAGGGGCCCCAGGCCGCGAACGTCCGTCCGGTCTGAGTTCGAACCACCCAGAAGAAGGACCCGGCGCGAAGCGCCGGGTCCTTCGTCGTTCTCGCGACCTTCCCGCCCGGGCGGGCGAGGTTCAGGCCTCGACCTCGTCCTTGTCGCCGTCGGCCTCGGCGGGATCGGGGGCGAGCCACTCGCTCTGTTCGGCTGGTCCGATCGGCGGGGCGGGCTCGATCAACCCGGCCTCGCGGTCCTTCTTCCTGCTCGCGCGGGCGAGGCGTCGCTCCTCGCGAGCGGCCGCCTTCCGCGCGGTCACGTCGCGGCGCTTGCGCTTGCCGACGCTGTCGGGCATCGTTCCTCCTCGATCCTTCGCTCAGGCCGTGCCTCGGACGGCCGCCGCGTCAGGAGCTCTCCAACGGGTGTCGACGTGTCGGCGACGTATGCAGGTAACACGTGAGCGAGCGGTTGTACGTGGACAGCACCGTCGCACACCCGGCCGCCGCACACCGTCGGCCTTTCTCCGCACGCTCCATCGACTTGCCGCGTTCCGGCGTTCCCAACACGGTCGTGCTGCTGCCTCTTGCCATCCCGCCTCCGTAGCCCGATCCGCTCGATCCCGTGGCGAGAGGCGAGTCGGTCCGTGGGTGAGGTCCGGTTCGATCGCTCGTCGAGGATCCCCCGGGCGACACCCGGGAGCCATAGCCTACTATCCCGCGCAGCCGGCGTGCGCACGCGCGTCGTTCGTCGTCGCGTGCTCCGACCGCCGCCGTAGCGTTGAGCACGGAGGGGACATGCACGACCGCCCGCCCATCTGGTTGCTCATGGTCTCGCTCACCGTGCCGCTCGCCGGCCTGACCGTCTTGCTCGCCGTGCCACAGCTCGACGTCGAGTGGGAACACCACCCCTCGCACTTCCTTCTGGTCCTCGGCGTCGCCTCGATCAGCGTCGGTCTCGCGCTCGTGACGAGCGAGGCCGCGCACCGGCGTTCGGACGCGCGACTGTTCCTGGTCTCGCTGGCGTTGATCACGAGCGCTGGGTTCCTCGGCCTCCACGCGCTCGCGACGCCGAGCATCCTCCTCGAGGCGCCCAACGTCGGCTTCTCGATCGCGACGCCGTTCGGGCTGCTGCTGGCCGCGTGCTTCGCGGCGGCGTCGGCGATGGAGCTCGGCGGCTCCCGGGCCGCGGCGATCCTCCGCCGACGAACCCTGCTCCGCGGCGGGCTCGCGGTGTTGCTCGTCGCGTGGGCGATCGCGTCGCTTGGCGGCATGTCGCTCCTCGGCGGGCCCCCGGGTGAGGAGGTCCCGCTTGCCTTCCGCGTCCTCGCACCCGTCGGAGTGGCGCTCTACGCGCTCGCGGCGTGGCGATACGCGGCCCTGTACCGCATCCGGCGGTCGACGCTTCCCCTTTCGGTTGCGATCGCGTTCGTCATCCTCGCCGAGGCGATGATCGCGGTCGCGTTCGCGCGGAGCTGGCACGCGTCCTGGTGGGAGTGGCACGTGTTGATGGCGATCGCGTTCGGCGTCGTGACGATCTCCGTCCGTGCCGCGTACCGAGCCGAAGGCTCCGTCACGGCCGCCTTCGGCGGCCTGTACCTGGAACAGACGCTCGAACGCGTGGATCGCCGCTCGTCCGAGGCGCTCGGCGCGCTCGTCCGAGCCCACAACGACGCCGAGCCGCTCGCTCCCATCCTGGAGGACCTGCGCCGAGACGGGTTCGGCTCCGACGAGCTCGTCCTGCTCGAGCGGTCCTCTCGTGAGCTCGCGCGCGTCGATGCCTTGTTCCGCCCGTACGTCGGCCCGCATCTGGCCGAGCGTCTTCGCGAGGAGCCCGCGCTCGCGGACCTCGGCGCCCGGGAAGCCGAGGTGACCGTGCTGTTCGCCGACCTCGCGGGCTTCACGGATTTCGCCGATCCCAGGCCCCCGCTCGAGGTGATCGACATGCTGAACACCTACTGGGCCGCCATCGTCCCCATCGTCGCCGAACGCGAGGGCGGCCTGATCGAGCGCTTCGCGGGCGACGCGATCCTGGTGGTGTTCAACGCACTCGACGATCAACCGGATCATGCGCGGCGTGCGGTCCGCAGCGCGACGGCGATCCAGCGCGCGATCGAGCAGACGGCTCGCGATCACCCGGGATGGCCGCGCTTCCGCATCGGCATCAACACGGGGTCCGCGGCTCTGGGGAACGTCGGGGGCGGAGCGCAACGGAGCTTCACGGCGATCGGCGACACGACCAACGTCGCGGCGCGCCTCCAGGCCGCCGCCCGGCCGGGACGGATCCTGATCGCTCGGGCAACGTACGAGGCCGTCGGCGACGCGTTCGCCGCCGAACCCGTGGGCGAGATCCACCTCAAGGGCAAGCCCTCGCCGGTTCCGACCTACGAGGTGCGGTCCGAGCGGACGACGGCCTAGGATGCGCGCGTGCGACGATGCTCTTCGTGCGGTGAGGAGAACTCGGACCGCGCGCGCTTCTGTCAGAACTGCGCCCCCTCGCTGACGGAGTACGAACCCGGCGGCGTGCGCTTCGAGCGCAAGGGCATCGTGTTCTCGGCGGCCCGCGTGCGAGATCGTTCGCCGTCGCTCGCGGGAGGATGATGCCGTGGCGGTCCCATCCACGATGTTGCTGGAGCTCGGCACGAGGGCCCCGGACTTCGCGCTTCCGGACGTGACGTCCGGCCGCGTGGTCGCTCTATCGGACTTCGAGGACTGGCGGGCGCTCCTGGTGATGTTCATCTGCCGCCATTGCCCCTACGTACGCCACGTCCGGCCCGAGCTCGCCCGCCTGGGGCACGACTACGACGACGCCTCGATCGCGATCGTCGCGATCAGCGCGAACGACCCGAACGCGCACCCCGAAGATGCCCCCGCGAGCCTCGCCCAAGAGGCGCGCCAGGCCGGCTATCGGTTCCCGTACCTGTTCGACGAGACGCAGGAGGTCGCGAAGGCCTACACGGCCGCATGCACGCCCGACTTCTTCCTGTTCGACGCCGATCGGTCGCTCGTGTATCGCGGACAGCTCGACGACAGCCGCCCCGGCAACGGCAAGCCGGTGACGGGCGAGGATCTGCGTTCGGCGATCGATGCGGTGCTCGAGGGACGACCCGTCCCGAGGGACCAGCGCCCGAGCGTCGGGTGCAGCATCAAGTGGCGGCCCGGGAACGAGCCCGGGTACGCCTGACCATCGTCAGGGCGATCTCGTCGCTCTGAGGCTGGCGAGGGCGGGGCGCTCGGCCGGGTTCGAAGCCAGCCAGCGCTCGAACGCGTCGCGGGCGGCCGGCCACTCCTCGTCGATCATCGCGAACCAGGTCGTATCGCGGTTCCGCCCCCTGACGATCATGTGCCGCCGGAACTCGCCTTCGAACGTGAAGCCCAGCCGGAGCGCCGCCGAACGGGAGCGCTCGTTCAGCGCGTCGCACTTCCACTCGGCGCGTCGGTGGCCCAGCCGGTCGAACGCCTCCCGCAGCATCAGGTACGTCGCTTCGGTGTTCGCTTCCGTTCGCTGGGCGGAGGGCGCGTACCAGATGTGCCCGAGCTCGATCCTGCGGTGCGCGAGGTCGGCGTTCATGAACGCAGCCATCCCGACGGGGCCGGCCGAACGGTGCTCGATCGTGAGGAACAGCGGGTCGTCCGACGCCGCGCAGCCCTCGAGCCACTCGCGCATCGCGTCCGCATCGGAGAACGGTCCGTACGGCATGTATGTCCACATCCGCCCGGGCTCGTCGCTGCCATCGTGCGCCGCTCGCCAGAGCGTCCCGGCATCGCGTCCGGCGTCCACCGGACGCAGCGTGACGTATCGCCCGTGGAGCGATGCGCGCCTCGGCGGCCGCGCGGCGCCGGTCGCGACCGGTCCACCGACGGGAAGCTCGCCAACGGCGGTCACGCCGGCAGTCTCGCACGGTTGCGGCGACCGGTGGCGGTGGAGCACCATGCCGTCACATGCTGGCGATCGAGGCGTACGAGATCTTCAAGTACCTGCACGTGCTCCTCGCGATCGTCGCCGTGGGGTTCAACGCCTCCTACGCGATCTGGCTCGGGCGCGCAGCGCGAGAGGCCGAGCACACGAGCTTCGCGGTCCGCGGAGTCAAGTTCCTGGACGACCGGTTCTCGAACCCGGCATACGTCCTGCTGCTCGTGACCGGGCTTCTGATGGTGTGGGTCGGCGACGTCGATCTCACGCAGTTCTGGCTCGCGACGTCGCTGGTGCTGTACGCGCTGCTGGTGGTCGTCGGGCTCTTCGTGTACACACCCACGCTCCGGCGACAGGTCGAGGCGCTGTCGTCGGCCGGGCCCGGCTCGGCGGAGTTCCGCGGGCTCTCGACCCGAGGCACGATCGTCGGCATCGCGATCGCCGTGGACGTCCTCGTGATCGTTTTCCTCATGGTCACGAAGCCGACCGTCTGACCGGCCCTGCCGCGGCGAGGTTCGCTTCCTCAGGATGTGGGTACGACTGCTGTACCCGCGACGAAGGGGAGGTCGAGCCATGGGCATGACGAGCGCGATGAAGGGCTACGGGGCCGCGGCGCGGTTCCGCGCCGGGGCGATGGGCCACCAGATGAAGGACCGGGTCCTCGAGAAGCGCCTGGAGCGAGCGCATCAGGAGTCCGAACGCCTCCGTTCGGAGAACGAGCTCCTTCGCGACGAGATCAACGACGCCAAGACCGAGCACCACCAGATCCTCAACCTGCTCGAGGAGCGCCTGCCCGAGAGCGAGCCGGAAGAGGGGAAGAAGTCCCACAAGGGTCGCTGGTTCCTGTTCCTGTTGGCCATGGGCGGCGGGGCCTACGCGTTGCTCCGCCGGATGCGATCGACCCCCGACGAGTGGAGCGGCACCACCGCGAACGACATCGCGAGCGGCTCGACGGCCTGACCTCTCGCAGCCGGCCCGCCTCACGCGTTGCCGTGGGGTGCATCATGGAGGTGTGACCGGCTCACATCCGACGACGTACTGGTCACGGTTGCCAGACGGCCGCGTTCGGTGCGAGGTGTGCCCGCGTGCGTGCGCGCTGCACGAGGGTCAGCGAGGACTCTGCTTCGTCCGTGCCCGAGAGGGTGACGCGATCGTCCTGACGACCTACGGGCGTTCGAGCGGCTTCTGCGTGGACCCGATCGAGAAGAAGCCACTCAACCACTTCCTTCCCGGATCGTCGGTGCTCTCGTTCGGGACGGCCGGCTGCAACCTCGCCTGCCGGTTCTGCCAGAACTGGGACATCTCGAAGTCCCGCGAGATCGACACGCTTGCGGACGCCGCCTCACCCGAGGCTGTTGCCGACGCCGCCGAACGTCTCGGGTGCCGCAGCGTCGCGTTCACCTACAACGACCCGGTCATCTTCCTCGAGTACGCGGTCGACGTGGCGGACGCCTGTCGCGAACGCGGCATCAAGGCCGTGGCCGTGACGGCCGGCTACATGAACGACGACGCCAGACGCGGCTTCTACGGCCACATCGACGGGGCCAACGTCGACCTCAAGGCGTTCACCGAGGACTTCTACCACCGGACCTGCGCGGCGCATCTTCGGCCGGTCCTGGACACGCTTGAGTACCTGAAGCACGAGACCGACGTGTGGTTGGAGATCACGACCCTGCTGATCCCCGGCCTCAACGACGCCGACGAGGAGCTCGACGCGATGACGCGATGGGTCGTCGAGCGTCTCGGCCCGGACGTCCCGATGCACTTCACGGCGTTCCATCCGGACTGGAAGATGCTCGACAGGCCCCCGACGCCGCCGAGGACGCTGTCGCGCGCTCGTCGGATCGCGCTGGGCAACGGCGTTCGGTACGCATACACGGGCAACATCCGGGACGTCGAAGGTCAGACCAGCCGATGTCACGCGTGCGGCAGCGTCCTGATCGAACGCGACGGATACGAGCTCGGCGCGTGGGGGCTCGATCCGCGAGGTGCGTGTGCCGCATGTGGCGAGCCGTTCGCCGGCGTGTTCGAACCTCGCCCGGGACGGTGGGGCTCGAGGAGGCTCCCCGTCCGCCTGGCCGCCCCGTGAGAGCCGCGGTCGCGGCAGGAACCTTCTACCCTGCCGACCCCGACCTCCTCGCACGGACCGTCGACGACCTGCTCGCTGACGCGGCGCCTCGCCAACGGCTCCTCCCCACCATGATCGCCGTGCCCCACGCCGGATACGCGTACTCGGGGGCTGTCGCGGCGTCGGCGTACGTCCTCGTTCCCCAGGGCGCCCGCCGTATCGCGCTGTTCGGTCCGTCGCACTTCGTCCGCCTGTCGGGGGCCGCCGTGCCGGGTCCGGGCCCGTGGGAGACGCCGCTCGGACCCGTCGAGGTCGACGACGACCTCCTCGCGATCGCCCGA
Organism: Actinomycetota bacterium; assembly: GCA_048594645.1. Classification (GTDB taxonomy): domain Bacteria; phylum Actinomycetota; class UBA4738; order UBA4738; family HRBIN12; genus DASSJM01. Next base: position 17,269 of record JBMDWR010000358.1, read on the forward strand.
GGGCTCGGCGCGGCGTCCGACGACCGCCCGCACGCGTCCGAGCACGCGCTCGAGGTGCAGCTGCCGTTCGTGCAGCGCAGGGTCTCGCCCGGGTTCTCGGTCCTACCCGTCGCGGTCGGCGATGCGGCCGCGGCCGACCTGTTCGAGCAGCTCCTCGACCACGTCGACCTGGCGATCGTGAGCACGGACCTCAGCCACTACCTCGACGACGAGACGGCGAAGCGGATCGATGGCAGAACCGCCGACGCGGTGATCGCCCGCGAGCCCGGGTCGATCGAACGCGACGCGGCCTGCGGCGTGTTCGCGCTCCGCGCGGCCGTCGAGGTGGCGCGGCGACGAGACCTCGAGGCGCACCTGCTCGACCTTCGCACGTCGGCCGACACGTCCGGCGATCGTGGTCGCGTGGTCGGGTACGGGGCATTCGCCTTCACATCACCGCGCTAGAGTCCGGACGTGAGGTTCGCGCCGTCCGACCTCGGCTTCATCGCGGATCCCTACCCGGCCTACGCGGAGCTTCGCGAGCGGGAGCCGGTGCGATACGACGAGGCGACGGACCACTGGCTGATCTCGCGCTACGCGGACGTGAACGCGCTCCTTCGCGACCGGCGTCTCGGGCGCACGTACCTGCACGTGGCCACGCACGCCGAGATGGGACGTCCCCACCCACCGGAGTGGCACGATCCGTTCTGGCGCCTCATCAACGCGGGGATCTTGGACATGGAGCCGCCGAACCACACCCGCGTCCGACGGCTGGTCTCCAAGGCATTCACGCCGAAGTACGTCGAGGGGCTGCGGCCGCGCGTCCAGGCGATCATGGACCAGCTCGTCGAGGACGTGGCAGGAGCCGGCGAGTTCGACCTGATGCGGGTGGCCGAGCCCCTGCCCGTCACCGTGATCGCCGACATGCTGGGCGTCCCAGAGCCGGACCGTCACCACCTCCGGCCGTGGTCCGCAGACATCTGCAAGATGTACGAGCTGAACCCGTCGCCGGAGATGCAGCAGGACGCGGTCCGCGCGAGCACCGAGTTCTCCGCCTATCTGCGCGAGCTCGCCCGGGCACGCAGGCGCGACGCCGGGGAAGACCTGATCTCCCAGCTGGCGCTCGTGATCGACGATGGTGAGCGGCTGACCGAGGACGAGCTCGTCGGGACGTGCGTGCTGCTGCTGAACGCGGGGCACGAGGCGACCGTCAACTCGACGCTGCTCGGGTGGTGGTCGCTGTTCCGCAAGCCCGACCGGTTGAAGGAGCTCCGCGCGGACCGCTCCCTGCTGCCGAACGCGATCGAGGAGCTCCTGCGGTTCGACACGCCGCTCCAGATGTTCGAACGATGGGTGCTCGAGCCGATCGAGCTCCACGGCGTGCGGATCCCGGAGGGCGCCGAGCTGGGTCTGTTGTTCGGATCGGCCAATCGCGATCCCGCCGTGTTCGACGAGCCGGACGAGCTGGACCTGCGGCGGGACCCGAACCCACATCTCACGTTCGGAGCGGGGATCCACTTCTGCCTGGGAGCGCCGCTCGGGCGACAGGAGCTGCAGGTAGCGTTCGCGACGCTGATGGACCGGTTCCCGAACCTCGAGCTCGTCGAGGAGCCCCGCTGGAAGCCGAACTACATCATCCGCGGGCTCGAAGGCCTGCGCGTTCGACCGTAGCCCGGGATCCGGTCGGGGCTATCCTCGTGCCGTGCCCCTGTACCGGCTGACCGAACCGGATCCGGATCCCGCGCTCGTCGCACCCGCGATCGTCGCTGCGTTCGATGGATGGATCGACGCGGCGGGCGCATCGACCGGCGCCGCGGAGCGTATGGCCGACGGGTCCGCCGTCATCGCGACGTTCGACCCGGACGTCCTGTTCGACTTCCGCTCCCGGCGCCCGGTGCTCGACGTGATCGACGGCCGGTTGAGCCAGCTCACATGGCCGCAGCTCACGCTTCGTCGTGCTCGGATCGGCACCCGCGACGTCTTGGTCCTGACGGGCGCCGAGCCGGACTTCCGCTGGCGTGAGCTCGGCGGCGACGTCCTCGACCTCGCGCGACGGCTCGGCGTCACCATGTGGGTGAGCCTCGGCTCGATCCCCAGCGCCGTGCCGCACACGAGGCCCGTCCCGGTCCTCGCCACGGCGTCGAAGGAGGGACTGCTCCAGGACGAAGAGCAGCAGGGGCCCGCGGGGCTGCTGCGCGTCCCATCGGCCGCCCTGTCTGCGATCGAGATGACGATCGCCGAGGCTGGCATCCCGACGGTGGGGTTCTACGCGCAGGTGCCGCACTACGTCGGAGGGCAGTACGCGCCGGCGTCGGTCGCGATCATCGAGCATCTCGGCCGGCATCTGGGGATCGAGGTGCCGCTCGGTCCGCTCGCCGACGATGCCATCACGCAGCGCCAGCGCCTCGATCAGATCGTCCAGGCCGACGAGGAGTCGCGGAGCTACGTCGAGCGCCTCGAGACCGTCGTGGACAACCAGGAGCTCCCGACCGGCGACGAGCTCGTCGGCGAGATCGAGCGCTTCCTCCAGCAGGGTGGCGACGGAGGCTCGGGCGGCGGGCCGATCGGCGGCTGAGCGGGTCCGCGTCCCACCGCCACGGCCGAACGACCCCATCGCGAGGGCCGTTCGCCCGTGTCGTGGACGCAGCGCCGGCGGCAGGCTCGGACGCAGAGGTGAGGCGATGAGCATGAAGGGCGAGTTCCTGCTCTACCTCGGGACGTTCGCGCTGTTCGCGGCCGTGCTCCTGTGGGCAGACGACGCCGGCCTGGCGCTCGTGGTCGTCGCGGCGGCGCTGTTCGCGGCGATCCTGGTCTTCGCCGCCTGGCAGATCCGCAGGTCGCGGAAGGTGCTGGTCGTCGGGGACGCGTCGCCCCAGACGCGGGCCCTCGAGGACGCCGCCGAGCGAGCGGGCTACGAGGTCTGCTGGTGCGCCGGCCCCTCGAACCGGCCCTGCCCGGTGTTCCGCGGCGAGCCGTGTCCGCTGCACGAGCGACCGGCGGCCGCGATCGTGTTCCGCGCCGCGGGCGAGCACGGCAGGTACGCACCGTGCGGCGAGGCGCTCCGCGTCCCGGAGGTCCTGGTCGAGGAGTATCTCGAGGCGCCTCCCGAGCGCGTGGGCAGCGTGGTGCGGGAGGGGTTCGACCGCGGTCCGGACCGCGTGGTCCGGGACATGGAGGAGCTGCTGACCTGAGCGGATCGCGGGACCGGTCGCGGCTCTCTCGAGCATGCCGGCCCGATAGCATCCGCGTATGGCACAGCCGCCGTCCGAACGCACGAGGGTCCGCCGCCTCCCCGAACGGGGGGTGTACGACCGCGAGACGATCGATGCCATCCTGGACGAGGCCCTGATCTGCCACCTCGCCTACGTCTCGGACGGCGAGCCTCGGGTGATCCCGACGATCCACACACGCGTCGGCGACACGCTCTACGTCCACGGTTCGAACGCGAGCCGGACGCTCCGCTCTGCCAAGGGGGGCGCGCCGGTCGCCGTGGAGGTCACACTGCTCGACGGCCTCGTGCTCGCTCGGAGCGCCTTCCACCACTCGATCAACTACCGCTCGGTCGTCGTGTACGGACGGGCGCGGGAGGTCACGGACCCGGACGAGAAGTACCGGGCGCAACGCGCCGTCGTCGAGCACGTGATCAGGGGCCGCGCCGACGACGCCCGTCTGCCGAACGAACGGGAGCTGCGGCAGACGACGATCCTCGCGATCCCTATCGAGGAGGCCTCGGCCAAGGTACGCACGGGCCCGCCGAAGGACGAGGAGGAGGACATGGCGCTGCCCGTATGGGCCGGCGTCATCCCGCTCGAGATCGTCCCGGGCGCCCCCCAACCAGACCCACGCCTAGCGACCGGCATCGAGCCGCCTGCCTACGTATCCGGATACGCCCGCCCGAAGCGATAGCGGCCGAACCGGACACGAGGTGACCACGTCAGGACGTAGGCTCCCGCCTACATGAGCGCTCCGCGCGCCCACCCCAGCCTGCTCGAGAACGTCCGAGCGATGCCCCTGCCCGCGTGGGTCCTGTTCGCCGGCACCTTCGCGAACCGTCTCGGCACGTTCGTCTGGCCGTTCATGACGCTGTACCTGACGCAGAGCGGGTACTCGGCGCCGGAGGCGGGCTTCGCGCTCGCCGCCTACGGGCTCGGCGGGATCGCCTCGCAGGTGATCGGCGGCTGGCTGACGGACCGCATCGGCCGCCGGAACACGATCGGCTTCTCGATGCTGGCCGCCTCAGCGCTCACCCTCGCGCTGTGGCGAGCCGACGGACTGGTTCAGATCTACCTCATCATGTTCGCCCTGGCCCTGGTGGCCGAGATCCACCGGCCGGCAGCATCCGCGCTGATCGCCGACGTCGTCCCGAGCGAGCGGCGCGTCACGGCCTTCGCGTTGTTCCGGTTGGCGATCAACGTCGGATGGGCGATCGGGCTCGCGCTCGGCGGGCTGCTCGCGGACCGGTCGTTCGCGCTGCTATTCGTAGGAGACGCCCTGACGTCGGCGACGTTCGGCCTGATCTCGCTTGCGGCGCTGCCGCACGGCATCCGGATGTCACGTAGCCAGGAGCGCGACCTCGGCGGTGCCACCCGAGCGATCCTGGCCGACCGCGGATTCCTGCTGTTCCTGGGCTCGATCCTGATCGGCTCGTCGATCTACATGCAGAACGCGGCGACCTTCCCGCTCCACATCCGGTCGCACGGGTTCTCGAACTCGGTCTACGGCCTCCTCCAGGGGCTGAACGGCGCCTTCGTCGTGCTGCTCGAGCTGCCGATCTCGGCCTTCACGCAGCGGCGAGCCCGCACGTCGATGGTGGGCCTGGGGTCGGTTTTGATCGGCCTCGCGTTCGCCTCGCTGGTGTTCGCGGACACGATGCCTGTGCTGGTCGCGATGGTCTTCGTCTGGACGCTCGGCGAGATGGTTTCGTCCCCCCCGGCAAGCGCGTTCGTCGCCGACCGCTCGCTCGAGCACGTCCGTGGCCGCTATCAGGCGGCGCTCGGGATGATGTTCTCCCTCGGCGCCGTCCTCGGCCCCCTCGTGGGCACCACCGCGTACGAGGCGAGCCCCGACGCGCTGTGGATAGGGTGCGGCGTCGCCGGGGTCGCGAGCGCTGCCCTGGCGGTGGCCGCGGGGCGGCACCCCGCCCCGGTCAGCCGGGTTGACGTCTCGCCGAGATAGCGGGTAGATATATCGAAGCGATATACTTCGTCGATATATCCATAGACGTTCGGGAAGGGATCAGGATGCTGGAGCTGGCGATCCTCGGGCTGCTAAAGGAGCGGTCGATGCACGGGTACCAGCTGTCGAAGCGGCTCACCGACTCGCTCGGTGGGTTCTGGCGCGTCTCGTACGGGTCGCTGTACCCGTCGCTGAAGCGTCTCGAGCGACAGGGGGCGGTCGAGCGCGTGTTCGACAGCCAGGAGGTCGGGCGCCGCAAGAACGTCTACCGGATCACCGACGCCGGCGAGCAGATGTTCCGGGAGCTGCTCGAGGAGACGACCGGACCGGAGATGAGCGGCGAGGACAACCGGTTCCGGGTCCGGATGGCGTTCTTCAAGTACCTGTCTCCCGAGACGCGGATCCGGTTGCTCGAACGCCGACGCGCGTTCCTGGAAGAGCGCCTGTCGACGATCCGAACGTCGCTCGCGGCCACGGGCGGCGACACCTACACGATGTCGCTGATGCAGCACGGTCGCGAGAGCACCGAGCAGGACATCGCCTGGCTGAACGGACTCATCGCGGCCGAACGCCGAACCGCGGAGACGACGAGGGAGGAGACGAAGCGTCGGGGCTCTTCGCGGCCGCTTCGCCGAAAGGAGCGCGCAACATGAGCAAGGTGCGACTCGCGATCGTCGGCGTGGGCAACTGCGCGTCGTCGCTCGTGCAGGGACTCGAGTACTACAAGGAGGCCGACGTCACCGAGGCGGTCCCCGGGCTGATGCACGTGGACCTTGGTGGGTACCACATCGCTGATGTCGAGATCGTCGCGGCGTTCGATGTCGACGCGAAGAAGGTGGGCGCCGACGTCGCCGAGGCGATCGTGTCGGAGCCGAACAACACGATCCGCTTCGCGGACGTTCCGCACACCGGCGTGACGGTGCAACGAGGGCCGACGTTCGACGGCCTTGGCCGTTACTACCGGGAAACGATCGTCGAGTCCGAGCTCCCGCCGGTCGACGTCGCGAAGGCGCTACGAGAGGTCGAGGCGGACGTCGTCGTTTCGTACCTCCCGGTCGGATCCGAGCAAGCCGCGAAGCACTACGCGGAGGCCGCGCTCGACGCGCACGTCGCGTTCGTGAACTGCCTCCCGGTGTTCATCGCCTCCGATCAGGCGTGGGCACAGCGGTTCGTGGCGGCCGGGGTTCCGATCGTCGGCGACGACATCAAGAGCCAGGTGGGCGCGACGATCGTGCACCGGGTGCTCACGAAGCTGTTCGAGGACCGTGGCGTCAAGCTCAGCCGTACGTACCAGCTGAACTTCGGCGGCAACATGGACTTCATGAACATGCTCGAGCGCGAGCGGCTGACGTCGAAGAAGGTCTCCAAGACGCAATCCGTGCAGTCGCAGATGCGCAAGAAGCTCGACAAGCAGAACATCCACATCGGTCCGAGTGACCATGTGCCGTGGCTGGAGGACCGTAAGTGGGCGCAGATCCGCCTGGAGGGTCAGGCCTTCGGCGACGTGCCGCTGAACGTCGAGCTGAAGCTCGAGGTGTGGGACAGCCCTAACTCCGCCGGCATCGTGATCGACGCGATCCGCTGCGCCAAGCTCGCGCTGGACCGCGGCGTCGCCGGTCCGCTGATCGGTCCGAGCGCGTACTTCATGAAGTCGCCGCCCGTGCAGTTCAGCGACGAGGCCGCGCGCGAGATGGTCGAGCAGTTCATCCTCGGCAACGGCGCCTCGAA
>JBMDWR010000359.1:0-3289 GCA_048594645.1 Actinomycetota bacterium
AACAACTGCATCGGCATCGGCAAGGTGCTCGAACGCCGAGGGCATCGGGTGGTGTTCGCCGCCGAGGCGTCGTGGCGCGGCAGCCTCGAGCCACTCGGGTTCGAGGAGGACCTGGTCGACCTGGCGCCACCCCCCGAGGGCGAGCAGGACGCCGGTCAGTTCTGGATCGACTTCATCGCCGAGACGGCGCCCGAGTTCCGCAAGCCGACGATCGAACAGCTCTCGACGTTCATCGAGCCGGTGTGGTCGTCGCTGATCGACGGCGCCGTCTACTGCCAGCCGCAGCTGGAGGCGATCTTGGACCGGACGCAACCCGACGTGATCGTCGAGGACAACGTCAACTGCTTTCCCGCGCTGCTGACGCACCGCGCGCCGTGGATCCGGATCATGTCGTGCAACCCGCTCGAGCTGAAGGACCCGGAGCTCCCACCTCCGTTCAGCGGCTACCCGACGACCGATCGCAGCGGGTGGGATGCGTTCCGCGCCGAATACGAGCGCTCGCATCGCCAGACGTGGGAGCGGTACAACGCGTTCGTCGTCGAGCAAGGCGCTCCACCGCTCCCCGACCTCGAGTTCATCCACGAGTCGCGGCACCTGAACCTATACGTGTATCCGGAGGCGGCCGACTACGCGCGTTCGCGGCAGCCTGCGGCGACGTGGCATCGGCTGGAGTCCTCGGTCCGCGAGACCGAAGAGGCGTGGGAGATCCCCGAACCGCTCCGCGGCGACGACGGCGCGCTCGTCTATCTGTCCCTCGGCTCGCTCGGCTCGGCGGACGTGGAGCTGATGCGCAGGCTCGTGGCGATCCTGGCCGAGACGCCGCATCGCTACATCGTGTCCAAGGGCCCGCTCGGCGATCGGTTCGACCTCGCCGACAACATGTGGGGCGAGGCGCGGGTCCCGCAGACGAGCGTGATCCCCCGCTGCGACGTGGTCATCACGCACGGGGGCAACAACACGACGACCGAGGCGCTGCACTTCGGCAAGCCGATGATCGTCCTTCCCTTGTTCTGGGATCAGTACGACAACGCGCAGCGCGTCCAGGAGCTGGGGTTCGGCGTTCGCCTGGCGACGTACGCGTTCGAGGACGAGGAGCTCCGCGGAGCCGTCGACCGCCTCGCGAACGACGAGCGCCTGCGTTCTCGTATGGCCGAGATCGGGAACGCGATCAGGTCCGCCGACGGCCTGCGGCGCGCCGCCGACCTGATCGAGGCCGTGGGGCGCACCGCCTCGTCGAGGTGAGCTGACCGCCTGGCATCCGGCCGCGTTCAGAGCGGCTCCAGGAGTGGACGCGAGGGGCACCGGTTCGACCGGTGCCCCTTCGCATCGATGCGATCGACCTACAGCGTGAACGTCCTCTGCAGGACGATCGGGCAGCTGATCGGCGGAACCGTGTCCGTACAAGGCTGGTACACGGTGATCGTCGCCGACGTGAACGCCACGTCGGTGATGTCCTCCGTCCACTGCGGGTTCGGACAGTCAGGCGCAACGGGGACCGGGCTCTCCGGAGGTGCGGTCTCGACGCTGAAGAAGAGGTTCCCGTTCTTGATCTCGGATTCCGGGAACCCGCCGACCCCCGTCAGGGTGACCTCCGCTGGGTTCTGCCCGGGTGGCTGTGTGGCACCGGCCGGGTTCGTACAGGTCGCCGTCGGCGTGCCCGTCGCCGACACCGAGATGACCACGTCCCCGTTCCCGAGGCCAGCCAGCGCGCCGGAGGCTGTCAGCGTCACGCCGTTGTCCGTGAAGTCGGGGGAACCATGCTTGAAGTGCACATTGGCGGCCAGGGCGGTGGACGCCCCGAGCACCAGCGTCATCAGCGTCGCGATCGCTGCGAACGCAAGACGTCGCATATGGGCTGTCCCTCCTTCCGATGTCTCTGGTCGAACCCACTGCATGTCCGCCCGTCGTCACCTCCTCACCACACGTTGGACGCTGCAGTGGTGATGTATCCATTGCACCGAGTTCGCCGCCCAGGGCGCACCGGCGGGAAGGCTGCCATTTCGGGACGCCTGTCCGGCCGCCCGTGCCCTATCGGTCGGTCCGTCGGTTCACACGCGCGGCCAGGTCTGCCTCTTCGTCCGACGCTTCTCAGATCATCCCGAGGCGAACGCCCTCGGCGACGGCCTGGGCTCGCGTGTTCGTTCCGAGCGTCAGCTGGATCTCGTGGATCAGTGTCTTCACCGTCCGCTCCGAGAGGCGGAGCCGCCGGGCGATGGCCCGCGTGTTCGCGCCCGCCGCCAGGAGCTTGAGGATCTCGATCCTGCGCGGGTCGAGGGATTGGCCGTTGCGGCGCGTGAGGCTCGCCGCCTCGACGTGCAGCCCAGCGGCCGCAGCCCGTACGCTGGCGACGATCTGGTCGGCCGTGAGACCTTCGTGCGGCAGGGTGGCCATCACGGGCGAGGCGGCGTGACCCCTCTCCTGACCCGCGAGCTCGGGTGTGGCAAGCACGACGATCGGGCACGTGAACTGAGTCGCGCCCAGAGACTTCGAGCACACGACCACGACGTCGAGACCCGTCTCCGCGGCTGCGGCTTCGGGCGACGTCTCTTCGTCGACGCCGAGCGGGATGCAGACGCAACCCTCTTCGTCGAGGACCGCCATCAGTCCACGTCGGAAGACCTGGTCTCCCTCGAGGATCCCCACTCGGAGGGGCTCCATCTCGGTCCTCCGCCGCAGGCGGGCAGCCAGGTTCAGGCTAGTCCCGGCGCGTGAGAAGGCGATGTGATACGCGTCACAGGTCGGCGCCGCTTGCTTCTGGCCCGTGATGGATCGATGCGCCTCGCGACGCCAGGGTGCCACGAGAACGTTTCCGGGCCCTGATCGCCGGGAACGAACGACATGTCCCCGTCCCGGAGGTGGTCGACATGCGTATCCGAACGCTCGTCTTCGGCGGCCTGATCGGCGCCGCGATCGCTTACTTCTTCGACCCGCAGATGGGCCGCGGACGCCGGACCCGGTTGCGGGACCAGGCGATGTCGGAGGTCCGCAAGGCGCGCGAGCGCGCCGAGGCGAAGGGCGGGTACATGTCGAACGCCGCGCGCGGCGCGATGAGTGAGCTGGCGTCGCCCGGGCCCGACAACGTGAACCCGGACGACGGAACGCTCACGCAGCGCATCCGGAGCGAGATCTTCGGTTCCGCCGACGTGCCCAAGGACCGCATCGCCCTCACGGTGGTGGACGGTGTCGCGGAGCTGCGCGGCGAGCTCGACTCGCAGGAGGAGATCGACGCGCTGTTCATCCGCGTCTCGGCCGTGCCGGGCGTTCGAGGCGTCCGCAACCTCCTGCACCT
>JBMDWR010000036.1:0-3442 GCA_048594645.1 Actinomycetota bacterium
CGACCCACAGCGGCGTCGCGATCAATTCCGGTCTGTCCGGTCTGCCGTACTGGGGCACCGACATCGGCGGCTTCGTGCCGACGACCGAATACACCGGCGAGCTCCACGTCCGCTGGTTTCAATTCGGCGCGTTCTGCCCGAGTTTCAGGTCGCACGGACGCAACTGGCACCTGCGGCTGCCGTGGGGTTGGGACGGCGGCGACGGCGGTCCGCCCGAGACGAACAACTTCAAGGTCGCGCCCGAGGAGCTGAAGAACGCGCGGGTCGAGCCGATCATCCGGAAGTACCTCGAGCTGCGGTACCGGTTGATGCCGTACATCCAGACCATCGTGCGCGAGTGCCACGACACCGGTCTGCCGATGATGCGCGCGCTCTGGCTGCATCATGCGGACGATGCGGCGGCGGTCGCGCGCGGCGACGAGTTCCTGTGGGGCCGCGACATCCTCGTCGCGCCTGTCGTTCAGCCGGGCGCCACCAGCCGCCGCGTGTATCTCCCGCGCGGGGCCTGGATCGACTTCTGGACCAACGAGCGCGTCGAAGGCGGGCGCGAGATCGATCGGCCCGTCGATCTCGAGACGATGCCGCTGTACGTTCGCGCGGGCGCCGTGCTGCCCATCGGGCCCGTCAGGCAATACGTCGATGAGCGGCTCCAGGAGCCGGTCAGCCTCGTGGTGTATCCAGGCGCGTCAGGTTCGTCATCGCTTTACGAGGATGATGGTCGGACTTTCCGATACCGGCAGGGCGCCTTGATGCGGATCAACATCGACTGGCAGAATCAGGGACGTTCGCTTGGCCTGCGGCTTGCACCGGGTTCGCAGATGCTGCCGCCCGTGCCTCGGCGATTCATCGTCCGGCTGGCCGGATCCTCCGACAGCCGGCAGGTCACATTCACCGGTCAACCGATTACGATTCGCCTATCCTGATGCCGTCCCCCACACCGCCGGCCTATCGGCCGACCACGGCCGACAAGTTCACGTTCGGGCTCTGGACCGTCGGCAACCGCTGCCGCGATCCGTTCGGGGAGTTCGTGCGGCCTTCGCTCGATCCGATCACGGCCGTGAAGCAACTGGCGACACTCGGCGCGTACGGCGTCAGCTTTCACGACAACGACCTCGTGCCCGCCGATGCCTCTCGCTCCGAGCGGGACCACATCGTCAAGAACTTCCGCGACGTGCTGTCGGGCGAGGGGCTGAAGGTGCCGATGGCCACGACGAACCTGTTCAGGGATCCGATCTTCCGCGACGGAGCGTTCACGGCAAACGATCCACGCGTCCGCGCGTTCGCGCTCAACAAGACGATGCGAGCGATCGACCTCGGCGTCGAGCTCGGCGCGACCACGTACGTGTTCTGGGGCGGTCGCGAGGGTGTCGAAACCGACTCATCCAAGGATCCGCTGCTCGCGCTCGAGCGGTACCGCGAGTCGATGGACTTCCTGTGCGCGTACGTGAAGGACCAGGGGTACGACCTCCGGTTCGCGTTGGAGTCGAAACCCAACGAGCCGCGCGGCGATATCTATCTCTCGACGACCGGCGCGATGCTCGCGTTCATCGAGACGCTGGACCACTCCGACATGGTGGGCGTGAACCCCGAGGTCGCCCACGAGCACATGGCCGGACTGAACTTCACGCACCACGTCGCGCAGGCGTGGGCGATGGGCAAGCTGTTCCACATCGACCTGAACGACCAGATCCCGGGGCGCTACGACCAGGACCTTCGGTTCGGCTCGGCGAACCCGAAGGCGGCGTTCTTCCTCGTGAAGCTCCTCGAGGACGTGGGGTACCAGGGCAGCCGTCACTTCGACGCACACGCCTATCGCACGTCGGATTACGAGGACGTGAAGGCGTTCGCACGCGGGTGCATGCGCACCTACCTGATCCTGAAGGAGAAGGCCGAGCGCTGGAACGCCGACCCTGAGATCCAGGAACTGGTTGCGCAGATCAACGCCGACGAGGGCTCCGTCGCGGCTCACCTCGGTCCCTACTCACGCGAGCGGGTCGAGGCGCTGAAGGCGCTGGATCTGGATCGTCGCGCCGTCGCGGCACGAGGCCAGCCTTACGAGCGCTTGGACCAGTTGACGATAGACCTACTGCTCGGCGTTCGGTGACGCCGGAGACGACGGAGTTCGAGAGACACACGTGCGTCCGGCTCGAGAGTGAGACGTCGACGCTGTTCGTGACCGTCTCGGTCGGCCCGCGGATCCTGGGGCTGATCGGAGCGGGAACCAACATCATGGCCGTCGTCCCAGGGAAGACGCTCGATGGCCCGCGGGGCGAGCCGTTCCTTCTACGAGGAGGTCATCGCCTGTGGGCCGCGCCCGAGATCCCGGCGATCACCTACGAGCCCGACGACCGGGCGTGCGAGGCGACGTCGCTGAACGGCGGGGTGCGCGTCGCGACCCCCGTCGACGGCGCGGGGCTCGTCAGAGCGCTCGAGATCCACGCCGCCGAGGATGGGTGGATCGTCGACCACGAGCTGCGGAACGCCTCGGACCGGGCGAGGCGAGTCGCGCCCTGGGCCATCACGCAGTTGCGTCCCGGAGGCCTGGCGGAGCTCTCCCTCGGCGACCGGGGGGAGGGGATGCAGGCCGACCGTTCGCTCGTGTTGTGGCCGTACACCGATCTGGACGACCCCCGTCTGCGGTTCGAGCGGGATGCCATCGGGGTGCATGCCGTGCCGGGGCATGGGCCGGTCAAGGTTGGTGCGGCACCGGGCCTTGGCCGGCTCCGTTACCACATCGACGGCGAGCTCTTCGAGAAGCGCGTCGAGGTGCTCCCGTCGGCGCGTTACCCGGACAGGGGAGCGGCTGTGCAGGTCTTCGCCCAAGACGACTTCTGCGAGCTCGAGACGCTCGGGCCGCTCGTGACGCTCCAGCCGGGGGAGGCGACGACCCACCGCGAAGGATGGACGCTCCGGCAGGAGGGCTCGTGAGCCTCGTCCTCGGGATCGACGTCTCGACGACGGCGACGAAGGCCGTGCTGATGGATGCCCGCGGCGCGATACGGGCCGTCGCCACGTCCGGCTACACGTACGAGACCCCGCGTCCATTGTGGAGCGAGCAGGATCCGGAGCTGTGGTGGCGAGCGACGATCGAGTCGGTCAACGAGGCTCTCGAGGGCGTGGGTGTCTCGGGGGACGCCGTGCAGGCGGTCGGCCTCACCGGACAGATGCACGGGCTCGTGGCGCTCGACTCGGCGAACCGGGTGCTGCGTCCGGCGATCCTGTGGAACGATCAGCGCACCGCCGCCGAGTGCGATCTGATCCGCGAGCTCATCGGCCGAGAACGCCTGATCGGGATCACCGGCAACGACGCGCTGCCGGGCTTCACGGCGCCGAAGCTGCTCTGGCTCCGGCGCCATGAGCCGAACGTATGGGCCGAGATCGACCACACGCTGCTGCCGAAGGACTTCGTGCGGCTTCGTCTCACCGCAGACCATGCCGTCGA
>JBMDWR010000360.1:0-1847 GCA_048594645.1 Actinomycetota bacterium
TCTCGCTCATGCTCGTCGCGATGGTCGCGGGTTGCACGCGGGACGAGCCGCTTCCGACTGCGAGCCCCATCTCGCCAACGAGCACGCCCACCATCGCGCCTGCACACCTCCCTGAGGGATGGGAGCGATGCGTGAACGACAGGCAGGGCTGGTCGATCGGCTATCCGCAAGCGTGGTTCACGACGTCGAAGTACACCGATCCGCTCACGGGGAAGACCGAGGTCAGACCGGACAGCGCGTGCACGCTCTTCGACCCGAACGAGTTCACGATCCCGCGCGACGGGGAGCCACCCGACACGGCGCTCCAGGTCGGTATCAGCACCAGCCCGTTGGATGCCGTCGTAGATGACCTCACGGACCCGACCTACTGGCGCACGCTCTCGCGGGAGGACTGGTCCGTGATCGGGATGCCGGCAGTGAAGCTTGAAGTAGCGGGGCGGGGCGGCGGCCTCGTCCTGAAGGGTACGCTCCGATACGGGTGGGTCATCGATCTCGCCCCGGGCTCGTTCTTGGTCTTCGCCGTGGCCCTGCCGGGCACCGGCCCGCATCGATATCTCGAATATCGTCGGATCGCCGAGCGAGCAGTCGCCACTCTCGAGGTCGTGTCGCCCACGGACTGAAGGACGGCCCGGTGCTATCGACGAGGCCGGATCGTTGGGACACGCCCCACGTGCAGCGGCTACGCGTGCTGCTGGGTCCGTGGTTCGATGGCCCCACTCCCTGCACCCGTCCCGGTCCGGTTCCGCGCGCGCCGAGTGCGTCAGTGGATCTGGACGCGGATGCCCTCGACGGTGTCGATCTCGAGGAGCTCCACGACGCGAAGGACCGGATCCGTGGGGTACCGAAGCACGACGCCGTGTTTGGTCATCGAGGCGAACAGGACGAGGGACCGGATCCCCATCGAATCGATGAAGTCGAGATCGGCGACATCCAGCACGACCTCGCGATCGCTGTCCAGCGCAGAGGCGACGCCGTGGCGGAAATCCTCCGCCGCAGCCGAGTCCAACTCGCCCGAGACGTAGTAGACGCCGCCCGCCTTACGTACCTGAACCGCCATGCTGCTCCTTCGAGCCCCATCAGACCCCGCACGCCCATCCGTAGCGACGCCGACCGTCAGCGACCAGGCGTCTCAACCTGCGACCGAAGGGCCGTATGCCCGCTCCGCCGGACGCCGCGCCGGTCCGACCAACGCCACACGGGTCCGGCGGGTGGACGACGTTTCACGGCGGTTTGGCGTGCGGGGCGCCAGGGTACCTGGCCGTCGCCTGAGGAGGACAGATGGCCGGAGCCCAGCAAGAGACGCTCGGTGTGATCGATGAAGCACGCAAGACGAAGGAGACCGCGGCGCGGCTCGCCAACGGCGAGTATCCGGACGACGCGGACCACATCCGCGTGCTGGCCGGGATGATCCAACAGGTCGCCGAGCAGGTCGAGCGTCTGGCGGAGGCCACCGCCGGCGGCGCGCGCCAGCCCGAAGGTGCCGCTGAGCCGAACCGCTCGGGCGGTAGGTCACCGGAAGCCATGGAGGCCGAGCGCGTCGCCGAGGAAGACCAGAGCCCCGAAAGCTCGCCCGCCGATCCGATCAACGATCGGACGTAGTTCCGCCCCTATCTCCGCGAGCCGCGACGAGGACGGCTCCCTCCCCCCCCAGGGGGTGGGTATATCCCTGTCTGGAGGGGACCCGACGAAGACGGGTCCCCACGTCATACGCGGAGGTGGTTCGATGACGGACACACTGACCACTCAAGACTTCGCGAACACGCACGGTGCGCCCGTGTACTCGAAGGACGGCGACCGGATCGGGACCGTCGACAGGCTGTACCTGGACATCGATACGGGGCGACCCG
>JBMDWR010000361.1:0-1956 GCA_048594645.1 Actinomycetota bacterium
GTGGACGGAGGGCCGCGTGAGCGGCCCTCCGCCGTCGCTCTTTGGATCACGGGTTCGCGGTCGGCGGTCGAGGTTCGACCGCACCTACCGGAGAACCGCCCATAGACTCGACGCATGCGTCGAGCACTGATCGTTCCGTTCGTCCTCGCACACGTCCTCTCGTCCCGTCCTGCGATCGCGCAGGAGGGGTTCGAGCGCGCGGTGGACGGGTTCGACTTCGCCGTCAACATCGCGTTCGCGCCCGACGGCACGATCTTCGTCGCGGATAAGGACGTCGGTGAGATCCGCGTCGTCCGCGACGGCGAGATCCTCGACGAGCCGCTCGCGACCGTGGAGACCTCGGCTCCGGTCAACGAGATGGGACTGCTCGGTGTCGCCGTGCACCCGGAGTTTCCGGCGGAGCCGTGGGTGTACGCGTACTACTCGGACGCGAACGACGAACGCAACCACCTGGTCCGCTTCCGCGCACAGGGCGACGTGGCCGTCGAGCGCGAGGATCTCCTCACGCTGCTTCCGACCACGGCCGGCTGGCACAACGGCGGCGACATCACGGTCGGACCCGACGGGAAGCTGTACGTCGCTGTCGGGGACGGCCACGACGGATCGCGGTCCCAGGATCCGAACGGCCTCGGCGGCCGCATCCTCCGCCTGAACCCGGACGGGTCGGCGCCGGACGACAACCCGCTCGGACCGGGCAACCCGACGTTCGCCTTCGGGATCCGGAACTCGTTCGGCCTGTGCTTCGACGAGGAGACGGGCGACCTGTGGGAGACCGAGAACGGCCCCTCGGAGGACGACGAGATCAATCGCATCGAACCCGGGGGGAACCACGGCTGGCCCGTGCATCAGGGAGCAGGCGGCGAACCCGGGTTCGTCGCACCCGTTCTGAACTTCCGGGAGACGATCGTGCCGACCGGCTGCGCGGTCCTCGGGCGGACGTTGCTGTTCGGCGAGGGGTATCAGGGGAACCTGCACGCGATGCCGCTCGGAGGGACGGACGAGCGCGTCATCGGCACCTTCGACGGCGGGATCACGGACGTGGCGGCGGCTCCCGACGGAGCCGTGTGGGTCGTGACGCCCGAGGCCCTGTATCGCGCCGCACCGACCGCCACGTCCTCTGCGCCGAGCCCGAGCCTCGGTGCCGGCGTGGCGTCGCCGTCGACGACCACCGCCTCGCCTTCGCCCGCGGGAGACGCCGGGAGCGGCCTGTCGACGGGCGCCGGCTTGATCGTCGCCGCGATCTTGATCGGCGGGCTGCTGCTGATGCGGTCCCGGCTGCTCCGGCGCTAGCTCACGCCTTCGGACGCTTCAGGTACGCGACCAGCGACTGCCCGCCCATCGGGTTCTGGATCTGAGCGACCGAGACCAGCTCCCACCCGTCCTCCCCGAACGTGTTCAGGATCTCACCCGGGTTGTGCTCGAGCAGCGGCGCGACGAAGTACTCCCACTTCTGCATCAGCTCTCCCTCTCCAGCCGCCTCGTGGTCGTCCGGATACACACGCCCATGATGACCGTCAGGCCGGCATCCTCCGCGATGCGGCGCGCCTCGTCGTTCACGATGCCCTCCTGAAGCCACAGCACCCTCGCGCCTCTTGCCACGGCCTGCTCGGCGACCTCCGGCGTCTCCTCGGCTCGACGGAAGACGTCGACAACATCGATACGCACGTCTTCCGGAACGTCGAGCAGCGATGGATACGCGCGCTCGCCGAGCACCTCGGTCTCCGTGGGGTTCACCGGCACGATCCGGTACCCCTTCCTCCGAAGGAACGCCGCGATCTCGTTCGAGGGGCGATCCGGTTTGGACGAGAGCCCGATCACCGCGATCGTCTCGGCGTCGCCGAGGATCGAACGGAGCTCCCGGTCCGTCGGCGTGTACGACTCGCCGTCGTCGGGCATCATGGCGCGCTCCGGAGCAGCTCGATCATCTCGTTCAGGATCTTCGCGGTCGCGCCCCAG
>JBMDWR010000362.1:0-3283 GCA_048594645.1 Actinomycetota bacterium
TGTTGGCTCTCACGTTAATCCGTAATCCCTCCAACCAATCTCCTCGGATTCTTCCAGTAACGAAATAGCTGATCGCTGCGCGCAATCTGAGAAACGTACCGCTGCTCGAAAGGGAGCCCTGCAGGCACTCGGCGGCCGTCGCGGAAGCCCGGGCGTCGGGGTGAGGACGCCGCCGAGCGCCCCCCCGTGGCCGGTAGCCACCACGGACGGTCCAGCGACGATCGGCGGGTGGACAACGGGGACGCTGTGATAGAACGGCGGGTGCCATCGTCGGCGATGGCGAGGAGAAGTGGGGACGCCACGGAAGCCCCCGTGCGTCCCCTGGCCGGTGCAGCTGCGTCACGAGTGCCCGCTCTCCGGCGAGGCCTATGTTGCGCGCAGTGCCTGGCGTGACGCAAGCCTGGCCGCCTGTCCCCGCCATCCCCGCGGCGGGTGCGGCTTCGTGCGGCACGGGACGTATCCGCGGCGCACGCCCGTCGGGATGCGCATCGCGCGCTACTACTGTCCGACGGCCCGCGAGACGTTCAGTCTGCTGCCCGATTGTCTCGCGAGTCACTTTCCCGGCGCGCTCGAGGCGATCGAGCACGTGGTCGCGACGGTGGAGACCGCGCGCAGTGTGGAGGCGGCGGCCGACGCCCTGCGGCCGGAGATTACGCTGCCGTCGGCGGTGCGCTGGATCCGTCGCCGACTGATACCGATCCGCCGCGCGCTGCTGGCCATCGTCACGCTCCGGCCCGACCTGTTCACCGGTGACGCGCGCCTGACGGCCGTGCGCCTCGCGTTGGCCACGCCGTGCGCGTTGGTCGTGTTGCGAACGCACGCCGGTTCGCACCTGCCGACGCTGCCCACGCCGCTCGGATTCAGCCCTCGCTCGTTCCGGCGAGACGCGCGGCGTTCGGCGGTCCCACACGACATGGGGGCAGACCGCGCCGGTCCCTCGCGGTGAGGATCGCGCTCGCCGCGATGACCGCGGCGAGGAGGACCGATGCCGCCACCCGATCCCGCCACACATGCCGACACCGTCGCCTTGTTTCGCTACGGGCTGATCGCCGATCTGCTCCATCTGCCGGTCGGCGATCGCTCGCTCCATGCGCGCTTGCGCGAGAAGGCCGCGCGCGAGTACGACATCCCCGGCACGACGCGCCGCCGCGTCGCGGCCGAGACGCTGCGCGATTGGCTCTACGCCTATCGTCGCGCCGGCTTCGAGGGCCTCAAGCCGCGCCTGCGCGCCGATCACGGCCAGGCCCGCGCGCTGCCGCAAGCCGTCGCCGACGAGCTCTGCGCGCTCAAAGAGGCGTACCCGACCTACAGCGTGGCCCTGATCATCACGACCGCGCGCGCCCAGCAGCGCGTGCCCGCCGATCTCCCGCTGGCGCCCGCGACCGTCCATCGCCTCCTCAGTCGCCACGGCCTGATGGCGCGCCCGACCGACGCGCCGACCAGCAAGGATCGCCGCCGCTTCAGTTACGACGCGGCCAACGAGCTCTGGATGAGTGACGTCATGCACGGACCGACGGTGCTCGACGCCGACGATCGCCGGCGGCACCGGACCTACCTGATCGCGCTGCTCGATGATGCGACCCGCGTGATTCCCTACGCCGCCTTCACGCGCAGCGAAACGGTCACCGCCTTCTTGCCCGTCTTCGAACGCGCGATCCTGCGCCGTGGAATTCCAAAGCGTCTGTACGTCGATAACGGCTCGGCGTATCGCGCGCGCCACCTCGCGCTCGTCTGCGCCAAGCTCGGCGTGACGCTCATCCACGCCCGACCGTTTTCGCCGCAAGGAAAAGGCAAGCTTGAGCGCTGGTTTCGGACACTACGCCTCCAGCTCCTGCCCACGCTGCTCGACGCCGACACGCGCTCGCTCGACGCACTCAATCAACGCCTCTGGACCTGGATCGAGGACGAGTATCTCGACACACCGCACCGCGGGCTGCAGGACGCCACGCCGCGCGAGCAGTGGGCGCGGGCCGCCCACCACGTCACGCTCCCCACGCAGGATCTCACCGAGCTCTTTCTCTTCGAGGAGAAGCGCAAGGTCCAGCACGATCGCACGGTCAGCCTCCACGGCGTCGTCTTCGAAGTCGATGCCGCACTCGTCGGGCAGACGGTGACGCTCCGCTACGACCCCACGCGACTTGGGCGCGGCGTCACCGTCGTCGTCCACGGCCGCGCCGTCGGCGCCGCCAAACGCGTGGATGCCTACGCCAATTGCTTCGTCCGCCGCGACCACGGCACGAAGCTCCTCACCCCCAGCACTCCCAGCGTGCCGGCGCCCGGCTTGCCGCTGCGCAAACTCGACGAGGACTTCTGACCATGTACCGCAAACACTTCGCCCTCACGCGCCATCCCTTCGGCCAGGAGATCGCGCCCGACGAGCTCTTTCCCTCCGCCAGCAGTCGCGAGCTCGACGTCCGCCTCGCGCACCTGCTCGACCTGCGCGGCATCGGCCTGGTCACCGGCGACAGCGGCAGCGGCAAGACCTGCGCCGCGCGTCGCGTCCTCACGCAGCTCCACACGGGCCTCTATCGCGTGCTCTACGTCTCGCTCTCCACCGGCAACGTGATGGATCTCCTCAAGACCATCTCGTGGGAGATGGGCCTGAGCGTTGAACGCTCCCGCGCCGCGCTGTATCGGCAGATCAAGACGGAGGTGACACGCCTCGGCGGCGATGCCCGCACCCGACCGATCCTCGTCGTCGACGAGGCGCACCATCTTCGCCCCGATGTCCTCGAGGATCTCCGCCTGCTCACCAACTATCAGATGGATGCCGAGCCGCGCCTCTGCCTGCTCCTGCTCGGACAGACCGAGTTGCGGCGCCGCTTGACGATGGCCGTGCACGAGGCCCTCGCGCAGCGCATCGTCGTCCGCTATCACATGGCCGCGCTCACCCGCGAGGAACTCACCGGCTATCTCGCCCATCGCCTCCGCCTCGCGACCGCCGACGTCCCGCTCTTCGATCCGTCGGCCGAAGAAGCGATCTACCAGGCGACCGGCGGGCTCCCGCGCAAGATCAACCTCCTCGCGCATCATACGCTGCTCGCCGCAGCCCTCACCCGGGCGAAACTCGCCACCGCCGATCACGTGCAGGCCGCGCTGCCTGAAATTGCCTGACCTGCCTTCAGCGACCCAGAGCCGGCCGAACGCGGCCGGCTCGCCTCACCTTGCCGTCCCAATCATCCCGGCGTCCGCGTCCTCGCGAGGGACCACTGCGAGAATCGCCTCGGCGTGCCTCTCGATCAAACGTGAGAAACCGTCAGTGGATTAACGTGAGAGCCAACAG
>JBMDWR010000363.1:0-12389 GCA_048594645.1 Actinomycetota bacterium
GCGGCGAGTCCGGGCTGGATGCCGCGATCGACGACCGCCATGGCGCGCTCGGCGACCTGCGCCTTGATCTGCCCGGCGATCGCCCTGCCGTCGAGGATCGTCGCCGTCACGAGCGGCATCCTACCGGCGAGCGCTCCGCGCGTCGGATGCGAGCACGAGCGGGCGCGTGGCACCCTCACGCCTCGGCGATGACCCACAGAGGGACCTCACCCTCATCTTCGATCTCGTCGGCCTGGACGATGTCGAACCCGGCGTCGCGGAGGAGCCGTCGGTTCGTCTCTGCGTCGAAGTGACTGAACGCCATCGGCGTTCCGAAGAAGTCCGGGTTCAGCTCGTGCGGATTGTCGCCGGCACCCAGCCTTCCGGCGAGGAACCCACCGGGGTGCAGCCACCCGCGGATGGCTTCCAGCACATGCGCGTGGCGATCGCGGCGCACGTGTATCAAGGTCCAGAAGGCCACCACGGCGTCGAAGGAGGCAGGCCTGAACGCGACCTCCGCGATGTCCGCACGGACGAGCGACGCGTCTGGCGCGTTCACTCGGGCAAGGCCCAGCTGCGCCGCGGACCGGTCGAGCCCAACGACCCGGGCTCGCCGAGCGAGCTCGGCCGTGACGAGTCCGGCGCCGCACCCAAGATCCAGCACGCGTCCGCCATCAGGCAACCGCTCGAGGATCCGATCGAGGAAGACTCGGAAGTACGTGCCAGTCCCCCGCCCCGCGCGAGTCACCTCCGCGTAGCGCTCGGCGATGACGTCGTAGCCTCGCTCGACCTCACGATGCAGGTCCTCCACCGGCTCAGTGGCGGAAATGCCTTCGGCCGGTGAGGACCACGGCCATGCCCCGCGCCTCGGCGGCCGCGAGGACGTCCTCGTCGCGGATCGAGCCACCGGGGTGGATGACGGCCGTGACACCGGCATCGGCTGCCACCTCGACCGCGTCGGGGAACGGGAAGAACGCGTCGCTCGCCATCACCGAGCCCTTCGCGCGGTCTGCTGCCTTCCGCGCCGCGAGGAACGACGCGTCGACCCTCGACATCTGACCCGCGCCGATCCCGACGGTCGCGAGGTCCTTGGCGAACACGATGGCGTTCGACTTCACCCGCATCGACACGACCCAGGCGAACCGCAGGTCGCGCCACTCGTCCTCGGTCGGGGTCCGCTCGGACACGACCTCGAGGTCTCCAGAGCTCTCGGGCGCGGCGTCACGATCCTGGATCAACGCACCGCCCGGCAGGACGCGGATGTCGAGGCCGCCTCGGCTCGGCACGGGCGCCCTGACGACGCGGAGGCCCTTGCGCTCGCGGAAGACGTCGAGCGCGGCATCCGTGAAGGATGGAGCGACGACCACCTCGGTGAAGACATCGGCCATCGCGCGAGCGGCGTCCCCGTCGGCCTCGCGAGCGAACGCGACGATCCCGCCGAACGCGCTCACCGTATCGGACTCGAAGGCCGCGCCGTACGCCGCGGCGAGGGACGCGTCGACGGCCGCGCCGCAGGGGTTGTTGTGCTTGACGATCACGGCTGCCGGGCCGAGAGCATCCAGGTCCGCCGCGAGCGTGAGCGCCGCGTCGACGTCGAGCCAGTTGTTGAACGACATCTCCTTGCCCGCCACGAGCACCTCGGCGCCGGCGAGGACGCCGGTTCCCGAGGCCTCGCGGTACAGCGCGCCGCGTTGATGCGGGTTCTCCCCGTACCGGAGGTCGGCCGCCTTCTCAAGCGCCAGCCCGATGAACGCGGGCAAGGTCTCGTCCTTGGCTGCGAACCATCCCGCCACCGCGGCGTCGTAGGCGGCGGTGTGGGCGAACGCCTCGGCGGCGAGCTCGCGCCGCATCTCCAGCGAGAGGCCTCCGCGCGAACGCAGTTCGTCGAGAACGTCGCCGTACCGCGTCGGGCTCACCACAACGCCGACCGACGCGAAGTTCTTGGCGGCGGCACGCACCATCGCCGGTCCGCCTATGTCGATCTTCTCGATCACGTCGTCGTGCGTCGCGCCGCTCGCGACCGTCTCGCGGAAGGGATAGAGGTTGACGACGACGAGATCGAATGGCTCGATGCCGTGTTCGGCCAGCTGAGCCTCGTGGTCGGGCTTGCGCCGGTCGGCGAGGATCCCTGCGTGGATCTTCGGATGCAGCGTCTTCACGCGGCCCTCGAGCATCTCCGGCGATCCGGTGACCTCCTCGACGGCCGTGACCGGGATGCCGACGTCGTGCAGCGCCGCCGCGGTCCCACCGGACGAGACGAGCGAGACGCCGAGCTCGGAAAGCCCGCGCGCCAGCTCCACCAGCCCGGCCTTGTCGTACACCGCCAGCAGCGCGCGACGAACGGGACGCACGTCGCTCACCGCGGCGCCTCCTGAAGGACGCGGACGATCCGGCCCTCGACAAGCAACCGACCCTCGCCGAGCGCCTGAACCGCGGCCGGGAGCAGGCGATGCTCCACCTCGTGCACGCGGTCCTCGAGCGACGCCCAGTCGTCGTCGGGATGCACCTCGATCGCCTCCTGGAAGACGACGGGTCCGTGGTCGACCTCCTCGTCCACCAGATGGACCGTCACGCCCGTGACACGCACACCCCAAGCGAGCGCGTCGGCGACCGCACTGGTGCCCGGGAACGCCGGCAGCAACGCCGGGTGCACGTTCAGCATGCGGCCATCGAACGCTCCCACGAGCTCGGGACCCGCGATCCGCATGTAGCCGGCCAACACGACGACGTCGACCCGCCGGGCGCGGAGGAGCTCCGTCAGAGCATGGTCGTAGGCCCGGCGATCGCCATGGACGGCGGGGTCGACGTGGACCGCTTCGACCGCATGCCCCCGTGCCCGCTCGAGCGCTCGAGCCTCGGCGCGATCGCTGACGACGAGGACCACCCACGAGCCGACCACGGGATGATCGAGGAGCGCCTGGACGTTCGTACCCTCTCCGGACGCGAGCACGGCCACCCGAGCGGTCATCGGGCGCACGCTAGAAAGTCCACGCCGAGCCTGTCAACATACGGCGCACGGCAGGCGTGGAGCGCAGCGGTACGCTTCGGGCGTGCCGCCGGACGAGCGTTCGTCGAGGACTCCGGAGCGCTGCGATCGCCATCCGGCCTCTGCCGTCGTCGCCCGCTGTGACGGGTGCGGCCGGCCGATGTGCATCGCGTGCTCGACACCGGTCCGAGGCCGGACGTACGGGAAGGAGTGCCTGGCCGCGGTGCTCGGCTCCGACGCTCCCGCGGACGCCGAGACCGAGAGCGCCGCTCGCGACCCGGCGCGCGCCGTCGCCACCGTCGGATTCGCGCTCGCCGTCGCCTCGACCGTCTTGCCCTGGAGCCGTTTCGGGCCGGGTTCCGAGCTCCTCGGCGCGTGGGGGAGGACGCCGCGATGGTCGCTCGTCGCCGCGATCGCGGCGCTGAGCGGGCTCGCGCTCGCTCTCGCTCAGCAGGCCGGGCGTCTGCGGTCGCACCGATGGGATGCCGTCGCGGTGGCCCTGGGCGCGACGGTCGTCATCGCATCCCTGCTGGCGCTGCTGTTCCCGCCGGCGTTCTCCCGCCCGTGGCTCGGTCCGTGGATCGCCGTGTTCGCCGGGCTCCTCGCCTGCGGCGCCGCCATCCTCGCCGGTCGAACCGCCGCGAAGACTTCCGCGCTAACTGTTTGACTCGGCACCAGGCACGGTGTTCGATACCTGCGGCTCGGGGAGCCGCGAGCGACGCGGGGAGCCGCGAGCGATGCGGGGAGCCGCGAGCGGCGCGGGGAGCCGGGAAAGGAGCTCTGCATGTCGCGATCGACTGGATTCGACATGTCGAAGATGTCCACGGCCGACAAGATCCTGCTCGGGGCCGGGATCCTGTACATCATCGACGTGTTCTTGCCGTGGCAGCGCGTATGCATCGACCTGGGGATCGACCTGCCGGGGGCGAGCGGATGCGCGTCGTCGAGCGGAGCGTCGGGCATCGGGGTCCTGAACCTCCTGCTCGCGATCGCGTTGGTCGCCTGGGAGGGCATGGCCCTGGCGAACGTCGACATCAACGCGCCACGGGCGCTCATCAGCGCTGCACTCGCCGGTGCCATCGTCGTCTTCACGATCTTGAAGATCGTGGTCGACAGCGAGGCGCTCTACATCTTCGCGTGGATCGGCCTCGTGCTCGCCCTGGTGATCGGGTACGGCGGTTGGATGCGGTGGCAGGAGCATCAGGCGGGCGCCGGCACGACGCCGCCTCCCATGCCGGGTGGCGACAGCGGCATGATGAGCTGACGTTCACGGGACAGCGCTCGAAGGGCCCGGCAGATGCCGGGCCCTTCGCGTTGCAGGCGCCGTCTCGGAGGAGACCCGATGCCGCCGGTCCTTCGCGGTCGCCAACGCTTCGCGATCCGCGACGTTCGGCGTACGATCGAGCGCCGTGAAGCGCTGCCCGTACTGCGCCGAGGAGATCCGCGACGAGGCGATCAAGTGCCGGTTCTGCGGCAGCATGCTGTTCGGGAGCGCGCCTCCGCCCGGCCAGGTGCCGACGGGCGACGCGCTCCAGTTCACGCATTCGGGATCCCGGTTCCTGCTCGGTTACGGCCGCGACTTCTTCGGGATCTGGGATCGGCAGGGAGGTCAGGCCCCGGTCGCCCGGTACCCCCGGACCGACGCCGGCTGGGCGAGCGCGTGGCTCGCGTTCTCGGCTCGAGAGCCGCAGAGCGTCGAGGTCGGGATCTCCGGAGCCCAACCTGGACCGCCGGCACCGCTTGCCGACGCGCCGAACTGGGGAGCGTCACCGGTCGCGTACGAGCGCAGGGTGAGCGGAGCCTGGTGGCTCCTCCCGATCTTCATGGGCTGGCTCGGCGGACTGATCGCGTGGCTCGTGAACAGGGACACGGATCCGAGGACGGCGCGCGCGATGCTCGTCACCGGCATCGTCATCAGCGCCGTCCTGATCGTCCTGCTGATCGGCGTCCAGCCCGCACCCTAGGCGCGAACGCCCAGGCGCCGAGCGCACCGCCGACGACGCCCCACACGAGCGCGAGCACCGTCGCCCAGACGGGATCGGGGCCGAGCCAGAGCGACCCGCCACCCCGAGCGATCCCTTCGCTCGACCGGTACGAGATCGTGACGGCCGACAGCACGGACCCGGCGCTAACGAGCACGGCGAACACCGCTCCCGCACCCGCGCCGACGGCCGCCGTGCCGATCCCTCGTGCGCCCGAGGTCCTCGCGGCGCACCTGCCGCCGCCGATCGCGGCCAGGGCCGGCACGGCCAGGAACAGGAGGTACCCCGCCGGCGCCGTGCGCCTGTGCGCGTTCGGCCGCGTGACGAGCGCCGGGAGGTCGAACGTACGAGGGAACCGCCCGTAACAGACCAGATCGACCTGCTGCTCGCTCCTGGCGACGTCACAGCCGCCGGCTGCCGGCACGAGCGTCCACATCGCCTCGTTGGGCGTGATCGCCAGATGGTGCGCGAGGACCAGCGCACCCGGCCCGGGTCCGGCCGCGAACGCGCCGCGGAAGTACCTGGCCGTGGTCGGGGTCGCCGACGCGACAGGCTCGTCGGGCTGGACGACGCCGGCCACGAACAGCCCGGCCAGGGCGAGCCCCGATCCGAGCAGGAGCATCGACCAGCCGCCGGCGAGCGCACCCTGGAGCGAACGGCGTCCGTCCGACACCGCCCACGACCACAAGCCCCCGGCCGCGCCCGCGGCGGCCGCGATCGCGAACGGGAAGACGAATGCCTCCCACGTTCCGAGGGAGATCCGCAGCTGTCCAGACACGGACGGACCCAACGCGAGGGGCTCCTGGAAGGTGACCAGGCCCACGACGAGCATCGGGACGGCGTAGCCGATCGCCACCCGGGCGCCGAACAGCGTTCGGACGACGACGCGATCGTCCGTCCCAGCCACCGCGCGTCCGGCGCGGAACAGCATCCACGCCGCCAGCAACGTCACGCCCAGCAGCGCGATACCGACCTCGAGCGTGACCGACCCGCTCGCCGGCAGCTCCCAGCCGGGGAGCTTCGTACGATCGACGGCCACGGCGCCGCGGACCACCACCGGGACGTGGTGGAACGGGCCGACGTAGAGCGCTCCGAGCCGGAGGGCCCCCGCGAACGAGACGCCGGGATCGGCCACCAGGAACGCCGTGACGGCGCCCGCCACTCCGATGCCGACGACCCAGACGAACACGGCGAAGCCTCGGAGGAGGGCGATCGCCCATCGAGATCCGCCCGCGGCTCGGTCGTCCCGGCCGCGGCCTCGCGTCACCGAAGCGCGGCCACGGCGAGCTCGGCGACCTCGGTCGGCGTGCGTCCGACCTTCACGCCCGCGGCCTCGAGCGCCTCTGCCTTGGCTCGAGCTGTCCCCGTCGAGCCGGTGATGATCGCGCCCGCGTGCCCCATCCGTTTGCCGGGAGGTGCCGTGAAGCCCGCTATGTACGCGATGACCGGCTTGCTGACACGTTCGCGGACGAATGTCGCCGCTCGCTCCTCGTCGTTTCCGCCGATCTCGCCGATCATCACGACGAGGTCGGTCTCGGGATCGGCCTCGAACCGTTCGAGCGCCTCGATGAACCCCAAGCCGTGAACGGGGTCGCCGCCCATCCCGACGCACGTGGACTGGCCGACGCCGCGCTGGGTGAGCTCGTGCACGATCTGATACGTCAGCGTCCCGCTCCGGCTCACGAGGCCGACCCGACCCGGCGCGCAGATCTCACCCGGGATGATCCCCACGTTCGCGCGCCCCGGGGAGATCACGCCGGGGCAGTTCGGTCCGACGAGGGCGACGTCCCTGCCGCGAAGGTACGAGACCACCTGCGCCATGTCGCGCACCGGGATGCCCTCGGTGATGCAGACGACGAGGCCCAGCCCCGCATCCGCCGCTTCGTAGATCGCCTCGGGTGCGAACCGCGCCGGAACGAAGATCAACGAGGTGGTGGCACCGGTCTGCTCGACCGCGTCCGCGACCGTGTCGAAGACCGGGGTGCCTTCGACGTCCTGACCGCCCTTCCCGGGTGTGACGCCGGCGACGACGTGCGTGCCGTAGGCGCGGTTGCGGAGCGAGTGGAACGTGCCCTCCGAACCCGTGATCCCCGCGACGACCACCTTCGTGCTCTCGTCGACGAGGATCGCCATCTACGGCATCTCCCCGTTCGCGAACGCGGCCGCGCGCTCGGCCGCTTCGAGCATCGTGCCCGCCGGTACCACCTTCGGGTGGTTCGCCTCAGACAGGAGGCGGCGACCCTCGTCGGCGTTGGTGCCGTCGAGCCTCACGACCACCGGCACGTCGGGGGTGACGCGCTGCAGCGCTTCGAGGATCCCCTTGGCGACGAGATCGCATCGCGTGATGCCGCCGAAGATGTTGACGAGGACGACCTTCACGCTCGGATCCGCGAGGATCACCTCGAGAGAGGTCGCGATCAGGTCGGCACGGGCGCCGCCTCCGACGTCGAGGAAGTTCGCGGCGCTCGCGCCCGCCTGTTGCACGACGTCGAGCGTGGACATCACCAAACCGGCCCCGTTGCCGATGATCCCCACGACGCCCTCGAGCTTCACGTACTGCAGGCCCGCGTCCCTCGCGCGCTTCTCGATCGGATCGACCGGGAACGCGTCCTTCAGGGCGACGATCTCCGGTTGCCGGAACAGGGCGTTGTCGTCGGCCGTGACCTTCGCGTCGAGCGCCATCACCGCCCCGTCGGTGAGCAACACGAACGGGTTCACCTCGACGAGCGTCGCGTCCACGTCGACGAGCACCGAGTACATCTTCCGCAGGAGGTCGGCCGAGCCCTCGCGGGCGCGGAGCGGCAGATGGCCGACGAGCCGGCGGGCCTGGTACGAACGCAACCCGAGGACGGCGTCGACGTGGACGCGTCTGATCGCCTCCGGCTTCGTACGTGCGACCTCCTCGATCTCGACACCACCGTCGTTCGAGACCATCGCGAGGTAGCTGCCCTCCCAGCGGTCGAGCGAGATGGCCGCGTAGTACTGCGCCTCGATGTCCACCATCCGTTCGATCAGGACCCGGGTGACCCTGGTCCCCTTGAACCCCTCCCGGAGCATGCGACGGGCCTCCACCGATGCGTCCTGCGCCGAGTGGACGAGCGCGACGCCGCCACCCTTGCCTCGTCCACCCATCTGGACCTGCGCCTTGACGGCGACGTGGCCACCGAGCCGCGCCGCCGCGTCGGCGGCCTCCTTCGCCGTGGTGGCCACCGCGCGCTCGGGCAGCGCGATGCCATGCTTGGCGAATAGGTCCTTGCCTTGATGCTCGTAGAGGTCCACTCAGGAAGCCCGGCGCTCGGACAGACGTTCGTTCAACCACGCGACGATCTCGGTGGTCGATGCCCCCGGCGTGAAGATCCGCTCGATGCCGGACGCCTCGAGCTTGGGGATGTCGTCCTTCGGGATGATCCCGCCGCCGAACACGAGGACGTCGTCGGCGCCCTTCTCGCGAAGAAGCGTGACGACCTTCGGGAACAGCGTCATGTGCGCGCCCGAGTGGCAGGAGAGGCCGACGGCATCTGCGTCCTCCTGCACGGTGGTCTCAGCGATCTGCTCGGGGGTCTGATGCAGACCGGTGTAGATCACCTCGAAACCGGCATCCCGGAGAACGCGCGCGATCACCTTGACCCCGCGGTCGTGACCGTCGAGGCCAGGTTTCGCGACGACGATCCGGCGCTTCCCGGCCATGGCGGCGCCAGTGTAGTCACCGCGTCCGGCACGCAGACGAGCAACGGGTGGGGTCATCACAGCGGCCGATGACCAGGAACGCAACAAGTTTGGTAGCCAACATCCTCAGCGGATCCGAAGACCCAGCACCATATGTCAATTACGATGGGAGGCCACGGTCGGCCTTGACGGTGGACCGCTCGGGAAAGGGATCAGTGGAAGAACGGACTGCGCCACGAACAGCGGTCGTCGCCGACCGTCGCCCGCTCGAGCGAGGGCTCGTCCGCTTCCTCCTCGAGGAGCGAGGTCTCGTCGTCGCGGCCGAAGCCGGGACGATGGCAGACACCCTCCTGGAGGTGCAGAGCCACCGGCCGGATCTGGTCGTCTTGCACGAGAAGCTGGCGCTCGACCACAACCCGACGGTCATCGAGCAGATCCGCTGGCTCTCGCCGGGAACAAGCCTCGTCCTCCTGGCCGCGGATCCAGCCGCACTGCCCCCACAGCTCGTCCTTGTGGCCGACACCGTCGTTCACGACGGTCCCGGTCTCACCGAGTTGGGCATGGCGGTGGCTGGTGACACACGGTTCGACGCGATCGCGACCGACGAGGCGGAGGTACACGAGATCGCCGAGTCACCTGGGTCGGTACCGGGAGGCGTAGGCGATGTAGATCGCAACGCGAACGGACGTCGTTGGTGGGATCGCTTCCAGGGTGTTGCGGCCGCCTCGATCATCGCGCTCGCGATCGTGCTCGGGCGCGGGTTCATCGCGGAGCCGAGCCTCGCCCCACAGGCTCAGATCCATCTGGCCGCGGCGTGGGAGTCCCTCGACGATCTCGAGACTGCGCTCGCGGGTGAGACGCCGACCGAGATCGCGGACATCGCGTCGACGCTCGTGGCCGAGCGCGCCGCGGCACAGCAGGCCGGGGCGGATCTGTATGACCTCGACCAGGCGGTCCAGGCCGCGTTGACGGAGGTGTGGGGGTCGCTGTCGCCCGAGACCCAGGGGTTCGTCGTCGCCCTCCTCGAGGACGTGTTCGTCGACAACGGCGAGGAGCCTCCGCCACTCGAGTCGCCGGCGCCGTCGACAACGTCGGAACCACCGCCGCAGGACGACTCGGACGGCCCACCCTCACAGACGACGACGCAGCCGCCGGATCCGGCGACCGAACCGCCGCCCGGACAGGGACCGCCGCCCGGTGAGGGACCGCCACCGGGACCCTCGAACGGACCACCACCGACGGAGCCGCCCGTGCCCACCACGACGGAACCGCCGCCACCGACCACGACGACGCCGACACCGACGCCACCAACAACAACGATGACGACGTTGACGCTGACCACGACGGCGACGCCGACGTCCGAGACGCAGACGATCACCGCGATCGATACGAACCCACCGCCGACGACGACGATCACGATCACGAGGTCGGCACCGCCACCGACCACCTCCGTGCCGCCCACGACCACGGCGCCACCGACGACGAGCCCGCCACCGACGACGACGAGCCCGCCGACGACGACCACGCTGCCGCCGACGAGCTCGACACCGACGTCGACGGTGCAACCGGCTCCGGGTGAGACGCGGAGCGCGTCGTTCGCCGCCCTGCCGTTCGCTCTACTGCTCATGACGGCCGCGTCCGGCTGGCTGCGGCATCGGGCGCGTCGGACCGGCGATGACGACGGCTCGTCCCCCGGCGCGAGCTGAGATACTCGCGGGACGATGGCGAAGAAGCCCTTCCGGTTCCGGCCACCCGGTCTCAAGCCCACCACGAAGGTCGGCACGATCGGCCCGTACAGGGGTCGCCTCGGCCTGGCGTGGGTGATCGCGCCGGTCGTCGCCGGCGTGGTCATCCTCATCGCCGGGTACCTGATGCTCGCCAGGTGACGCTCGAGGCCTACTGCTGGCCGCCGTCGGTCGCCGCGGACGCGGCGGACGCCGCGGTCGAGCTCCGCGTCTCGACGGACGCACCGACGTTCGACATCGAGGTCGTCCGAGAGGCCGCGGACCGGCTACCGGTGTGGCGCGCCACCGGGATACGAGGAACGCTGTACGACACACCGGCGGATGCTTCTTCGACGGGGTGCGAGTGGCCGGCCGCCCTCGAGATCCCGGTGGGCGGATGGCCGTCCGGCTACTACGCCGTGACCGTCACGGCCGGAGCCGAGCGCGCGGACGCGTTCCTCGTGGTTCGGCCGGACCCGAACGACCGCGCGCCGATCCTGTTGGTCCTCGCCACCACGACCTGGCACGCGTACAACGATTGGGGCGGCCCGTCCCTCTACACGGGCGGCACGCACGTCTCGTTCCGGCGGCCGTTCGCGAACGGGTTCCTCGTCAAGCCCGAACCGATCGGCCGCATGATGGAGCCCGTCCCGGACAAGGAGGCCATGGGCTTCCGGCATTGGGCGCGCCCGCTCGGCCTGTCCGACTGGTGCGGTGGAACCGGGTGGTTCACGTACGAGCGCCCGTTCGTGCGATGGGCCACCTCCAACGGCTTCCGGTTGGACGTCGCGATCTCCCAGGACCTCGAGCAGTACCCCGAGATCCTGGACGGGCATCGGCTGTTCGTCGCTGCGGGGCACGACGAGTACTGGTCGTGGGGCATGCGCGACGCGCTGGACGCGTTCGTCGACGGGGGCGGCAACGCCGCGATCCTCTCCGGCAACACCTGCTTCTGGCAGGTTCGCTTCGACGAGGGTCACGTCGGGATGACGGGCTACAAGTACCGGGCCGACGACGACCCCGTGCTCGGGACCGCGGACCAGCGCCTGCTGAGCGGCTGCTGGTCCGATCGCCGGGTCGGCCGCCCCGAGACGTGGACGACCGGCCTCACCTTCTCGCGCGGAGGCTACTCGCGCTACGGGCTGGGCACCTCCGGCAGCAGCGGCGGGTACCGCGTCCACCGGCCCGAGCACTGGCTGTTCGAAGGCACAGGCCTCGCGGAGGGCGACGCGTTCGGCGAGGCGGATACGATCGTCGCCTACGAATGCGACGGATGCGCCTTCGAGCCCGACGAGCACGGACGCCCGGTGCCGACCCATCGGGACGGGGTTCCCGAGGGACTCGAGATCCTCGCGACGGCGCCGGCGCACCTGTGGGCCCAGCAGGAGCAGCCAACCCGCTACGCGATGGAGCAGGGCGACCTCGAGACCTGCTCGATGGCGTTGTTGGGCGACACGTCCCCGGAGCACCTCGCCGAGCTCGCGGACGGTCACGCCGTCCTCGGGGCCTTCGCCAGACCCGGCGGCGGCACGGTCGTGAACGCGGGTGTGACCGACTGGGTCCTCGGCCTGTCGGATCCGGTCGTCGAACGCATCACCCGCAACGCGCTCGAACGCCTTTCCGCGTAAGAACGCCGGCTCAGCCCACCTTCCGCAGCGGGGCGTACGCGACCAGCAGCCGCTTCTCCCCCGCATCCTCGAACCGTACGGTCGCCTCGGCGTCCGAGCCCGAGCCGCTCACGGTGAGCACGACGCCCTCGCCCCACTTGTCGTGCAAGACGGTGTCCCCTGCGGCGATCTGCGGGATGTCTCGGCGTCCCTCGACGGCCGCCCGGATCGGTGACACGGTCGATCCACCGGCGCCGATCACGGTCTCGCCGTCCTCGATCGCGCGGACGAGCTCGCTCGGGATCTCGCCGAGGAACCGGGACGGCGGGTTGTAGGACGTGGAGCCGAAGAGGCTCCGGCTCCACGCGAACGTGAGGTACAGACGCTCTCGTGCGCGCGTCACGCCCACGTACATCAGTCGGCGTTCCTCCTCGAGCTGCTCCGC
>JBMDWR010000364.1:0-1603 GCA_048594645.1 Actinomycetota bacterium
GTCACCGATCGTCACGTCGATCCCTTCGCCACCCGCCTTGGCCCGCAGCCTCGCGACCATGGCCTCGGAAAGGTCGATCCCGTGCACGCGAACGCCTCGTTGCGCCAGCGGGATCGCGATCCTCCCCGTGCCGACGCCGAACTCCAGCGCCGACCCGCCGCCCGCGAGCTCCGCCAGGACGTCGACGATGGGCCCGACGACCGCGGCGTCGAACATCTCGGCTTCGTGCACGTCGTAGCGCTTCGCGACGGGCTCGTCGAAGTGATCTTCGGGCATCGGCTACCTCCAGGTTCCGGTCGGCAATCGACGGGCGCGATCTGACCACGTCTGCGACCCTGCGTTCTCGGTGACACCCGTTACGCGGGACCATCGACCCTTCGATCCAGCGGTCCTCGCGCAGACGATCGGGTTCGGGAGGTGCCGGCTGGAGCACGGGCGTCTGGCGCCCTCCAGGCGGGCAGGAGATGAGGCTCGCTCGGTCGGTCACCGCGAACGTCAACCGCCACTCCGGCTGGCGCGGTCGATTCGCAGCAGTGGTGGTCGCGATTACGGCGTGGACGGCTTGCGGGACGACGCCCACGATCGAGAGCGACGACTGCGGCGGTCTCCGGGGACGGGGGATGCCTGATCCGTATCCCCGACCAGTCCATCGTCACCTCTGGAGCCGGATCGGGCGACGGCCGTGTTCAGGCGACGCGCGGCTGCGACGGTAGCTGCGCCTTCGTCTACATCACCGATGGACACGCGATCACCGTGGACCTGACGAAGATCTCGGGCGGAAGGGTCAAGGCCTGGTGGTACGACCCGCGCTCCGGACACGCCACGTCGATCGGTACGTTCGTCGGTACGGATACCGAGACGTTCACGCCGCCATCGAGCGGTCGGAGCGACGACTGGGTGTTGGTGCTGGAGGACGCGGCAATGGGCTTCGGCCCTCCCGGGCGATCGAGGCGGTAGGCGTCCCCGGCAGAGAACCGCGGGAGGACAGGGATTCGAACCCTGGAGCGGGTTGCCCCGCTAGCGGTTTTCAAGACCGCCGCCTTCGTCCGCTCGGCCACCCTCCCGACCGGACCCTACCAGCGCCCTTCGCTATGGTGTCGCGATGACGCACGTTCTGCTGTTCCATCACGCGCTCGGGCGGACGCCCGGCTTCCTCACGTTCGCCACGACGCTGCGAGATGCCGGTCATGCCGTCGATGCGCCGGACCTGTACGGCGGTCGGATCTTCGCCGATCTCGACGAAGGCGTGGCGTTCGCGAAGCAGATCGGCTTCGGCGAGATCATCCAGCGGGGTGCGACCGTGGCCGACGGCCTGCCATCGGACATCGTCTACGCAGGCTTCTCGCTCGGCGCGCTCCCGGCGCAGTTCCTGGCGCAGACCAGACCGGGAGCCAGAGGTGCGATGCTGTTCCACGGGTGCGTTCCGGCATCGGAGTTCGAGAGCGCATGGCCCGAAGGCGTCCCCCTGCAGATCCACATCATGGACGCGGATCCATGGGGCGAAGAGGATCGCGAGGCGGCGAAGGCGATGGTCGAGCAGATCGACGACGCGGAGCTGTTCCTCTATCCGGGTTCCGGCCATCTGTTCGCGGATCCGGGCGCG
>JBMDWR010000365.1:0-1880 GCA_048594645.1 Actinomycetota bacterium
TCCGAGATGCCCTTGACGTTGAACATCACCGTTAGCCCCGGCCGGACGAGCTGGAAGAAGTCCCGGTCTGCCGTCACGACGACGACCTCGATCCCGTGCTCCATCGCCTGGAGCGCGAGCGTGGCGATCGCGTCGTCGGCCTCGTGCCCCTCGATGCCGATCACCGGGATCCGGAGCGTCTCGAGCACCTCGACGATCAGGCCGAGCTGCTGGCGGAACTCGTCCGGCGTCTCGGCCCGTCCGGCCTTGTACTCGGCGTACTTCTCCAGGCGGACGGTGGGTCGGCCCACGTCGAACGCGACCGCGATGAGGTCCGGCCGCTCCTCGGCCAACAGCTTGATCAGCATCGACGTGAACCCGTACACCGCGTTGGTCACCTGGCCGGAGGTGGTCGCTAGGCTCGTCGGGAGTGCGAAGTACGCGCGGTACGAGAGGCTGTGACCGTCGAGGAGGAACAACCGCTTCGCCGGCTCGGCGGTGCGAGGGGTCACGCGCGGCATCCTAGCGCGGTCCGGGGACGTCACTTCTCGCGGTGCTCACGAGCGGATATCGTTCGGTACCGAACGACCTTGACGCGAATCCGACCCCGCGGATAGGATTCGCGGGCGCCGGGTACCACCAGGCTCCCGACCGGAAGGAACGTCACGTGGGTGCCGCGTTCGTCATCGCTCTGCGCGAGGGCATCGAAGCCGCTCTGATCGTCTCGATCCTGCTGGCGTACCTTCGACAGCTTGGACGCGCCGACCGCTCGCGGGTCGTGTGGTGGGGGACGGCCCTCGCGGTCCTCGTCTCGGTGGCGGTCGGCACGTCGATCTTCGTCATCGGCGCCGAGTTCGAGGGAACGGCCGAGGCGCTGTTCGAGGGCCTGGTGACGCTCACCGCGGTGGGCGTGCTCACGTGGATGATCTTCTGGATGCGGCGCCAGGGCTCGCGCATCCGCGCCGAGCTGCACGAGAAGGTGGACACCGCTCTCATGACGGGCGGCGCGGCGCTGTCGGCGCTCGCGTTCTTCGCGGTCCTGCGAGAAGGGATCGAGACCGCGCTCTTCCTGTTCGCCGCCGCCGAGGGAACGGCGGTCGACGCTGGCGGCGTGAGCGCGCAGCTGATCGGTGCGGCGCTCGGCCTTATGCTCGCCATCACGCTCGGCATCCTGCTGTTCCGCGGAGCGATCCGCCTGAACCTCCGGACGTTCTTCCGCGTCACGGGGCTGGCACTGATCGTGATCGCCGCAGGCCTGTTCGCGTACGGCATCCATGAGCTGCAGGAGGCGGGGTGGTTCCCGTTCCTCGAGACCACGGCGTTCGACGTGAGCGCTTCGCTCCCCGACGACTCGGGTCTCGGCGCGATCCTGCGCGGCCTGCTCGGATACAACGCGGACCCGACGACGCTCGAGGTTATCGCGTGGTCCGGCTACATCGTGATCGTCGGCGCGTTGTACCTGCGACCGGCTACGGTCCTTTCCCGGCGACCTGCGGTGGAGAACGTCGGCGAACGTTGACACGCGACACCGCGCGTGATGACGACGTCCGTTTGTCACTCTTTCTTCCCCGAAACGGCCCGCGCCTCTACCTGCAGCATCGCTCCGGATGCGTTACGGCCCAAGGTGTTCCATCACGTTGACAGGTATGTGAGGCATCGTTACATTTCGCCCCGGTCCCGAGCGGCCGCTGGGACCGGGAGTCGGGAAAGCACCGCCGGGGAGGCGAAGAGACGCGGGGGCGCGAGTCCTCGAGCCGCTTCACCGAGACGGACGGAGCGCTCGATCCCCGGAGCACCGGGTCGCTTGGGGCCAGCTTTTGACGGGTCGGGGAACCGAGTAGACAACGCTTGCGTATGGGGAAGGCGTGAGCGGTTCCAAAGGTTCCTCGACCCGTCGAACT
>JBMDWR010000366.1:0-4462 GCA_048594645.1 Actinomycetota bacterium
GGCACCACGTGCCAGTGCACGTGATCCGGGATCCCGGCGCCCGCGACACGACCCAGGTTCATCCCCAGGTTGAAGCCGTGCGGATCCATCTCCTCCCGCAGCGCGTCGATGGCGCGCGCCACGAGCCGGTCGACCTCGGCCAGCTCGTGCGCCTCGAGCGAGCCGAAGTCGCCGACGTGACGGAACGGCGCGACCATGAGGTGGCCGGGGTTGTAGGGGAAGGAGTTCAAGATCACGAACGCGACCTCGCCGCGCGCGAGGATCTTCGCCGACCCGTCGTCTCCCTCGGCGGGCAGGTCGCAGAAGATGCAGCCGTCGCCCCCTGACTGCTCCTTGGCGGCCTCGATATAGGCCATCCGCCACGGCGACCAGATCCGGTCCATCCGGGCCCCCGGCGCCCCTGTCCTCAGTCCCCGAACCGGGACTGCGTCAGCCGCCTCGTCGAGACCTCCTCGACGAGCGCCGCCACGAACGCGTCGAAGGCCACGCCCTTGGTCTCGGTGCCGTCGCGGTCGCGAACCGTGAACGCACCCGACTCGACCTCGCGATCGCCGATCACGAGCGTGTACGGGGCCCTCATCAGCTGGGCGGCGCGCACCTTCTTCCCGACGGTCTCGCCGCTGTCGTCGACGAACGGGCGAAGCCCAACCTGCCGCAGCCTCCCGGCGAGCTCGCGCGCCGGTTCGAGGTGGCGTTCGCCCACCGGCACGAGCCAGACGTGCTCGGGCGAGAGCCAGAGCGGGAACGCGCCGGCGTAGTGCTCGATCAGCACGCCGCTGAACCGCTCGATCGAGCCCAGGATCGCCCGGTGGACCATCACGGGCCGGTGCCGCTGGTTGTCCTCGCCCACGTACTGCATCTCGAACCGCTCCGGGAGGCCGAAGTCGCATTGCACCGTCGTCAACTGCCACAGCCGACCGATCGCGTCGCGGAAGTGGAAGTCCACCTTCGGTCCGTAGAACGAACCTTCGCCCTCGGCCACCTCGAACGCCAGCCCGCTCCGGTCGAGCGCCGCTCGCAGCGCGCCCGTCGCGCGCTCGGCCATCTCGGGCGTGACGATCGTCTCGCCGGGAAGCGTCGAGAGCGTCACGATCGGCTCGGTGAATCCGAACGTCCCGAGGATCTCGAGCGTCAGGTCGAACACCCCGAGGATCTCGTCCACCAGCTGGTCCTCGCGGCAGATGATGTGCGAGTCGTCCTGCGTGAACCCGCGCGCCCGAAGCAGGCCGTGCACGACGCCGAGCCGCTCGTAGCGATACACGCCTCCGAGCTCGGACAGCCGCATCGGCAGGTCCCGGTACGAGCGGATCCGAGACTTGTAGACCAACACGTGGAACGGGCAGTTCATCGGCTTGACGAAGTACGCGTGGTCGCCCTCGTGCCGCATCTCCGGATACATCAGCTCCGCGTACTTGGACGTGTGTCCCGAGGTGTCCCAGAGCTCTCGCCGCGCGAGGTGCGGCGTGGCGACGAGGTCGTACCCGCGTTCGAGATGGAGGTTACGGACATAGTCCTCGAGCTCCTTGCGGAAGACGCCGCCGCGTGGATGCCAGATCGCGAGGCCCGTCCCGAGCTCGTCGGGGAACGAGAACAGGTCCAGCTCGCGGCCTAGGCGACGGTGATCGCGCTTCTCTGCCTCCTCCAGCCGAACGAGGTACCCCTCGAGGTCCTCCTCGCTCCACCACGCCGTCCCGTAGACGCGCTGGAGCATCGGGCGCGACTCGTCTCCGCGCCAGTACGCCCCGGCGAGCTTCATCAGCCTGAACGCCGCGATCCGACCCGTGGACGGCACGTGTGGTCCAAGGCACAGGTCGGACCAGCCGTCGTTGCGGTAGAGCGAGACGGCGTCGCCGGCCGCGACCTCACCCTCCTCGATCGCCTCCACGATCTCGCGCTTGTACGGCTGATCCGAGAAGCGCTTGAGTGCATCGGCACGCGACACCTCCTCGCGGACGAACGGCTGGTCGGCCAGGACGATCTCGCGCATGCGGTCCTCGATCTTGGGCAGGTCCGTCTCCGAGATCGGACCGGGGAGCTCGAGGTCGTAGTAGAAGCCGTCGTCGATCGGCGGGCCGATCGCGTACCTCGTGCCCGGCCACAGGTCGCAGACGGCCTGCGCCAGGACGTGCGCCGCCGAGTGCCGAAGGACGTGGAGCCCGTCGGGATCGTCCGCAAGGACCGGAGCGGCCTCGGCGTCGGCGGCCGGGACGAACGAGAGGTCGACGAGCTCGCCGTTCACACGCGCCGCGATCGACTCCGGGGGGAGCACGGACCCGATCGGCTCCCCCTCGGGAAGGTCGGTCCTGCGGCCGTCGGCCAGCGTGATCCTCGGCATGGATGGCCATGATATCGACCGGCCGGTCGCCGCCCGGCGCTCTTCCGCGGGTAGCGCGCGGCTGTTCCTTCGCGAGCGCCCGCGACTACTCGTACGCGATCGCCTGCAGGACGTTCAGCCTGGCCGCACGTCGCGCGGGACCGATCGCCGCGAGCACACCCGCGAGGCCCGCGAGCACGACGTAGATCGCGAGCTGACCGCCGGGGATGCCGAGCTCGGTGAATCCCTCCGGTGCGAGCGCCTGCTGGAGCGCCCACCCGAACGCGATCCCGATCACGACCCCGAACAAGGCACCCATCACCGCGATGATCACCGCCTCCCACCTCACCATCGAGCGCGTCTGGCGCCGTGTCAGTCCCACCGCACGAAGCAGCCCGATCTCTCTGGTCCGCTCGTACACCGAGAGGCTGAGCGTGTTCACGATCCCGAACAGCGCGATGATCACGGCCATCAGCAGGAGCGCGGTGAGCAGGTTCAGGACCTGGTTCAAGAACTCGGAGTACTTGTCGCGGAACGCCGCCTGGTCCTGCACCTCGACGTTCGGGTAGTCGCTCAGCGCCTCGTCGAGCGCGGCCTGGACCCCGGCGACGTCGGCGCCGGGCGCCACCTTGACGAGCGCCATCAGGTCGAGCCTCTGGGCGACGTTCTGGTCCATCGTCGCGAGCGAGACGGCGTACTCGTCGAGGATCCCCGTCTCCGCGTACAGCGCCACGATCTGGAGCCGCTGCTCGCCCGTGGCCGCCCACTCGACGTCGATCCGATCGCCCAAGACCCACCCGTGGTCCGCCGCCGTATCGTCGTGCACCGCCACCGTGTTCGGCAATGACAAGGACCCGATCGACCCCTCCGCGAGGTGCGGTTCGGCGACATCGGGGAACGTCACGGGCTCGATCCCGCTCACGAACGCGGAGCCGCCTCCCGCGCGGAAGTTCGCCTGCCGGATCTCGGAGACGGTCGCCACCCCCGGGGCCAAACGCGCGTCGTCGGCGGCCGCGGTGCTGAAGCCCGCGAACGTCGGGGACGTCAGCACGAAGTCGGCCCGCAGCGTCTCCTCCAGCGCGGCGTTCACCGAGGCCTTCGCCGAGGCACCGAACACGGCCACGAACACGACGAGCCCGAGCCCGATCATGAGCGCCGAGGCGGTAGCAGCGGTTCGGCGGGGGTTGCGCATAGCGTTCTCGCGCCCGAGCTTGCCCGGCACGCCCGTGCTGCGGATCGGCGCGCCGATCGACCCAGCGACCGGCCGGGCGACGAGCGGCGTGAGCATGGCGACGCCGATGAACGTGAGCGCGACACCGACGCCGACGAGCTGCAATGCGTTGTCCGGCTGGCCGAACAGCCCGTAGAGCACAGGAGCGATCCCGGCCGCGAGCACCACCAGTCCCGAGATCAGACGGAACCGAAGCGACCGCTCGGCGACGTCCTGCGACTCCCGCAGCGCCTGGATCGGGGCGACGTGCGCGGCTCGTCGCGCGGGAACCAGCGAAGCGACCACCGTGATCACGGTCCCCACGACGATCGACACGATGATGGTCCGCGGCAGCAGCACGCTGGCACCGCCCGGGAGCTCGAGCCCGATCCCTC
Organism: Actinomycetota bacterium; assembly: GCA_048594645.1. Taxonomy (GTDB): domain Bacteria; phylum Actinomycetota; class UBA4738; order UBA4738; family HRBIN12; genus DASSJM01. The sequence continues at coordinate 3,920 of JBMDWR010000366.1, forward strand.
TGAGCAGCGCCTGCAGCCCGAGGGCGATGCCGAGGCCGGCGAGCACGCCGACCGACGAGGCGATCACACCCAGCACGAGCGACTCGACGACGACGGAGATCATCACCTGCCGGCGGCTCGCTCCGAGCGTGCGCAGGAGCGCAAGCTCGCGCGTCCGCTGGGCGACGATGATCGCGAACGTGTTGAAGATGATGAACGCGCCCACGAACAGGGCCACCAGCGCGAAGACGAGCAGCGCCGTTCGGAAGAAGCCGAGACCCTCGTCGATCTGGCGTTGCTGCTCCGACACAAGCGTGGCGGCCGTCACGATCTCGACGCCGTCGGGCAACACCCGCGCCACATCTCTCTGGAGACCCAGCGGGGAGACGTCCGGCTCGGCCACCACCGAGATCGAGTCGAGCGCCCCGAGGCGGCCCAGGACGGCCTGCGCCGTCGGCAGATCGAACAGCACCCAGGTCGCGCCGAGCAGGCTGTCGGACTCGCCGTAGCCCGCGACCCCCACGACCGTGAACTCGCGTGACGGTCCCTCGAACAGGATCTGGA
>JBMDWR010000367.1:0-2153 GCA_048594645.1 Actinomycetota bacterium
CCACTGCTGCTGGCCAAGCAACTCGCGACGGTCGACGTGTTGTCGGAGGGTCGGCTCGTGGTGCAGCCGACCGTCAGCTGGCTCCGCTCGGAGTACGACGCGCTCGGCGTGCCGTTCGAGCGCCGCGGGGAACTGCTGGACGAGCACCTCGAGATCTGGCGAGAGGTCTGGTCCGAGCCGGAGACGATCCACGAGGGCGGCCCGTACGGGTCCTTCGGACCCGTCTACGTCGAGCCGAAGCCGCATCGTCCCGGCGGACCGCCGCTTTGGTTCGGGGGAGAGCGTCTCCGCGAGGCGACGCTCCGCAGGATCGTCCGGTACGGCCGCGGGTTCAACCCGCTGGGCTCACCGAGCGACCGCGACCTCGACCGGCTCCGCCGCGCCATGGCCGAGGCCGGACGCGACATGTTCGAGCTCGAGATGGTGGGCGGGACGCGCGGCCGCTTCACCGGTCCGGACTCGGTGGCCGACCTGCGCGAGGCGCTCGCGTCGGTGCCGGCGCAGATCGAGCGCGGCTTCACGACGATCTGCATCAAGCCGTCACAGTTCATCGACGACGCCCACGACCTGGGCACGTTCTGCCGCGACGTCGTCGAGCGCGTGGGTCAGATGACGTCGAAGTAGCGGCGGCGTTCCCACTCGCCGACCGCGTCGGGCGCGAGGAACCGCTCCCATTCCCAACGACTGGCCTCCGCGTAGTGCGCGACCACGTCCTTGCCGAACGCGTCTGCCACGAAGGCGCTGTTGCGGAAGCGCTCGACCGCGTCGCCGAGCGTCGACGGCAAGGGCGTCACCGGACTCTCGTAGTCCTCGCCCATCAGCGGCGCACCGGGATCCGCCTCGGTCTGGATCCCGTCGTTGGCGGATGCGAGGAGCGCGGCGATCGCGAGGTACGGGTTGACGTCCGCTCCGGGTACCCGCCACTCCAGCCGGGTCGCGTCCGGCCCCTCGGTCAGCACGCGGCAGGACACCATCCGGCTGTCGAAGCCCCACGACAGCCCGTTGCCCGAGAATTCGCCACTGTTGGTCCGTCGGTACGAGTTCACGGTAGGCGCGTAGAACACCATCAGCTCGGGCGCTCGTCGGAGGATGCCGCCCATCGCGTGTCGCAGCGTCTCGGAGACCCCGTCGGCAGCCTCCGCCTCGTGGAACACGTTCGCACCGGTCCCGCCCAGCAGCGACAGGTGCAGGTGACACGAGGAGCCCGTGGTGTCCGCGAACGGTCGAGCCATGAACGTGACGGCCATGCCGGCATCCGCTGCGAGCTTGCGCATCGCGAGCTTGAAGAGCATGTGCCGGTCCGCCATCTCGAGCGCGTCGCGGTACTCGAGGTTGATCTCCCACTGCCCGAGACCCCACTCGACCTGGCTCGTCCACGGGCCGAGGTCGGAGGCGGCGAGCGCCTTCCGGGCGCCCGAGAAGAACGCCTCGTACGCATCGCCGGCCTGGATCGTGTAGTCGGCCCGGGCGAGCGTGGTGGGCGTGAGCGTCTCGTAGCCATTGGTCCTGCCCTCCTCGTACGAGCCGCGGTACATGGCGAACTCGAGCTCGCTCGCCACCTGCTCGCGCATGCCGGACGTGCCGAGACGCTCGACTTGCCGCCGCAGGATCGTGCGCGGCGCCACGCCGACGAGCTCCTTCGAGCCCATCTCGACGAAGTCGGCGACGCAGATCGCGGAGCCCTCCAGCCACGTGGCCGGCCGCAGCGTCGCGAGGTCCGGCACCAGTCGGACGTCGTGCCATCCTGTGTGATGCCCCGTGTACTCCTGGACGGGTCCCGGCCACTGGTCGAGGTCCCATCCGAGCACGCATGAGCTGAGCGGGATGCCCTCGTGCATCACGCGCTCGAACACGTCGACGGAGACACGCTTTCCGACGGGCCTTCCCGTCACGGCGGCCGACGTGACGACCACCGTCGCGAAGGCCGTCAGGTCCACCGTCTCGAGCGTCATGGCCTCATCCACCCCCCAGCGTCGTCGCGTCCTCCAGCCGCGAAGCGTCATCTCGCCCGGGGCGTGGCGGCGAGTCCGGACGCGACGGCCCCGAGTGATCGAAGCTCATGGTGCCGCGCCGCCGAAGGCCAGCTCGCCGACGTCGACGGCCATCCCCCCGCCGTCGGCAACGAGCGTCGTCCCCGTGACGATCGACGAATC
>JBMDWR010000368.1:0-1020 GCA_048594645.1 Actinomycetota bacterium
GATTCTCAGCTTCGGGATCAGCCGACGATCGAGAGGATGATCGCGAGCAGGGCGATCGCGACGAGGACCGTCGCGGCCATCTTCAGGTCCCGCTCCCCAATGCCGGGTTCGTCCATCTCCATCTTCTCCTTTCGGTCCTAGTCGCGGGTGACCACGTCCTCCTCCAGCGTCCTCACCGGGCCCTGGTACTTGTCCTTCGCCGAGACCAGGTACCAGATGCCGAACAGGAGCGGGAGGATGATCGCGAACGGGGTGTAGTTGACGTTCGCCACGTCGAAATCATCGTTCCAGGGCAGCCCGGTCGGGTCGTACGGCAGGTCGAGGGCGTAGATGACGACGATCACGAAGGCGATCGCGAGGACGTTCACGACCTTGTACATGCCACCGAGGTTCCACGGGCCGGGCTCGAACGAGTCGCCCGCGCGCAGCCGCAGGTACACCGGGATGACGTAGGCGATGTAGAGGCCGACCGTGCAGATCCCGGTCAGGGCGAAGAACGCGAATGGGATGTCGTTCTTCCCGAACAGGGCCGGGATCGCGATGATCAGCGAGAACACCGAGACCGCGATCACCGCGTTGAACGGCACCCGGTCGCGGTTCACCCGCCGGAACACCGCCCAACCCGGAATCGCCCGGTCGCGCGAGAACGCGTACCAGGTGCGCGAGGCGCTGGTCAGGCCGGCGGCCCCGCAGAAGAACTGCCCGACCGTCGCGATCAGCACCACCATTTTCGCCGCCCAGGGATCGAGCGCCGAGTTGAAGATGCCGAACACGGCGCCACCCGAATCGTTCACCGCGGTCACGTCGTTCGCCGCGAACAGGAAGCCGAGGATCACGAGCCAGCCGATGATCGCCGACCAGAAGACCGAGCGCCAGACTCCCCGCGCCGCGGAGACCGCCGCGCCGTGGGTCTCCTCGGCCGTGTGCGCCGAGGCGTCGTACCCGGTCTGCGTGTACATGCCGAGCAGGAAACCGACCGGCGCGACGAGGAACCAGAAGCCGAGGCCGCCGGTGTCCCCG
>JBMDWR010000369.1:0-1128 GCA_048594645.1 Actinomycetota bacterium
GCGACGTCGACGCCTGCCGTGATGTCGGTGCCCCCGGGATCTGAGAGCACGTCGTCGACCCGCCGATGGTCGCGGTAGCCGTGGACGGATCCCGCGGGTCCATCCGTTCGACCGAAGTCGATGAGCAGGACGTAGCCGCGAGGTAGCCGGCGAGCGAGCGCGTCGAGCATCGACCACGCGCCGGCCGGAACCGTCGTCTCCTCGCCGGGGCGCAGGCGTGGGGGCGCGATCGTCGAACGGGCCCACGGGACCTCGACCTGGACGAGGGCCGTGCCGTCCAGGTCGACGCGGACCTCGACGGGTCCGTCCCTCTGGCCGCGCACGGGGATGAAGGGCAGGTTGTCGAGGAGCTCGTTCGCGAACGCCACGCCCTCGAACGGCGGGAGCTCGGTCACGGCGGAGGCGACCACCGTGACTCCGGCTCCGCGCAGCGCCTCGTGCGCGCCGGCGCTGATCTCGACCGCTGAGTATGCCGGTCGCGGGCGCGGGAGCTCTCCGAACGCATCCAGGACTGCGCGCGCGAGCGTGCCGTCGCCGGCGCCGAGCTCCGCGATCGGGATCGGATCCGGCTCACCGAGCGAGAACCACGCATCGAGGATGGCGTCCCGCAGGCAGTGCGCGAACACGAACGGGTGCACGTGAGGGCTGGTGACGAAGTGTCGTCCCGAGCCGACCGGAGGCGTCTCGAAGAAGCCGCCGGGACCATAGAGGGTCAGCTCCATGTACTCGTCGAAGCCGATCGGCCCGTGATCGCGGATCGCGTCGCGGACGCGTTCGGCCACCGCCTCGCCCATGGGGCCAAGCCTAGTGTCCGGACGATGCGGCTCCGGGCTCGCCGGATGTTCCACGGGGACCTCGCGTCCCCTCGCGATCACCGACGCCAGACGGTTCCGAAAGCCCGCAACGTCCTCAGCCGAGGCTGGGCGCCGGGTTCAACAACTCGCTGACAGGCGGCCGGACGGAATCGATCGCCCAGATCTTGCCACCCACGGCCATCAGATCCGGCTCCGTGAGCATGCCGAAGGTCTCCCGCTCGTAGGTCTGGAGGTCCGGGTAGTCCCACTCGGCGACGATCTCGCTCTCACCGGCGACGGGCATCCACATCGTGGCTTGTGTCCAGCCCTTGTC
>JBMDWR010000037.1:0-7138 GCA_048594645.1 Actinomycetota bacterium
TTCGTCGTCCGGCGCCGCGCCGGCGTAGATCCCGCCGCCGAGCGGCTGCATCACGCCGAGGCGTTTGACACCGCTCGTTCGCGGGTGGAAGCGTTCGGTGATGCCCGAGATCCGGGTGAACGGCGTTCGGCTGCACTACGAGGAACGCGGCGCCGGCGAGCCGATCGTGTGGGTCCACGGAACCGCCTCGTCTTCAGCGGTCTGGCCCCGGCCGGCCATCGATGCGGTCTCGGCGCTCGGACGCGTGATCGTGTACGACCGGCGTGGCTGCGGCCTGAGCGAACGCGTCGATGCCGTCGCGACCGGCGTCGCCGCGCACGTGGAGGACGCGGCTGCGCTGATCCGAGCGCTCGGCGCCGCGCCTGCGATCCTGATCGGGCGTAGCTACGGGGGTGAGGTGGCGCTCGGGCTCGCGCTTCGGCACCCGGACGTGGTCAGCGCCCTCGTGCTGCTCGAGCCCGCGACCTTCTCGCTCGACCCGGAGGCAGACGCCTGGGCTAAGGAGCTGCGCCGCAAGGTGGACGACGCTGCGGCTCACGACCCGCGATCGGTCGGCGAGACGTTCCTGCGGACCGTCCTCGGCGATGCCGTGTGGGACTCCTTCAAGCCCGACGTGAAGCGGAGGTACGCGGACGACGGACCGGCGATCGCGGCGGAGGTGCGCGGCGCGTCTTCCGGAGTGACCGAGCAGGAGCTGGCGCGGATCCCGACCCCGACGCTCGTCGTGGCGGCCGAGCGATCACCCGGCCCGTTCGGACACGTCGCGGCTCGGGTCGCCGCGGCGATCCCCTCGGGACGCCTCGAGTTCGTGGACGGCGGTCACCGGATCGATCCGGGTGAGCCGGTCGTGATCGACTTCCTCCGCTCGGTCCTTGGGCCGTGAGTCGCCGTGCGCGTCCTTCATCGCCGTTAGCTCCCGCCGTCGGGCGGCCACGGCTGGACGTCGCCGCACGCGATCTGCGTGATCGGGTCGTCGAGCTCGAGCTGCCAGTCCGTGTAGATCCCGACGTACGCGACGCCGATGGCCCACACGTCTTCCTCCTGGGTGAGCTCGTACGTGCCGAGGAACCGGTCGCCCGGCAACGTGCTCTCCGGGTCGCCCAAGCCTGCGGTGTAGACGAGGTGATGCGAGGTATCCGACCCGCTGCCACACGTCGAGACGCCGAGGATGCGCATCTCCGGCCCGCCGAGCTCGTCGGAGTACTCCTCGTCGATCGCCTCGACGAAGAAGCCGAGGTTCTCCCGGTAGTCGTTCGGGGGAACGACGAAGAACTCGCCCTGGTACGTGCCGACCATGTACCCGCGCAGCCGGCGGTCCTGCTCGCACTGCTCGAACAGCGACGCGTCCACCTCGGCGCAGGTCAGAGCGACCCGCCGGCTGAGGTCGAAGACGGCGTCGGCATCGCCCAGCACGAGAGCGTTGGCCAGGAACGCCGCGCGCTCGCAGAACGTTCGGTCGTCGACGGGGCAACCGGCGGCCGAGTACGACGGGGCGGGCGAGCCTGGTCCCGTCGCGGTGGGACGTGGCCCGGTCGAGTTCCCAGCGTCGGCCGCGCCCGGACGTTCGATCTCGGGCTGGTATGCGCAGGCGGAGAACGCCATCAAGCCCGAGAGCAGCAGCGGGCTGAGCGGTCGCACCGCAGGAAGATACGCGCCGGCCGCGCTCGTCGGCTCGCCTCGCCCGGTTCGGAACGTCAGCCGTCGGCCTCGGCGACGACGGTCCTGAGCGTCGACCACGCGTTCATCGCCGGCGGGAAGCCCGCGATCGTCGCCGTCTGGATGATCACCTCCTGGAGCTCCTGCGGTGAGAGCCCGGCCTTCAGCGACGAACGGAGGTGCACCGGCAGCTGGGACGACCGGCCGGTCGCGACGAGCGCGGCGACCGAGGCGATCTGCCGTTCGCGCAGCGAAAGCGCCGGGCGAGAGTACACGTCACCGTACGCGACCTCGACGATCAGCCGGCCCAGATCCCCCAGCGACTCGATCGTCGCGAGCGGACGGTCGCCGTGGACCTCGCGCAGTCGTTCGCGTCCCCGTTGGTACCGAGCGTCGTCCGCCATCGTTCCTCCTCGTCGGATGCTGTGACGGTCGCCGACGGTACCGGGTCCTCGCGCAGCCTGCTGCGATACTTGGGCGCCGTGGACGAACCGACCTTGACCGAGGAGACGGAGGCGCTCGAGGCCTCGCCTCCCTCGGGCGACCGAACGCGCGACCAACGCGTGATCTTGGGCAACACCGGTCAGAACGTCCTCGGCCTCGCGGTCGGCGCGCTCGCGACGTTCGCGGCGCAGGTGATCATGACCAACCGGCTTGGCGACGAGGGTTTCGGCGTGGTGACCCTCACGACGCAGTTCGCCTTCATCGCCGCCGCAGCCACCCGGTTCGGGATGGACGTCGCAAACGTGCGCCTCGTGGCGATCCTCGTCGGCCGCGGCCGGTCCGCGCGATCGCGCGGTCTCGTCCGACGGTCGGCGATGATCGCGACAGCCGTCTCGATCCCGTTCGCGGTGGTGGCGTTGGTCTTGTCGCCGTGGCTGGCATCGGCGTTCAGCGGCCAGCCGAACGCCGCCGAGCCGGCCTTCCGGGCGGCGGCGGTCACGGTCCCGGTCGCCGCGCTCGCGTTCACGTACATGGGCGCGACGCGGGGTCTGAAGATCATGCGGTTCACGCTGTACTCGCAATGGATCGCTCAGCCGATCGGATGGATCGTGCTGACGCTCGCGATGTGGGCGGCGATCTCCTCGACGCCGTGGGTCGCGTCGGCGGCGTTCGGCGCGTCGTGGGCGCTCGCGCTCGCGATCGCGTGGTACGGCTGGGAGAAGGAGCAGGTCCGCTTCTCCGACGACGCGACCGGCGCGGCGATCCCGGAGGAGCACACGGGCGCCCTCCTGCGGTTCGGCGCGCTGCGGGCACCCGCGACGCTGTTCAGCCAGCTGATCTTCTGGACGGATTTCTTCGTGCTCTCGATCCTGTGGAGCGGCCAGGGCGCCGAAGGCGCATCCGTCACGGGGGTCTACGGCGCCGTGCTGCGAGCGGGCCAGTCGCTGTTCCTGTTCCTGACCAGCGTCTCGCTGACGTTCAGCCCGTTCGTGGCCGACCTGCATCACCGGGGCGAGCGGGAACGTCTGGACGCGCTGTACAAGCAGGTCACACGGTGGACGCTCGCCGCCACGATCCCGGTGCTGCTGGTGCTCGCGATCGTTCCCGGACCGGTGCTGCGGGTCTTCGGTACCGAGTTCGTGGAGGGCGAGACGGCGCTCCGCATCCTGATCATCGGCATGATCGTCCCCGTGATGGTCGGCACCGTCGGCTTCATCCTGATCATGGCCGGCCGGACGGGGTGGGACCTCGTCGTCTACATGGGTGGGTTCGCGATCGACGTCGCGATCGCGCTGCTGCTCGCGCGGCCTTCGTCTCTCGGCGTCGAGGGCGCCGCCGTCGCGCAGGCGGCGACGCTCACCTTCAGCGCGGTCGCGCGCCTCATGCTGGTTCGGCGTTTCCTCGGGATCTGGCCGTTCGAGGAGGCGTACGCGCGGCTGTTGCCGCCGACGGTCGCCGGCGGCGCCGCGATGGCGATCGCGCACGCCTTCCTGCCTGCCGAACGCTGGTTGGTCGACCTGATCGGGTCGTTCGTGCTCGGCGCGATCGTGTATGTCGTGGTGCTCGTCGCCGTCGGGCTCCCGCGGTCGGAGAGGACGGCGCTCGCGCGCATGGCTCGGCGCGTTCTCGGGCGGAGCCGGGCCGCCGTCTGAGGGGCGGAACGTGGCGGGCGTCCGCGTGCGCGACGTCGGCGATGCCGATCGAGCGTGGATCGACGCGCTCGTGGCGAGCCTGTGGGGCTCGGAGATCATCGTCGTGCACGAGGAGGTCTACCGACCGGCGTCGTTGCCCGGTCTCGTCGCGGAGGAGCTCGGACGTCCCGTGGGCCTGCTCACCTATCACGTCGACGACCGCGGCTCCGAGATCGTGACCAACGATGCGTTCGATCGAGGACGAGGGATCGGCACGGCGCTGGTCGAGGCGCTGGAGGCGAAGCGCCCCGGCCGGTTGTGGCTCGTGACGACCAACGACAACGTGGCCGCACAGCGCTTCTACGAGAAGCTCGGCTTCGCGCTCGTCGCCGTGCGCGTGGGCGCCGTCGACCGATCGCGCGCACGCAAGCCGGAGATCCCGCGTTTCGCCAAAGACGGGACGCCGATCACCGACGAGCTCGTGTACGAGCGCCTGACGTGAAGGGGGTCAGGGCGAGCCGGCGAGGCGGAGCGCCTTGGCGACGGCATCGCCCGCGTCGGCCGCCGGGACGATCGCGCCGACGGGTTCACCACCCTTGGCGAGCTCCCACGTCTGGATCCCGACGACGGGCTTGCCCATCTTCAGCGCGAGCGCGATCTCGGAGAGCGTGCCGAACTCGCCGTGCACGGCGATCACGACGTCCGCGGTCCGGACGACGATCGCGTTGCGGGCCTCGCCGAGTCCGGTGGCGACGGCGATCGTGACGTACGGGTTGGCGTCCAGCCTCGAGTCGCTCGGAAGGATGCCGACCGAGCGGCCGCCGGCTTCGGTGCAGCCGCCCGCCGCCGCCTCCATGACGCCGCCCATCCCGCCGCACACCAGCACGGCGTTCGCTTCGGCGATCGCTCGCCCCACGGCCTCGCCGATCGCGAGCTCGGCCGGCGTCCCGGCCGAGGGGCCGACCACGGCGATGTAGGTCTCCCGCGTCATCCAGGCGTCCTCTCGGAGTCGGCGCCGTCACCTTCAACGGCGGTGAGGCTCCGCTCTGAGGCGTGCCGTCCAAGCATCGCCTCCAGGAGGGAGACCGCGCCAGCCTTGTCGAGCGGTTCGTTGCCGTTGCCGCACTTCGGCGACTGCACGCACGCGGGACAGCCGTGCTGGCAGGGGCAGCCCGCGACGGTTTCGAGCGTGGCCTCGAGCCACCGCCTCGCGGAGGCGAACCCCCTCTCCGCGATCCCGGCGCCGCCCTCGTAGCCGTCGTACACGAAGATCGCGCACGAGCTCGTGTCGGGGTGGAAGGCAGTCGAGACGCCGCCGACGTCCCACCGGTCGCACGTGGCGACGAGCGGCAGCAGGCCGATCGCCGCGTGCTCGGCGGCATGCGCGGCGCCCGGCACGTCGGCGGCGCGCAGGCGCGCGCGATCGAGCACCTGCTGCCGGATGCTCCACCACACCGCGCGTGTGTCCAGCAGGAGCGGCGGCAACGAGAGCGGGACGACCTCTAGGACCTCGCTCGTCGTCACGCTGATCCGCGCGTACGCGACCACCTGGTTCGTTACGCGGACCGTCCCGAACGAGGAGTCCACGCCGTCCGAGAGCGATGCCCGGCGTTCTTCGTTCGTCACCTCGATGTCCGTGATGTCTCGTGAACGCGTGTAGTGGTCGGGGTCCGTTCGGGTCACGATCGCGACGTTGCCCTCGAGGTCGAGCTCGCGGACCTCGAACTGCTCGCCCTGGTGCAGGTAGATCGCTCCGGGGTGCACCTGCCAGTACGCGCGGGACCCGTCGACCGTGCCAAGGAGCTCTCCCGTCTCCTCGATCACGATCTGGAACCGGCGGCCGCCGGTGCTGCGGATGTCGATCTTGCGATGTGGCACATCGCGCCCCGCGTGATGGAGCAGGTCCCGCCGCCTGCGGAGACGGCCGTCGGCCTCCAGGCGAGCGACCGCATCCGCCGCGTCGGGCCAGTAGCGATCGAGCTCGTCCGCCGTGAGAGGTCGCTCGCTCGCCGCGCACAGCAGGTGCGGTTCGAGGACGTACCGGTTCGAGGGGTCGATGACCGCGGCCTCGGGAGGCTTGTCGAACACGTCCGCCGGATGCGTGACCAGGTACTGGTCCAGCGGCTCGTCCTGGGCCACCAGCACCGCGAGCGCCCGATCCGAACGCCGGCCCGCGCGCCCCGCCTGCTGCCACATCGAAGCTCGCGTCCCGGGGTACCCGATCAGCACCGCCGCGTCGAGCGAGCCGATGTCGATCCCGAGCTCGAGCGCGTTCGTCGACGCGATCGCGAGGAGCTCGTCGTTCGCGAGCTGCCGCTCGAGCTCGCGTCGGTCTTCCGCGAGGTAGCCGGCGCGGTAGGACTTCACCCGCGGTCGGAGCTCCGCGTCGAGGTCCCGTCGCGTGAACTGGGCCAGCAACTCGGCCGCGCGGCGCGACCTGGTGAACCCGATCGACTTCACGCCCTCCTCGGCGAGGCGCGCCATCAGGATCGAGCCGTCGGTGAGCGCGTTGCGCCGAGCGCCAGAGTCCTCGTCGATCACCGGCGGGTTCCACAGCGCGAACGTCGTGCCGCCGCTCGGCGACGCGTCGGCCGTGACCGCCTCGAACGGTTCGCCGACGAGCCGTTCGGCGAGCTCGGCTGGGTTGCCGATCGTCGCGGACGCCAGCACGAAACGCGGGTTCCCGCCGTAGTGGGTGACCAGTCGACGCAGGCGCCGGAGGATGTGGGCGACGTGCGATCCGAACACGCCTCGGAACACGTGCGCCTCGTCGACGACGACCAACGACAGCCGCAGGAAGAAGTCACCCCACCGCTGATGGTCGGGCAGGATGCCGGCGTGCAGCATATCGGGGTTGGTCATCACGAGGTTCGCGTTCTTGCGGATCAGCGGTCGCTCGGCCCTCGGCGTGTCGCCGTCGTACACGGCGGCCTTCAGCTGCGGCAGCTTCAACGCCCGCACCGACCTGAGCTGATCGCGCGCGAGGGCCTTGGTCGGGAACAGGTACAGCGCCGTGGCCTTCGGCGTGGTGAGCGCCGCCTCCGCGAACGCGGTGTTGTACACGAGGGTCTTCCCGCTGGCGGTGCCGGTGGCGAGCACCACGTCGCGGCCGCCGCGGATCGCCGCGAGGCCGTCCGCCTGATGCGGATAGAGGCCCCGCACCCCCTCGAGGCCGAGCCGCGTGACGAGCAGCTCAGACAGATCGTGGGGGAAGGGCTCGATCACCGGTCGGCGGGCCGGCAGCTCGCGAACGTGCACGAGCGGGTCGGCCGCGTCGGGATCGGTCTCGAGGCCGTGCAGGAAGGCGCGCGGGTCCACGGGGCGCAGGCTACCGGCGCCGGGGCGCGCCGACGTTCAGACTCCGCGCCGCGCCTCGGCCGCGACCACGTCGGCCTCCCGCTCTCGGG
>JBMDWR010000370.1:0-14432 GCA_048594645.1 Actinomycetota bacterium
TCCTTCGTCACGACGAGGGAGTGGTATCGGCCGGCCTCGAACGGGTTCGGCACGCGCGCGAGGATCCCCTTGCCGTCGTGATGAACGAGCGAGGCCTTGCCGTGAACGGGCGTGGCGCGTTCGACACGCCCGCCGGCGACGAGTCCGATCGCCTGGTGGCCGAGGCACACGCCCAGCACCGGCGTCGCGTCGGGGAGCAGCCGGAGCAGATCCGTGAAGCATCCCGCGTCCTCCGGCCGGCCCGGCCCGGGTGACAGCACGACCGCGTCCGGCCGGCGGGCGACCAGCGCGTCGGCGGGCTCGGCATCGCTCTTCACGACCTCGGTCGCGACGCCGAGGCTCTCGATCAGCTGGACGAGGTTGTACGTGAACGAGTCGTAGTGGTCGACGACCAGGATCACGGGATCACCTCGGACGAAGCCGCTTCGGCATCGACGATCGCCGGGACCAGGGCCGCCGCCTTGGCTTCGGTCTCGGCGAGCTCCACGTCCGGGTCGGAGTCGGCGACGACGCCGGCGCCCGTCTGCACGTACGCCGTCCCGTCGACGACCACGGCGGTCCGGATCGTGATGCAGAAGTCGAGGTCGCCGGCGAACGTGCAGTAGCCGACCGCTCCGGCGTAGGGTCCGCGCGCGGTCGGCTCGAACTCGGCGATCAGCTCCATCGCCCGCCGTTTCGGAGCCCCGGTGACGGTTCCGGCGGGGAACGCGACGGCCAGGGCGTCGAGCGGATGGTTCCCGTCGGCGAGCTCACCCTCCACGGTGCTGACGATGTGCATGACCTTCGAGAAGCGCTCGACGGACATCAGCTCCGTCGGCCGGACCGTCCCCGGCGTGCAGACACGCCCCAGGTCGTTGCGCGCGAGATCCACGAGCATCGCGTGCTCGGCCCGCTCCTTGGGGTCCGCCAGCAGCTCGTGCTCGTACAGCCGGTCGCGCAGCTCGGTCTCGCCTCGGGGGCGCGTCCCGGCGATCGGACGTGTGGTCACGGTCCGTCCCTCGACGCGGACGAGCGGCTCGGGCGACGAGCCTGCGAGCTCGAGGCCGAGCATGCGGACGAAGAACATGTACGGAGCAGGGTTCGTGACGCGCAGGCGCCGGTAGACGCCGAACCCGCCGCCCGAGCACGGGAAACTCACCCGGCGCGACGGCACGCCCTGATAGATGTCGCCCGCCGCGATCCGATCCTTCAGCTCGCGCACGATGTCACGGAAGCGCTCGTTCGGCATGTTGGAGGCGAGCGCGACGTCGGGGGGGGCTGCGAGCGAACCGGGCAGCGGGTCGAGCGCGAGCGCGTTCGGAGCGGAGAGCCGGGCGGCGAGCTCCTCGAGCGCCCGGACGCCACCCGCGTGGTCGTCGGGCGCCACGTGCGCGACGAGCAACAGTCGCTGGCGCCAGTGGTCGAACACGACCGCTCGATCGACGATCTGGAGCGCGACCGGTGGGGCGATCGTGTCGCCGTCGGGGAACGGGTGCCCATCGAGCAGTCCGGCGGCCTCGTACGACAGGAACCCCATCAGCCCGCCCGTGAGCGACGGGAGGCCCTCAACGCGCGGCGCGCTCAGCAACCTCGCAAGCGCCACGAGGTCCGCGCGAGCGTCGCCCGTGTTGGGCGCGTCGAACGGGAGGGCGCGGGTCACGTGCTGCACGCGGAGGCCGTCGCGATCCACGAGCAAGATCGCGGCCGGGTCGCCCGCGACGAACGAGTACCGGCCCCAGCGCTCGGACCGCTCGACGCTCTCCAGGAGCACGCCGGGTCCCTCGCCCGCGAGGGCGGCGAACGCACCGACGGGTGTCGAGACGTCCGCGAGCAGCTCCGTCCACACGGGCGCGAGCGCGAAACCGCCGGCCTCGCGCTCGAACGTCTCTCGATCCGGGCGAACCGTCATCACGTTCCTGTCGACCACGGGTGGGCGCCCCCGTCGGGGGTCCGCGGAGCCGCTACCCTACCGGTAACCCGAGCGACGTGGTCGGGGCGACGCGGCGCCCGCGTCCGTCGCATCGCGAGCCCGCCGGGTGCCGACCAGCCAGGGGGAAGATCCGCGATGCCAACATCCCGCAGGGTCCTTGCGGCCGCTTCGGTGCTCGGGCTCGCCGTGACGTACCTCACGCTCCCCGCCGTCGCCCGTCGCGGTCCAGACGTGCCGTTCCGGCGGGCGACCGCCGCGATCGTTCACGGCGTGGACTTCCGAGCGTCGCAGCATCGCGCCACCTCGTTCGACCTGTTCGGCGCTCCGCGGCCCGGCACGTCGAAGCTCGCCGTGACGTCGGACGGCGCCCGGCTCAGGGCTGCGCAGGCGCTGCTCGGGTTCGATGCGCTGGCGGATGCGTTCTCCCAGCCGTCCGACACGACCGGCGCGCTCGGAGACACGTTCTTCGTCGCGGCCGTCAACACGCAGGTCGCCGTGTACGAACGGGCGGGCGTCGAGGTCGTCGCTCCGATCCAGCTCGAGGACCTGCATCCCGATTCGGTCGGACGTTTCGCGTTCGATCCGAAGGTCGTGTACGACCAGTACAACGACACCTTCGTCGTTGCCTATCTGGTGCAGGAAGACGCTCCTCGCACGTCCCGCATCTTCACCGTGACGATCCCGAACGCGACGGCGGCCGACACGGCAACGTGGTGCTCCACCTCGTTCGCGGGAGATCAGGTACCCGGTGCGCCCAATCTCTGGGCCGATTACCCGGGCGTGGGGTACAACCAGTCGCGCGTCACGATCACGACGAACCAGTTCACGTTCCCGAGCTCCACGGGCCGATTCCGATCGGCTCAGGTCATGACGATCGACAAGGGAGAGCTATACGACTGTGACCAGTCTGCCGTTCCGACGGTGTTCACGGGCAAGAAGACCAGGGACAACGCGGGCGTGCAGTCGTTCACGCTTCAACCTGCCCAGACCGTCGGGACGTCCGCGACGGACCAGTACCTGCTGTCGTTCGAGCTGGTCCGTGGCAAGGGCGACTACCTGACCGCGTGGCGGATCAGGCCAACGGCCACCGCGTTCGCTCTCCAGAAGGGCAAGATCCCGACGGGGAAGGTGTCGTTCCCTCCGTTCGGAACGCAGGGCGACGGAGGGTTGAACCGGTCGAACTTCTGGTGGGACGCCGGAGACGAACGCTTGATCAACGCGTACTACGACGCCGACCGTAACGAGCTGTTCGCCGCGCACGCCGTGCTGAAGAACCTCAAGCCGGACACGGTCACCGGCGTGTACCCCGAAGCGGCCGTGCAGTGGTACGAGATCGATCCCGCGGGCAAGCTCCGCAACTCGTCCCTCGTCCGCAAGGGCGTGATCGGTTCGACCGAGGTGGACGTGGGCTGGCCGAGCGTCGCGACGGACGGCGACGGCACGCTGTTCGTCACCTACAGCCGCGCGAGCGCGCCCCACGACGAGTTCCTCTCGGCGTGGGTCGCGACGATCCCGCCGGGATCGACCGCCGAGACGCAGGTGCTCCTGCACGCAGGGGCAGCGCGGTACAACGCGACGTCGGGCCCGGAGCGGTGGGGCGACTTCACCTCGATCAACCGAGACCCGACCAACGCGCAGAACATGGCGGCGTTCAACCAGTACGCGGCGACGGCCGTGCAGTGGCAGCAGTTCGTGAGCGTCGTCACCGACGCGTGACGCCTCCGACGGCCGAGGCGGACGCGGCCGCTATCCTTGGGCGGCCATGAGGCTGTCGCACCTGTTCGTCCCGACCCTGCGCGAGGATCCCGCGGAGGCGGAGGTGCCGTCGCACCGGCTCCTGCTTCGTGCCGGCTTCATCCGCCAGGTGGCGGCTGGCGTGTACACGACGCTTCCGCTCGCGCTGCGCACGATGCGCAAGATCGAGGCCGTGGTTCGCGAGGAGATGGACGCGTCGGGCGCGCAGGAGATCCGCATGCCGATCGTCCTTCCCGCGGAGCCGTGGAAGGCGACGGGGCGCTTCGATCTGTACGGCGACCTGATGTTCCGCTTGCGCGATCGACACGCGCGCGAGATGGTGCTCGGCCCTACCCAGGAGGAGGTCGCGACGCCGCTGGTCGACGGCGAGGTGTCCTCGTACCGCGAGCTTCCGCTCAACCTGTACCAGGTGGAGTGGAAGTATCGGGACGAGTTCCGGCCGCGGTTCGGCCTCCTGCGCGGGCGTGAGTTCCTGATGAAGGACGCGTACACGTTCGACCGCGACGACGAGGGGATGGCCGCCTCGTATCAGGTGATGTACGACGCGTACGTTCGGGTCTTCGACCGCCTGGGGCTCGACTACGTCGTCGTCGAGGCTGAACCCGGCCAGATCGGCGGGGGAGTGAACCACGAGTACATGGCGCGTGCCGCGGTCGGCGAAGACCGGTTCGTCGAATGCGAGAACGGTGACTACCTCGCGGACTGGAAGGCGGCGACGCCGATGCCTCCGGAACCCGTCGCGCCCGGCGAGCCGGAGCCGATCGAGGTGCTCGACACCCCGGGCGCCGCGACGATCGAGGCGGTCTCGGAGATGCTCGACGTGCCCGCCGAACGGCTGCTCAAGACGATGCTCTACGACGCGGGCGGCCGAACGGTGGCAGTCCTGGTGCCGGGCGATCGCGAGGTCGAGGAGGCGAAGCTCGAGCGGGCGTTCTTCCCCACGCCGATCACGCGGTTCGAGGACGGCGACTTCGAGACCCGCGGATTCGTCAAGGGCTTCGCCGGCCCGCAGGGTATGGGGCCCGAGGTCGAGGTGATCGCGGATCACACCGTTCGCGCGGGGGTTGACTGGGTCACGGGAGCGAACCAGGTGGACCGGCACGCCTCGGGCGTGAACACGCCGCGGGACTTCCGGATCGATCGCTTCGAGGACGTGGTCGCGCTCCGCGAAGGGGACCGCTGCCCGAATGACGGCGGCTCCCTCCACGTCGGCCGGGCGATCGTGGTGGGTCACATCTACCAGCTGGGGACGCACTACTCGGGACCGCTCGGCGCCCGGTTCGTCGACGAGGACGGTTCGGAGAAGCCGTTCAAGATGGGGTCGTACGGGATCGGGATCTCGAGGATCCTCGCCGCCGCGGTGGAGCAGTTCCACGACGAAGCGGGGCTCGTCCTGCCCAAGCACCTCGCGCCGTTCGGGGTCGCCGTCATCGTTGCCAACCGCGATGACGATGCGGTGATCGAGCACGCGGAGCGCATCTACCGCGAGCTCTCGGCGGCCGGCGCCGAGGTCGTGATCGACGACCGCGAGGAGACGGCAGGTGTCAAGTTCGCGGACGCCGATCTGATCGGGTACCCGGTGCAGGTGGTGGTGGGCAAACGCGGGGTCGCGGCCGGAACCGTCGACCTCAAGGCCCGTGCGACCGGTGAGCGCTCGCAGGCGGCCCTCGGCGAGGCGGCGACGGCGGCGGTGGACCTGCTCTCCCGCACGCCATAGGCTCGACCCGTGCGACGAAGCCGCGCCCCGAACGCGATCCGGGACTTCGTGCGCCTGCGTCCGGAGGTCGAGGCGGTGCTGCAGCACGTCGGCCTTCGGACCTGGGACCTGATCCTGATCGACGTCACGGGCCTGTGGGTCCGCGACGAGTTCGAGAGCGAGGAGGCGGCGGAGGCGGTGTGCCGCGAGCTCGGGATCCGTTTCCATCGGGGCTGGGACGACCCGCGTCTGGTGCGCCGGATGGCATCCCGCGACCACTGGAACACGCCCGACGGCCAGCGCCGCGCGCTCTGATGACCTGGGGTCACGTGGGTCGGGTATACTGAGCAGCGCAAACGCAGCGGTTTCGCCGGAAGTGGGCTCGCGCCCACTTTTGTTTTCGAAGGGGTCGTTCGGGTGCGCGAGCAGGAGGTCGAGACGCTCGTCCGGCCGGTCGTCGAGGCCGCCGGGCTCGAGCTGTGGGAGGTCAGCTTCCGCACCGAGTCCGGCCGTCGCGTCCTTCGGGTGACCGTCGACCGGGAGGGGGGCGTCGACCTCGACACGATCTCGTCGACGTCCGAGCGCCTGTCGCGCCGGCTCGATCTCGAGGGGTTCGAGGGCCACCGATCGTACGCGCTCGAAGTGAGCTCGCCGGGGCTCGAGCGCGCCCTGCGAGAGCCGAGGCACTTCGAGCGCAGCATCGGGAAGCGCGTGAAGGTGAAGACGGTGGAGCCGCAGGAGGGGCGACGCGTGCACGAGGGCGCGCTGGTCTCGGCCGATGCGGAGGCGATCGTGATCGCATCCGACGGCGGAGAGCTGCGCGTCCCCTACGACGGCATCGCGTCGGCGAGGACCGTGTTCGAGTGGGGGAAGGCGGGAAGCAGACGATGAACCAGGAGATGATCGCGGCGCTGCGCGAGCTCGAGCGCGAGAAGGGCATCGCGTTCGAGACGATCCTTGCCGGCCTCGAGGAGGCGATGGCCTCCGCCTACAAGTCGTGGTGGAAGCAGCAGCACCCCGAGCTCGACGAGGAAACGTTCGCCGTGCGCGCCCAGCTCGACCCCGAGAGCGGCGACCTCCGCGTCTGGATCCAGGAGCTCGAGCGGACCGAGCACGAGGACGAGGAGGGCGAGATCACCGTCGAGACCAAGGTGCTCTCGGAGCAAGAGGTCCCCGTCACCGACGAGTTCAAGGGACGTATCGGCGCGCAGACGGCGAAGCAGGTGATCTTCCAGAAGCTCCGTGACGCGGAGCGAGAGATGACGTACGAGGAGTTCGCCGGGCGTGAGGGTGACGTCGTCACCGGCATCGTGCAGCAGTCCGAGCGCCGCTACACGCTGCTTGACCTGGGCAAGGTGGAGGCCCTGCTCCCGCAGGCCGAGCAGGTTCCGAGCGAGCCGTACCGGAACGGTGAGCGGCTGAAGGGCTACATCACCGAGGTGCGCAAGGGCACGAAGGGCCCGCAGATCGTCGTGTCCCGAACGCATCCGGGTCTGCTGAAGAAGCTGTTCGAGCTGGAGGTCCCGGAGATCGGCGAGGGCATCGTCGAGATCAAGGCCGTGGCTCGCGAGCCGGGTCACCGTTCGAAGATCGCGGTCGCCTCCAACGAGCCGGCGGTGGATCCCGTGGGAGCGTGCGTCGGCCCGAAGGGCTCACGCGTCCGGAACGTCGTCACGGAGCTGCGAGGCGAGAAGATCGACGTCGTCCCGTGGAGCGCCGATCCGTCGTCGTTCGTCGCGAACGCGCTCCAGCCCGCCAAGGTTCGCGAGGCGCGGGTCGACCCCGACACGCAGACCGCGCTCGTGATCGTGCCGGATTACCAGCTGTCGTTGGCGATCGGCCGTGAGGGCCAGAACGCCAGGCTCGCCGCGCGGCTGACGGGGTGGCGGATCGACATCAAGAGCGAGACGCAGTTCGCCGACGAGCAGCGCGGTGGTGCGCGGCCAGCGACCGGACCCGCCGCGTCCGTCGCCCAAGCGGCTCCTTCCTCGGACGCACCCGCCTCGATGGAGCCCGAGGCCGCTCCGGCCGAGGACGCACCCGAGCCCGGCTCGGGGTCGGGTGCCGCGTCCGCTCCGGCCGCGGAGGAGGGGTCGGGCGCCGCCGCCGAGGAGGGCACGGCCCCGCACGGCGTCGACGACGGGCTCACGGTCGTCGGTGAGGCCGGCGTGACTGCGGACGCCGGCGGGGTGGAGGAGAAGGCGGAGGCGTAGACGTGGCGGCGCACGTGCCGGTGCGGACGTGCGTCGGCTGCAGGGCTCGGGCCCCCAAAGGAGAGCTCCTTCGACTCGCCATCGTCGGCGGTCTCGTCGTGGCCGACCCGAACGCGAGCCGTCCCGGCCGAGGTGCCTACGTGCATCGCCGGCAGGGATGCGTCGAAGCGGCGCTCGCTGGAGGGCGTCTCGGTCGGGCGCTGCGTCTGGGTCCGGCGTCAGGTCTCGGTCCGGGTCAGGACGGAGCGGCTACGCTAATGGCTGACATCGAGGGGGAACTGGATCGTTGAGGGTCCACGAGCTTGCGAAGGAGCTCGGCGTCCCGAGCAAGGAGTTGCTCGCCGCGCTGAGGGAGATGGGGATCGACGGCCTCACCGCGTCGTCGTCCGTCCCCGACCAGGCCGTGCCGCGTCTGCGCGCGTCCGGCGGCAAGGCGGTGCCTGAGGCCAAGCTCAAGGAAGCCGTGGAGGAGCCGCTTCCCAAGCCGCGACCCAAGAAGCCCAAGGAGGTCAGCCCGGAGCCGGCTCCGGAACCGACCGCCGTCGCACCGGCCCAACCCGCATCCACCGCGACGGCACCGTCGCCGCCCGGGGCGCCGCTCGCCGAAGCCGCGCCGGCCGAGGCGCCGGGCGCCGTGGCGCCGGCCGCCGGACCTGCGGCTGCGCCAGAGCCCGCTCCGGCGGCTCCGTCGCTCCCGGCGCTCAAGCTCGTCCACGGCTCGACGCCGCAGGACGTGGCCGACAAGACGGGTCGAAGCCTCGCCGAGGTCGTGAAGATCCTGCTGTCGCTCGGAGAGATGGCGACGGCGTCGCAGTCGCTGTCGGACGACGCGCTCTCGCTGCTTTCCGCGGAGCTCGGCTACGAGGCGGAGATCGTCGGCTTCGACGAGGCCGAGGAGGGCCCGGAGGAGGAGGTCGACGAGAGCGCGCTCGAGCCGCGCGCGCCGGTCGTCACGATCATGGGTCACGTGGACCACGGCAAGACGCTGCTGCTCGACGCGATCCGCCGGACCGACGTGGTGTCCCAGGAGTTCGGCGGGATCACCCAGCACATCGGCGCGTACCAGGTCCACACGAACGGCCGCGAGGTGACGTTCATCGACACGCCCGGTCACGAGGCGTTCACCGCGATGCGGGCGCGCGGGGCGCAGGTCACCGACATCGCGGTGCTCGTCGTCGCCGCCGACGACGGCGTGAAGCCGCAGACCGTCGAGGCGCTCGACCACGCGAAGGCCGCCGGCGTCCCGATCGTCGTCGCCGTGAACAAGATCGACAAGCCGGAGGCCGACGTCACGCGCGTACGGCAGCAGCTGGTGGAGCAGGGCGTCGTGCCGTCGGAGTGGGGCGGCACGTTCGAGTTCGTCGACGTCTCGGCGAAGGCCCGGACCAACCTGGACGCGCTGCTCGAGACGATCCTGCTCGTCGCCGACGTCGAGGAGCTCAAGGGGGACCCGAACGGCCGTGCCCGGGGCGTCGTCCTTGAGGCGCATCTGGACAAGGGACGCGGTCCCGTGGCGACCGTGCTCGTCAAGCGCGGGACGCTCGAGGTCACAGACACGCTGGTCTCGGGTACGTCATGGGCGAAGATCCGCGCGATGCTCGACGAGAACGGCCAGCCGGTGAAGCAGGCCGGGCCGAGCAAGCCCGTCCAGATCCTGGGGTGGTCGACGACGCCCAACGCCGGCGACGAGGTCCGGGGCGTCGAGGACGAACGCGACGCGCGGCACATCGTCCAGGAGCGCGAGGCCAAGCTCCGCGCGGCGGAGCAGGTCACGGCGCGGCCGCCGACGCTGCAGGAGCTCATGGCACAGGCGCGCCTGGACGAGGTGCCGGAGCTCAACCTGATCGTGAAGGCCGACGTCCAGGGATCGATCGGCGCGCTGGTGGACGCGCTCGCGAAGCTGCCGCAGGACGAGGTTCGCGTCAACGTGATCCGCAGCGCGGCCGGAGCGATCACGGAGAGCGACATCAATCTCGCGCTCACCTCCAACGCGATCGTCGTGGGGTTCAACGTCCGCCCCGACGTGCAGGCGCGCGACCTCGCCGAGAAGGAGGGCGTCGACGTCCGCCTGTACCGCGTGATCTACGACGCGATCGACGACATCCGGAACGCGCTCGGCGGCATGCTGAAGCCGGAGGAGCGCGAGACCGAGCTCGGCCGCGCCGAGGTTCGAGCGATCTTCCGCGTCCCCCGGGCCGGCGTGATCGCGGGCTCGTACGTCACCGAGGGGAGCATCGCGCGCAACGCGCGGGCACGCGTCGTCCGCGATGGCGTCGTCGTCTACGACGGGCGGGTCGGCTCGCTCCGCAGGTTCAAGGACGACGTCCGCGAGGTCAACGAGGGCTTCGAGTGCGGCATCGGCATCGAGAACTTCAACGACATCAAGGAAGGCGACGTCATCGAAGCGTACGAGGTGCGCGAGGTCGCCAGGGAGCTGTAGGCATCCGGCGATGTTGGTCGCGCTGGAGCGATTCGACCTCCGCATCCCCGCATGCGGGTCCCTCAAGGAGAAGCGGCACGTCGTGAAGACGCTCACCAACGGCATCCGGTCGACGTTCAACGTCTCGGTCGCGGAGGTTGACCACCACGACCTGTGGCAGCGGACCACCATCGCCGTCGCGGCGGTCGCGGGCGAGCAGTATCACGCGAGGCGGGTGATGCACGAGGTCGAGAAGCTGGTGGACCGCTGGGCCGAGGTCGAAGTGATCGACACCGATCTGACGCTGCACTATCCGGAGGACTGACGCGTGCCAGATGGGAGCCGCCCGAGCCGCGTTTCGGAGGAGTTCCGCGAGATCCTCGCCGAGGAGATCCCCAGGTTGAAGGACCCCAGGATCGGGTTCGTGACGGTCACGGGCGTCAGGGTCACGCCCGACCTGCGCCTGGCGCGCGTCTTCTACACGACGCTCGGCGACGAGCGGGCACATCGCGCGACGGCGGCAGCGCTGCGCTCGGCGCGAGGCCACCTCCGGCAGGTGATCGGGCGCCAGGTCCGCATGAAGGTCCTGCCGGACCTGCTGTTCGAACGCGACGAGACGGAGGAGACGGCGGAGCGGATCGACGAGCTCCTTCGCGAGCTGCACGGGGACGAGGAGGAGCAAGGGTGAGGATCGCCGGCGTGTCTCGGGGGCAGGCGTGAAGGTCGCCGACGCCTACGCGAAGGCGGCCGAGGCGCTCGGGTCGAGCTCGAGCGTTGCGCTCGCGTGCCACGTGAACCCGGACGCCGATGCGCTCGGCTCGATGCTCGCCCTGTCGAACCATCTGCGCGCCATGGGGAAGGAGACCGTGTGCTCCTTCCCGAACGAGCCGTTCGAGCCGCCTCGGTGGGCCGCGATGCTGCCCGGAACCGAAGCGCTCGTGCCGCCCTCGAGGTTCCCGCGTGAGCCTGCCGTCATGGTCACGTGCGACGTTGCGTCGATGGACCGTCTCGGCTCGCTCGGCGGTCCCGCCGTCCGGGCGAAGACGCTCATCTGGATCGACCATCACGTCACGAACGACGGGGTCGGCACGATCCCGCTCGTCGACGCCAAGGCGTCCTCGACGTGCGAGCTCGTGTGGACGCTCGTGAAGGAGCTCGGCGGCGAGATCCAGATCGAGACGGCGACGTGCCTGTACGCAGGTCTCGTCACCGACACCGGTCGGTTCCAGTACGAGGCCGTTCGGCCCGAGACGCTCCGGCTCGCCGCCGAGCTGCGGGAGTTCCCGTTCGAGCACACGCGGTTGGTCCAGGCGCTCTACGAGGACAACGGCGTGGCGTACCTCAAGGTGCTCGGTCTCGCGCTGGAACGGGTGCGGTTCGATCCCGACGCCGACCTCGTGTGGACGTACCTCACGCGCGCCGATCTGGACGCGAGCGGCGTCCATGCTGCGGAGGCGGACGACCTGATCGACGTCGTCCGGACCGCCCGCGAGGCGGACGTCGCCGCGGTGATCAAGCAGCAACGGGACGGCCGGTTCAAGGTCAGCCTCCGTTCGCGCGGCGGGACCGACGTGGCGTCGGCCGCGGCCGCCTTCGGGGGCGGCGGCCATCGGTTGGCGGCCGGGTACACGTCGCACCTCGGGCTCGCGGACACGGTGGAGGAGCTGAAGGAGGCGCTGAGGTCGAAGGCTAACGGCGAGCGTCCGGCTCGGTGACCTCGGTGACGGGAGCGTCCGAGGGGCTCCTGCTGGTCGACAAGCCATCCGGCATGACGTCGCACGACGTCGTCGACGTCGTGCGCCGGTCGCTCGGAACGCGGAAGGTGGGACACGCCGGAACGCTCGACCCGATGGCGACGGGCCTGGTGCTGCTCGGCGCCGGCCGGGCGACGAGGCTGCTTCGCTACCTGGGCGACCTGCCGAAGACCTACGAGGGGACGGCGCGGCTCGGGGAGGAGACCGACACCCTCGACGCCGACGGCCGGATCGTTCGAACGGCCCCGGTCGCCGTCTCGCGGGATGAGCTCGTCGGCGCCGTGACCGCCCTCGTGGGCGACTCGATGCAGACGCCGCCCACGTACTCCGCCGTCAAGGTTGGCGGGCGCAAGCTTTACGAGGCGGCGCGCCGAGGCGTCGAGCTCCAGGCCGCGGCGCGATCGATCCACGTCGAGGACTTCGTCGTGACGGCGTTCGACGGCCGTGACGTGGACGTCCGGATCACGTGCTCGGCGGGCACGTACGTCCGCGTGGTGATCGCGGACGTCGGGCGGGCGCTCGGATGTGGGGCGCATCTGATCCGGCTGCGCCGGACCGAGATCGGTCCGTTCAGCGTCCGGGACGCGGCCCCCCCGGGCGAGGCCGAGCCGTTGCCCGTGGAGCGCGCCGTCGCGCACCTGCCGCGTGTCGAGCTGGACGTCGAGGAGGCGCGCGCCGCCTCGCACGGGCGGATCCTCGGGCCCTCGGGCGTCGCCGGGCCCTACGGCGTGTACGCGCGCGGCGGTGCGCTGATCGGCGTGTACCGGGACGACGGAGCGAAGGCTCGACCGGAGGTCGTCCTCGCGCCGGCATGAAGGACGAAGCGGTCCGGGACCGCGATGTCTGTAGCATGCACCGATGTCCCAGCCAGAGCGCAGGCGCCGGTCCACCCTCCGCAAGGCCGTCTCGATCGCGTTCTCGCTGGCGATCGTCGTCGGGATCTTCGCGTTCGCGATCCCCCGGATCGCCGACTACTCGGACGTCTGGGCGACCGTGCAGACCCTCACGCCGATCGAGTTCTGGTCGCTGTTCGCCGCGACGGTGTTCAACCTGTTCACGTACTGGCTCGCGAACATGGCGGCGCTGCCGGGCCTGCGCCTCGGTCAAGCGGCCGTGGTGACGCAGACCACGACCTCCGTCGCGAATACGATCCCGCTCGGCGGCGCGGTCGCCGTCGGGCTCACGTACTCGATCCTGCGCTCGTGGGGGTTCGACGCGCAGGCGATCACGCTGTACATCGGCGTCACGGGCGTCTGGAACACGTTCATGAAGCTCGCGCTGCCGATCGTCTCGCTGGCCGGGCTCGCGCTGACCGGCCAGGTGAACGCCGCGCTCGTCGTCGCATCGTTGATCGGGCTCGCCGTGCTGCTCGTCGCCCTGACGCTGTTCGCGCTCGCGCTGTGGAAGAAGGCGTTCGCCCGGCGGATCGGGGACGGCCTGGGCCGAGCCGCGACATGGCTGCTTCGACCGTTCCACCGCGGACCCGTCACGACGTGGGGCGACCAGGCCGTGGCGTTCCGCAAGCGCACGATCGTCCTGGTCGCGAAACGGTGGCCGCAGCTCACGATCACCACCGTCGTGTCACAGCTGGCGCTGTGGTTCGTGCTGCTGCTGTCGCTCCGACACGTGGGGGTCTCCGAGCAGGAGATCAGCACGCTCCAGACGCTCGCGGTGTTCTCGTTCGGACGGCTGCTCGGGGCGATCCCGATCACGCCCGGCGGTCTCGGCTTCATCGAGCTCGGCTACATCGGCGGGCTCGTGGCGGCCGGCGGGAACGAGCCACAGGTGGTTGCTGCGGTGCTGCTGTTCCGGGTGCTCACCTTCGGCATCCAGATCCCGCTGGGCGCGTTCACGTACGTGATCTGGCGGACCAAGCGAAGCTGGCGACGCCCCGCTCGAGACCTCGGGAGGCGCGAGCCCGAACCGTTCGACGCGAGCGCGAGCGTCTAGACGGGACCGCTCCGCGCGGGCTCCGAACGGCTCCGCACCGGGTCCGACCGACGAACGGCGATGTCGCGGATCTCGGTCACGATCGCGGCCGTCGCGAGCGCCACGCCGGCGCCGAGGAGCACGCCGGCAACGACGTCCGACAGCCAGTGGGCGCGCAGGTACACGCGAGACAGGGCCATGACGAACGCGAACCCGACCGCGGCGAGTTCCCACCGACGGCGCGCGCGTCCGGCGGGCAGCAGCACGAGAACGAGCGCCACTGCCGTGGCGGCGCCCGCGACGGCGTGCCCGGACGGGAACGAGAAGCCGACGGTCTCGACGAGCGACTCCGGCGGACGCCCTCGGTGGAAGAAGTCTTTCGTGACACGGAGTGTGAGCTCGGCGACGCCCCAGGTCAGCAGCCAGACGGCGAGCGCACGCCACCGGGTCTGCACGATGAGCCAGATCGACACGACGATCCGGAGCGGGATCGTGACCACGCCGCTGCCGATCACGTTCAGCGCCTGCGCGATCCACGTGAGGGCGTCCGTCCGGATGTCGTCGATGGCCCGGTAGACGGCGAGGTCGAACTCCCCGACGAACGCGAGCGACGTCACGGGCGCCGCCTCGGGCGGGTTCCGGCCCACGGCGACGAACACGAACGCCATCGCCGCCAGCAGGGCGACGGACCACCAGAAGGCTCGGCGATGGTTGACGAGCACGGCTAGCCGCCGTCCGGACAGGGCGGCGCGCCGGC
>JBMDWR010000371.1:0-2546 GCA_048594645.1 Actinomycetota bacterium
CGATCACCGAGGAAGCGCCCGCCCTCGCCCTTCACCGGCGACCGAGCCGCTGGCTCCGGGTCCAGGCCGCGGTCCGCCGGTTCAACCGTCCCGTGTTCGCGATCCTCGCCGTCGGCCTGATCGCCGGGTACCTGCGGTTCACGCATCTCGCCTACCCGGAGCACCGCGTGTTCGACGAGTACTACTACACGAAGTCGGCCTGCATCCTGCTCGGCTACTCCAACGACCGATGCGACATCAACAGCGCCGACGAACGCTTCTGGCGCGACAACGAGTGGGACACGGGCGCATGGGTGCATCCGCCGCTCGGGAAGTGGATGATCGCCGGCGGCGAGGTCGTGTTCGGCACCGAGTCGCTCGGGTGGCGAGCGAGCGCCGCGGTCGCCGGCACCGCGACCGTGATCTTCCTCGCGATCATCGTGCAGCTGTTGTTCGCGAGCCCCATCTGGACGTTCACCGCCGGCCTCCTCCTTGCGACCGAGAGCCTCAACCTCGTCCACTCGCGGACCGGGATCCTGGACATCTTCGTCGCGTTCTGGACGGTGCTCGTCTTCGTGTTCCTGCTCCTGGACCGACGATGGATCGAGCGACGCACGCCCGACCCCGCACCCGCGAAGACGCCGATCGAAGCCGCCGAAGGCGAGACACCTCCACGCAAGCCGCGCCTGCCGGCGCCGCTGTGGCGCCCGTACCGCTTCGCCGCGGGTGCCGCCGGCGGCGCCGCGATGGCGACGAAGTGGTCCGGACTCACGACCTTCCTCACGGCGATCGCACTCGGATTCGCCTGGGAAGTGATGCGGCGCAAGCGTTTCGGCGTGCGCTCGCCGGTGGTGAGCACGCTCACGATGGAGGGGTTCGGGTTCGTCCTGGCCCTGCTCGTCACTCCGGCGCTCGTGTACACGGCGACCTACGTCCCGTGGTTCATGCACTTCGACTGGGACGTCCAACGCTGGATCGAGGTGCAGGGCAAGGCCGCGCGCTTCCACGCGGATCTCAAGGCGACCAACGAGCAGGGTCAGCCGTGGCATGCCTACTTCTCGCCGGCGTGGAAGTGGATCCTGCTCTCGCGGCCCGTCTACTACTACGGCGCGTTCACCGACGGGATCCGACAGGTGATCTACGCGCACGGGAACCCGGCGATCTTCTGGGGCAGCCTCGCGGCGATCCCCTACGTCACGTACGCGTGGTGGCGAAGGCGCGACTGGCGTGCCAGCTTCATCCTCGTGACGCTCGCCGGCCTATACCTGCCGTGGTTCCTGGTCTCGCGTCCGCAGTTCCTATTCTACGCGACCCCGATCACGCCGTTCTTCGTGCTCGCCGTGGTGTACGCGCTTCGGGACCTCTCCCAGATGCACGTGGCCGGCTCGCGCTCGAGGCCGTTCCTGCCGGTAGTCGTCGGGTTCGTCGCGGCGTCGGTCATCCTGTTCCTGTGGTTCTGGCCGATCCTGACCGCGGCTCCCGTCACCGACGCCGAGTTCGCGCTGCGGACGTGGTTCACGTCGTGGGTCTGACCGTCGCCTGATCGTTCGGATCCGGGCGCGGGAGGACTCACGCGCCCGGGGCGCCGACGCTCATCCGGAGCGCCATCGAGCACCGGATGCCGCGCCGCGGTCCGTAGACGGCGTGGTACGGACGCCCGTCCCGCGCGCCGGCCAGCCCCGGCCCGCGCATCAACGTGACGGAGCCGGCGCCAGCGTCCCAGCACTCGACCACGGCCCCGTCGCGGGAGGCGCGAACCTCGAACGGGGCGCTGCCGACCACCGTGAACACGGCGACCAGCCGCCGGTACCATCGGCCGTCCATGTGCGAGGTGACCCCGACCGAGCCGGGCCGGTAGAACCCGACGCCGGCCTCGTTGGGCGCCCACGTGACGAGGCCGCGGATGGCGCGGCCGTCGCGGTGCACCCGCTCGGCGAACGCCGATGCGAGGTCCGCGACGCGTGGGAAGCCGTCGAACGGCGCGTCGACGTCGAACCCGTCGATCTCCATCCGCACCTGTGCCTTGCCGAACGTCCCGGCCATCCTCTCGAGCGGCCCGCTCTCGAGCTCGCGGAGGAGGTCGCGCAGGAACGCGGGATCGACGAGATCGTCGACGTGCGCGAAGCCGTCGTCCGCGGTTCGCCGGAGGGCGTCTCGGAGGCGCCGTCGCGTGAGCGGCCCGCTCACCGGAACCCCGGGAGGTGCTCGCGGAACAGGAGGTAGCCGATGCCGGCGGCGACGTCGAGGAGGAAGTGAGCGATCACGATCGGCCACGCGCGTCTCGTCCGCGTGAAGACGAAGCCGAAGAGCACACCCATCGCCAGGTTGCCGAGGAACCCGCCCCACCCTTGATACAGGTGATAGCTGCCCCGGAGCAACGCGCTCGCGCCGACCGAGCCGATCTCGGTGAGTCCCAACTGCCGCAGCCGCGTGACGAGGTACGCGACGACCACGACCTCTTCGAGCAGTGCCGCCTCGGCCGCGTTGAGGACGAGCACCGGAACCGTCCACCAGTGGCCGAGCGGCGGCACCGGCACGACGAACCGGTTCACGCCGATCGCGACCGC
>JBMDWR010000372.1:0-10795 GCA_048594645.1 Actinomycetota bacterium
GACGTCGCGCTCCTTGCCGCCCTTGCCGAGGACGCGGACGCTCCCCTCTTCCAGGTCGACGTCGTCCACGTCGAGCCCCACGAGCTCGGAGATGCGGAGCCCGGCCCCGTACAGCGTCTCGAGCACGGCACGGTCGCGGAGACCCTGTACCGACCGGTCGGGCTGCGCGAGGATGCGAGCCACGCCGTCCACCGAGAGCGGCTTTGGCAGCGCGCGTGGAAGCTTCGGTCGTACGACGGCGGTCGTCGGGTCACGGGAGGTCACGCCCTCGCGGACCAGGAACCGGTGGAACGCCCTGACCGACGAGAGCGCCCGGACCACCGAGGTCGCCCGGTACCGCTTGCCGTCGCCGTGCGTCGACGCCGACACCGCTGCGACGTGCGCCGAGACCGTGAGGTCGTCCACGCGCCGCCCATCCGTCACGCCGCGCTGGCGCAGGAAGGCGGCGTACCGCTGGAGGTCGCGCCGATAGGCGGAGACGGTGTGCGCCGACAGGCCGCGTTCGACGGCTAGGTGATCGAGGAAGCGCTGCATCTGCTTGGCGAGGGCGTCTCGAGCCGCCATGGCTCGCCGCTGCTCAGTCCAGCCTGCGGACGATCGCCGAGAGCTCGGTGAACGAGAGCCCGTGAGCCTCCGCGACGCCGCGGTTGGTGATCTCGCCGGCGTAGACGTTCACGCCCATCGTCAGGGCGGGGTCTCCCCGGACCGCGTCCTCGAGGCCTTTCGTCGCGATGCCCAGCGCGTACGGCAGCGTGACGTTGGTGAGCGCGTAGGTCGAGGTGTTCGGCACGGCTCCCGGCATGTTCCCGACGCAGTAATGGACCACGCCGTGCTGGACGTACGTCGGATCCGAATGCGTCGTCATCCGCGACGTCTCGATGCAGCCGCCTTGGTCGATCGCGATGTCGATGGCGACCGCGCCCGTGCGCATCGAGGTCACCATCTCCTCGGTGACGAGCTTCGGGGCCTTGGCGCCCGGAACCAGGACCGAGCCGATCACGATGTCCGACTCGCGGACGCGCTGCTCCAGCGTCAGCCGATCGGACATCAGCGTGATGATCCTCCCCTTGTGGATCTGGTCGATGAACCGCAGGCGGTCGAGGTTCTTGTCGACCACCGTCACCTCGGCCTCCATCCCCGCCGCGATCCACGCCGCGTTCGATCCCGCCATGCCGGCGCCGAGCACCAGCACCTTCGCGGGACGGACACCCGAGACGCCGCCCATCAAGATCCCGCGACCCCCGTACTCCTTCTCGAGGAGCCGGGCGCCGACGTGTGGCGCCATGCGCCCCGCGACCTCGCTCATCGGCGCGAGCAGGGGGAGCCGGCCGTCGGGCAGCTGCACGGTCTCGTACGCGACCGCCGAGACCTTCCGCTCTGCGAGCGTGCGGGTGAGCTCCTTGCTGGCGGCCAGGTGCAGGTACGTGTACAGGATCTGGCCCTCGCGCATGAGGTCGTACTCGTCGGGGACCGGCTCCTTGACCTTCATGATCATGTCCGAGGTCGCCCAGAGCTCCCGGGCGGTGGCGACGATCTCGGCGCCCGCGCGCTCGTAGCGCTGCTGCGGGATGTTGGAGCCGGCGCCGGCGCCGTCCTGGATCAGGACCTGATGACCTGCCGCGGTGAGCTCGCTGGCACCCTCCGGCGTGAGCGCCACCCGGTACTCGTTGTCCTTGACCTCTTTCGGGACCCCGACGATCACGCGCGC
Organism: Actinomycetota bacterium; assembly: GCA_048594645.1. GTDB lineage: Bacteria > Actinomycetota > UBA4738 > UBA4738 > HRBIN12 > DASSJM01. The sequence continues at coordinate 1,709 of JBMDWR010000372.1, forward strand.
CTCCGGGCCGGATGCCGGAAAGCCTACCCGGGCAGGACGACCGTCCGCTCGGCGGGTGCGGACGCCGCCTCCCTGGCGGCGCCGACGAACGCGCGGAACAGCGGATGTGGCCGCGTCGGCCGCGAACGCAGCTCGGGATGGAACTGTCCTGCCATGAAGAAGGGGTGCCCATCGAGCTCGATGACCTCGACCAACCGGCCGTCCGGTGACATCCCGGAGAACACGAGTCCCTTGCCCGAGAGGATCTCGTGGTACGCGGGATTGACCTCGTACCTATGTCGATGGCGCTCGTACACGATCGGCTCGCCGTAAACGGCCTCGGCCCTGGTCCCCGGGACGATATGGCACGGCTGCGCGCCCAGTCGCATCGACCCTCCGAGGTCCGTGACGTCCTTCTGTTCGGGCAGCAGGTCGATGACGGGGTGCGGCGTGGCCGGGTCGAACTCGGACGAGTTGGCCCCCTCGAGGCCGCAGACGTTACGCGCGAACTCGATCACGGCGCACTGGAGCCCGAGACACAGCCCGAGGAACGGGATGCGGTGTTCCCGGGCATGGCGCACGACCTCCAGCTTGCCCTCGACGCCCCGCCACCCGAACCCTCCCGGAACCACGATCCCGTGGACGCCCTCGAGCACCTCGGCGGCGTCTCCCTCCTCGACGTCATCGGAGGACACCCACGCGATGTCCACGTCGAGGCCGTGATGGAAGCCGCCGTGGCGGAGCGCCTCGATCACCGAGAGGTACGCGTCGCGGAGGTTGACGTACTTGCCCACGACGGCGATCCGAACGGTCTCGGTCGCGGCGTCGATCCGTTCGACGAGCGCGTTCCACTCGGCGAGGTCGGGTTCGGCGTCGATCCTCAGGTGGTGCGCGAGCTCACGGTCCAGACCCTCTTTCGCGAGCATCAGCGGAACGCGATAGATCGAGTCGGCGTCGGGCGCCGATACCACGCCGCTGATCGGGACGTCGCAGAGCAGGCTGACCTTCTCCTTGAGATGCCGGCCGATCGCACGATCCGAGCGACAGACGATCGCGTCGGGCTGCAGGCCGAGCGAACGCAACTCCTTGACCGAGTGCTGCGTCGGTTTGGTCTTCAGCTCGCCGGATGGGCCGATGAACGGCATCAGGCTCACGTGGACGAACGCGCAGCGATCGCGCCCGACCTCGTTCCGGAGCTGGCGGATCGCCTCAAGGAAGGGCAGGGACTCGATGTCTCCGACCGTTCCGCCGACCTCGACGATCACCAGGTCGGCGTTCTCGGCCGCAGCGTGGTTGCGGATCCGCTCCTTGATCTCGTCGGTGACGTGCGGGATCACCTGTACGGTCTTTCCCAGGTAGTCGCCCCGCCGCTCCCTGGAGATCACGGCGCTGTACACGGCTCCGGTCGTGATGTTGGAGCCGCGGTGCATGTTCTCGTCCGTGAAGCGCTCGTAGTGGCCGAGATCCAGGTCCGTCTCGGAGCCGTCGTCGAGCACGAACACCTCGCCGTGCTCGAACGGGTTCATCGTGCCCGGGTCGACGTTCACGTACGGGTCGAGCTTCTGGAGGGCGACGCGGAGGCCGCGTGAACGGAAGAGGCACCCCAGCGAGGCGGTGGTGATGCCCTTGCCGAGACCCGAGGCGACCCCGCCGGTGACGAAGATGAACTTCGTCTCCTTGAACCCTGGCTTGACCCCCGGCTGCCTCTGCACCTCGGGATGGCATCGTAGCAGAGGGCAACGACGCGGCGGCCCCGAACGCGCGGAAGTTGCCGCGGATCGCCGCACGATCTACGCCTCGCGCGCGGCGGCCCGGCTCGTCGCGACATCACGGACGGCGGCCGGGCTCCCTCGCGGCGGTGCGAGATCAGGGACGGCGGCCGAGCGCGTCGAGCCAGCGGAGGGGTGCCAGGCGCTCGATCAGGCGGCTGAACGACACCGTGTCGGCCACGATGTTGAGCGCCACCGCGGCGCCCGCCGCCACGGGCACCCAGGGATCCGGCACGACGTCGTACACGCCGATCCCCACGGCGAAGCCGAGCATGTTCGAACCGCCGTCGCCGAGCATGGCCCTCTCGCGCAGGTCGAACGGCAGCACGACCAGCGCCCCGACGAACAGGCCGAGGATCACGGGGGCGTGCTCCAGCGCTCCCCACGCGAGGAACGCCACCGCCGGAGGCAGGAAGGCCTTCAGCGCCCGGCCGGGTTTGACATCGAGCCCGTTCCAGACGTTCGCGCACGCGGCGATCAGCACGATGCCGACGAGCTCGACGTAGGTGGTCCGGGCGGGCTGGAGCGCCACCACGAACACCGCGGAGCCCGTGATCACGATGAGCTTGAGGCCACCCGTCGTCACCTGTCCCGACGCGATCGAACGCAGATGGTTTCGCAGGCCCCGCGGGCCCGGCGGCGACAGGTCATCGACGATACCGGCCGCGAACACCAGCAGCGTTCCGGCGAGCGCTCCCCAGCCCGGCGCTCCCAGATCGCGGACCGTCGCGTACACGACCGTCCAGACGGCGGCGTCGAATGCCAGCGCCATACCCAGCACACGCGGTACGGGCACGCCACGATGGTTCTCGACGAGGAGCCTGCCCCACCACACCGGACGTGTCACCGAACCGGGCGGCGGAGGATCGCCCTCACGATGTCCCGGCCCTGGCGAGCTCGATGGGCGAACCCCGGAAGGTCGCGATGCGTCGGCCGGTGGTCGAGGCCCTCGATCCGCACCTCGACGACCCGCAGGCCGGCACGAACGGCGTCGATCGTCATGGCGGCCTCGACGCCGAAACCCGCCGCGAGCGGACGGACGCCCTCGAGCGCCGCCGACGTGAGCGCCCGCTGGCCGGACAGCGGCTCCGTGGCGCGGAACCCGGAGCGCCAGCGGACCAACAGTGCCGCCATGCGCTTCACGATGCCGAAGCCTCCGGAACCGAGCGGCGGGAAGACGGCGATCGCCAGATCGGCATCCCCCGCGACGACGCGGTCGGCCAGTTCTCCGAGCCCCTTGGCGGTTCCAGCAAGGTCAGCGTCCGCCAGCAGCCACACGTCGGCCGGAGCCAGCCGGCGGAACGCGCCCTCGAGCGCCTCTCCCTTGCCGAGCCGGCGCGGGGTCCGCAGGACGGTCGCGCCGGCCGCTCGTGCCTCCTCGGCCGTTCGGTCGGCGGACGCATCATCTACCACGACCACCTCGGAGACGAACGCCCGGAGGGCCGAGACGCACGGGCCGACACGACCGGCCTCGTTCCGAGCCGCCACGACGGCGACCACGCGCAGGGTCACGGCAACGGCGGGAGCGGCTCGCCGCCGTCCTTGACGCCGTAGGCGCCACCCTCGCCCGTCGCGATAAGCGTCTCGACGCCCAGCACCAACGCGGCCCGACCCATCGTCTGGTCCAGGTCGTCCACGGTCACGATCCCGTCCGTCCCGTCGGAGCGAAGCAGCGCGACGTACGGGTGCTCCGAGACGAGCCCTTCGGCAGCCACGACAGGGACGTCCAGCTCCGCCAGCCGCTGGACCAGCGGGACCGCGAACACCTCGGGCGCGAGCGTCGGCTCGTCGCCCTGGCCGCCGGACAGGACGACGACGACCTGGCCAGGTGCGCCGATCTCGTCAAGCGTCGTCTCCGATGGTCCGGTCCCCACGGGGGCGAGGAACCCGGAGGACAGCAGCTCGTCCAGGACGGCGCCGCCGATCACCGTGGGCGAGGGCGACAGTCCCTCCGCCAGCGCCTCGGCGGCGAGCGTGGGGAGCTCCTCGGCCGCCGCCGACGGGCTGCCGAGCAGCGTGGCGAGCTCCGTCTGCGTCGTCGCATCGTCCGAGGCGAGCTGCTCGGTCGCCGAGACCGTCGTGATCACGTCCGCACCGGCCTCGGCGAGCGCGGACTGCGCGTGCGCGAGCACGTCGTCGCCGGCCTCGGCCTGCGTGACGATGACCACGCGCGTCCCGACGAGCCGGCCCCGCGTGAGGAACGGGACCGCGGCATCGACGAACCCATTGAGCCCGGCGAGCTGAGCACGGAGGTCGTCGATGTCCGCCCGGAGCTCGGCCGCCCTAGCCTCGGCGGCATCCGTTCGGTCTTGGAGCTCCTCCTGGAGGGCGGGCTGCACGAAGGCACCGCCACCGAGCAGCCCGATCGCGAGGGCGAGGAAGATCCCCACGATCGTGACGACGTGGTACCGCAGCGAGATCACAACAGCTCTTTCAGGTCGAACAGCCACTGCCGGAACTCCTCGAACAGCTGCGACACGTACAGGCGTAACGGCGGGGAGACGGCGACGACCGCGACCATCGCGATGATCGCGGCGCCAACGAGCAGCAGGCTGTCGCGCGTCCGGATCCGCGGCGAGTAGACGCGAGAGACGCCCTTCGCGTCCATCAGGATCTCGCCGACGCGCAGGCGGACCAGGAACGTGCTCGACATGCCTTCTCGGCCCTTGTCGAGGAACTCGCGCAGGTTGCCGTGGCTGCCCACGGCGACGATCGTCTCGGCCCCCTTCTCGTGGGCGAGGAGGAAGGCGGCGTCCTCGCTGGTGCCCGCGGCCTCGACGATGCGGAATGGGACGCCGAGCGCTTCCAGCCGTTCGCGCCCGGGGGCATGCCCGTCGCTGTAGGCGTGCAGGATGAGCTCCGTGTGGCGCCGGCGGCCGAACCACCGACGCGGTTGCCGCGCGGCGAGCCCGAGCGCCTCGTCCGACACGCTGTCCATGTCGCCCACGATCAGGTCCGGGACGTACCCCGCCTCGATCAGCGCGTCAGCGCCGCCGTCGACACCGAGCAGCACGGGCCGAACGTCTCGGATGTAGGGACGTAGGACCGCGAGGTCTTCCTTGTAGTTGTATCCGCGGACGACGACCAGGACGGGGCGTCCGGCGAGGTCGTGCTCGAGCGGCGGCAAGCCGGAGCCCCCGAACAACAGGTCGCGCTCCCTCTGCATGAAGTCCACGGTGTTGCGGGCGAAGGACTCGAAGCGGTCGGCGAGCCCGAGCTGCGCCTCGGCCATCGACGTGCGCACGCTCGCGCCGCTCTGGCGGATCCCGACCCCGACGAGTCGGTCACCGACCAGCACGCGATCGCCCTCCAGCCGCACGAGGTCTCCCTCCCTCACCTTGCGGAGCAGCAGCGCTCCGACCGAGTCCACGAGCGGGATCCCGGCGTCGACCAGCCGCAACGGCCCGAGGTTCGGGTACCGTCCGCTGATCGAACGGGCCGCGTTCGCGACCCCGGCGACCCCGGCGGCAATGAGCGCATCGGCCGAGACGCCGTCGAGGTCCTCGTGGTCGATCACGGCGATGTCACCAGGCTGCACTCGTTGGACGAGGCGCTTGGTGCGCGCGTCCACGCGTGCGAGCCCGGCCTGCGGTCGCGGTTTCGACCGTCGCAGGGGCCGACGCAGCAGGTTCCTCGGCCTCGTTCCGAACGTGGATGACCTCCGCTGACGCTACCGCTCGGGTACGGGCCCGAAGGCGGGATCGATGCTTAGAAGGGTAGCCCACCGGGTCGGATGCGGGCGAGGCGCCATCGTGGCCCGCTACGAGCGCTTCGAGCGCCCCGCCTCGGCGAGCAGCTCCTCGACGTGCGCCGTCGCCGCCTCGCTCCCCGGGAGCCCAGCGAGCATGCGTGAGAGCTCTTCGAGGCGCGCCTCGTCGTCGAGCACCTCGATCGACGCGGTGCCGCCCTGCTTGCGGACCCGGATGTGCCGGTCGGCGAAGGACGCGATCTGGGGCAGGTGCGTCACGACCACGATCTGGCGCGCGACCGCGAGGGCGGCGAGCCTCCTACCCACGGCGACACCGGCGCGACCGCCGATGCCCGCATCCACCTCGTCGAACACCAGCGTCGGGACGTCGTCGAGGTCGACCAGCACGCTTCGGCACGCCAGCATCGTCCGGGAGAGCTCGCCGCCGGACGCCACCTTGGCGAGCGGGAGCTTCGGCTGTCCCGGCCCACCCGAGAAGACGAATTCGGCGTGCTCGGCACCCGCGGAGGTGAGCTCGCCGGGCGCGGCAAGCGTTGCCTCGATCGAGGCGCCCTCCATCCCCAGCTCCGAGAGCTCCGCGGCGAGAGCTTCCGTCAGCGCGGGAGCGGCCCGGGCGCGACCGTCGGAGACGACGGCCGCGAGCGCCGTGACGCGCTCGGATCGCTCGGCGACCTCCGCGGCGACCTGCTCGCGCTCGTGCTCGACGCCCGCGAGCGCGTCGAGGCTCTCCGTCGCGTCGCGGAGGAACGCCAGCACGTCCTCCTCCCCTTCTCCGTACTTGCGCCGCAGCGACGCCAGCACGGCGATCCGCTCGCGGACCTCGTCGAGCCGTTCGGGGTCGATCTCGAGACGCTCGCGGTAATCGCGCACCTCGGCCGAGAGCTCCGTGGCGAGCGCGTCGAGGTCGAGCGCTCGCCCCGCGAGGCCCGCGGCCGCCGGATCGACCTCGGCAGCGGCGCGGAGCTCGGCGGCGGCGAGCCGCAGGGCGTCCGCGGCCCCGCCCTCCGCCCCGACCGCCCGTTCGGCCGTCGTCGCGCGCTCGAGCAGGCGCTCGGCGTGAGCGAGCCGCGCCTCCTCGAGCCGGAGCTCCTCGGTCTCGCCCACATGAGGGTTCGCAGCCTGGATCTCGCGGACCTGGTACGCCAGCAGATCTATCTGCCGCTCGCGGTCGCGCTCGCGCTCGTCGATCCGATGGAGCCCGGCAGACGCCGCCCGCAGGGCGTCGTGCTCGGACCGGAGCGCGTCGACGGCTTGCAGGTGCTCCGAGCCGGCGAAGCGATCGAGGAACCGCGTCTGCGCCACCGAGGAGAGCAGTCGCTGGCCTTCGTGTTGCCCGTGCACCTCGACGAGGTGCCCGGCGAGCTCCGCGAGCGCCGAAACGGGCGCGAGCTGTCCACCGATCCGTGCCGTGCTCCGGCCGTCCGCGGGTACGGTCCGTGCGAGCACGACCTCGCCGTCGTCCGCCCATCCGGAGGCGACGGCGACGTCCGGCGCGTCGAACCGTGCCTGGACCCTGGCTGCCGGGGCACCCTCGCGGACGAGCGAGGCGCCTCCGCGCCGTCCAAGCGCCAGCTGGAGCCCCACCGTGACCATGGTCTTGCCGGTCCCGGTCTCGCCGGTCAAGACGTTCAGCCCGGGATGGAGCTCCAGGTCGAGGTCCTCGATCACGCCGAGACCGCTGATGTGGAGCTCACGGAGCACGCGGCGATCCTAGTCCTCGCCGCCGACGTTCCCGGGGAGGTCGAACTTGTCGCGGACGAGGTCGTGGAAGGCCGGGGCGTCGTCGCGGCGGACCAGGCGCGCCGGCGTGGCCGCCCGGCCGATCAAGATCTTGGAGCCGACGGGAAGCTCCAGGCTCTCGCGGCCGTCGGCCGACAGCAGCCCGGGCTCTTCGCCGAGGACCTCGATCCGGACGCGTTGATCGGCGGCGAGGACGAGCGATCGATCGAACACCATGTGCGCCGCCACCGGCGTGACGACGATACACGGGACCGTCGGAGACACGATCGGTCCCCCGGCGCTGAACGAGTACGCGGTCGAACCCGTGGGCGTCGCCGCGATCACGCCGTCCGCTGAGAACGTCGTCACGTACGCGTCGTCCACGAATACGGCGAGCCGGATCAGCCGGTGACGGGCGCCCTTCTCGACGATGATCTCGTTCAGGGCCCACTGCGGATCGAGCTCGGAACCCTCGGCGACGATCGCGAGACGCTCCTCGATCCGCGCCGAGCCGTCCAGCATGCGTTCGAGCACGGCCGGGGTCTCGCCGGGTTCCACCTCGGTCAGGAACCCCATGCGGCCGACCTTCACGCCGAGCACGGGGATGCCCGAACGCGACGCGACGCGCGCGGCACGCAGGAACGTCCCGTCCCCCCCGACGGACAGGACGAGGTCGAGCCCATCGGTGAACGCGTCGGTCGTCGCGTCGCCGTCCCCATCGGCGTCGAGCTGTCGCGTCGTCGTCCCCCGTTCCTCGAGCCACTCGGCGAGGACGCGCGCGGCCTCGGCCGCAGCGGGCCGAGCGGGGTGGACGATGAACCCCGCCGACCTCATCGTGGCGTCACGTCCGCTGCTCCGGCACCGCCCCGACCGAGCGGCCCTCCGCGACCACCGCGTCGATCGAGGCATCCAGATCGAAGCCCGTTGGCGTCGCTCCCTTCCGCGCATGCAGCGGGAACTCCACGTTGCCGGCGGGACCGGGCAGCGGCGACGCCATCAGCCCGGCGACGGCGAGCTCGGATCGCCCGCACGACTCGGCGACGGCTCGGATCGCGCCCGCCCACGCGTTCGGATCGCGCACCACGCCGCCGGACGCCACGTGCGCCCGCCCCACTTCGAACTGCGGCTTCACCAACAGCACGAGGTCCGCGGCCTCCGCCGCAACGTCCGCGAGCACGGGCACGACGAGCCGCAGCGAGATGAACGACAGGTCCGCCGTGATCAGATCCGGGGCGTACGGCAGATGCTCCCGACGAAGGTCTCGCACGTTGGTGCGCTCGAGGACCGTGACGCGGTCGTCGGTGCGCAGCGACCACGCCAGCTGGCCGTATCCGACGTCGACGGCGACGACGTGCGCCGCTCCGCCGCGAAGGAGGCGGTCGGTGAACCCGCCGGTCGAGGCGCCCGCGTCCAAGCACCGCCTCGCTTCGACCGCGACCCGGAACCGGTCGAGGGCCGCGTCCAGCTTGTCACCGGCTCTCGAGACGAACCGCCTGGCGACGCCCACGACCTCGAGCGCGTCGGCCGGGTTCACCATCGTCGAGACCTTGGTCGCGGCGCGCCCACCCACGAGGACGAGCCCGTCGCGAACGGCGGCCTGCGCCTGGGTCCTGGTCGGGACGAGGCCGCGCCGCACGAGCTCGGCATCGAGTCGCCGGCGCGCCACGACGATCGGGCTCAGGCCGCGCTCGTCGAACCCGGTGACGGGCGTGTGACCGTCGGCTTGGCCGTCGACGCCTTCGCCGCCGGCTTGGCGGCCGAGGTCTTCGCCGTCGAACGCCTGGTCGTCGTCTGCTTGCGCGAGGCGGCTTTGCCCTGCTCTCGCTCCAGCTCCCGAACGCGCTTGCGCAGGGCGTCCACCTCGTCACGCGACGCGACGCCCATGCTCTTGAGCTGCGACCTGACCTCGGT
>JBMDWR010000373.1:0-2133 GCA_048594645.1 Actinomycetota bacterium
TGGCCGCCGACGTCGACGCCGCACTCGCCTGCGCGGAGATCGAGAACGCAGCCGCCCATCCCGATCGGCTCTCGAGGGCCCTCGAGCGCTGGCGGGGGCCCGCGTTGGAGGAGTTCCGCGACGAGGCCTGGGCCGTCGGCGACGCCAACCGCCTCGACGACGTCCGGGCTGACGCCATCGAAGATCTGGCCGAGCTCCGGCTGACGGGCGGGGAGGCCGAGCGCGCCATCCAGGACCTCGATGCGCACGTCGCGGAGCACCCGCTGCGGGACCGCGCACAGGGTCTGCGCATGCGCGCACTCGCATCGTGCGGCCGCCAGGCCGAGGCGCTGCGCGTGTTCCAGTCCCATCGCGAGTACCTGGCCGAGGTCGTCGGGCTCGAGCCAGGCGACGGGTTGTGCGAGATCGAGCAGCGTGTCGCCGCCGGCTGGCGAGGGATCGACGACACCGTGGTCGGCCATGATCGGCGCCGGCACTCCGGTGACCGTCGAGCCGCCGTGCTCGACGATGCGATCCGATCGACCGCCATCGGTGTCGGACGGCGCTCGTCGATCGACGTACTCACCGCCGCGGCCGAGCGCACCGCCGACGAGGGTGCCGGCGTCGTGCTGATCTCGGGCGAGGTGGGGATCGGCAAGACGACGCTGCTGGCCGACTTCGCCCGCAGGGTCGCCGATCGTCGGGGTTGGGACGTGTACTACGGCCGGTGCGACGAGCTCGTCGTCGCCCCGTTCCAGCCGCTGGACCTGATCGTCGGACGCATCGTGGACGAGCTGCCCGACGAGGAGCGGCACGGCCACGCGGCCCGCCACGGAGGCGACATCGTCCGCCTGCTGCCGGGCCATGCCGCCCGCATCCCGGCGGCGCCCGTCGCGGCCGGTGACGACCGGACGGTTCGCCACCTGTTGTTCGACGCGGTGGCCGACGTGGTGTCACGCGCCGCGCGTCGGGGGCCGACGGTGGTTGCGATCGACGATCTGCAATGGGCCGAACCGACCGTCGTGCACCTGCTGCGCCACGTGGTGCGGCACGTAGGTCCCTCCCCGGTGCTGTTCGTGCCGATCATCCGGGACACGGCCGACGGGGTCTCCGACCACGTTCGGGAGGCGCTGGCCGACTGGGCGCGCGGCCGCATGGACCGCATCGTCCTGGACGGCCTCGATCGCGACGACCTCGAGGAGCTGGTGCGGGTCCGCATCCCGGCGACGGCGGAGCGCGACGTCGACGCCGTCGCCGACGCCCTCCACGAGCAGACCGCCGGCAACGGCCTGCTCGCCGACCACCTGCTCGAACACTGGGATCGATCGGGTCGACTCGTCTTCGCCGACACCGCGGTCCGGGTGTCGAATCCCGTCGACTTCTTCGTGCCACCGAGATTGCGAGATCTCGTCTGGCACCGCATCTCGGCGCTCGGCGACGGCGCGTCGGCGACGCTCACCGCAGCCGCAACGCTCGGCAACGAGTTCGACGAGCGGGTGCTGGCCGCCATGCCGGGGACCGATCCCGCGTCGCTGCCCCCGATCCTCGACCGCGCCGTGAACGCGGGAGTCCTCGTCGACAACCCATCGACGCCCCACTCGCTGCGGTTCACCCACGCGTTGGTCGCCCAGGCGCTCGAGGCGGACCTGCGCCCGCGGGAGCGACGTCGCCTGCACGCCGCGTCGTTCACGGCGTTGCTCGCGTCCGGCGCTGCGTCGGTGCCCGACCTGGCACCCCATCTCGCCCACCACGCACGAATGGGTGGCCTCGAGGACGACGCCCTCCGGTGGGCGATCCAGGCCGGCGACATCGCGCTCGCAGACCTGGCACCCGACGAAGCCGTCCGCTGGTTCGAGACGTCGCTCGAGGACGCGGCAGCGCTCGGACGTTCCGACGAGGTCCGGGCCGATCTGCTGGTCCGCCTCGGTGAGGCCAGGACGCTCGCCGGTGCCCCCGACGCCATCGACACCATCGTCGAAGGCGCTGCGCTGGCGATGGCCACCGGGGAGTCCACCACGCTCGTGCGCGCGGCCCTGGCCATCGACCGTGGCACGATCAAGGTCGGTCAGCCCGCCCGCCGGCAGCTCGACATCCTCGAGGCGGCGCTCGACGCCAGCACGGACGCCGACATCGCGACCCGGGCCCGACTCACTG
>JBMDWR010000374.1:0-23713 GCA_048594645.1 Actinomycetota bacterium
GGTACCGACCTGCTCACGGGCTCTCAGGGCGAGGCCGTTCGGCGACTCGTCGAGACGTACCTCGCGCAGTTCACGCAGGCGTGAGGCCTCACGGTGCCACCGTCGGCAGCGGCGTCCCCTCGACGGGTCCGGGATACCTCGCCTGGTCGCGGCCGGCGAGCACGACCTGGTAGATGCCGGCTCCGATGATCAGCGCGAACAGCACCAGGATCGCGATGAACGTGAAGCGGCGCACGGGGCGAGGCTAGCAGCGGGTGACCGCGGCCCTCCATTCGTCGCCGCTATCGAACGATCGCGACGGCGACGTATCGCTTGCCCCGCACCTGGACGTCCTGAGCCTGGAGGGTCTTCCTGCCGAAGCCCCTCGCGATGAGGTCGTTCAGGTGATCGCCGCCGTTCAGACCGCGCAGCAGCTCGCCGAACGACCCTGCCCCGCCCCGGTCCACGCTCAGCCGGCCGCGTCCGCCGGAAAGCGTGATCCGCGCGGATCCGCGGGCGCCACGCGGCACCCTGAGACGGATCGTGGCGACGGTGCTCGCATCGGACCGAACACGGTCGAGCGTCACCTCGATCGTGATGCGATCACCCGGCGACGCACGGAGCACGTTGCGAACCTTCAGCGCCGGTTGCAGCGGGCTCGACGTCCGGATCCGTGAGATCCGTGCTGTCAGGTCCTCCCGGGTGATCGTGCCGCGGAGATCGACGCTCGTGAACGCGATCGACTCGAACTCGTTGTAGGCGAGGGCGTTTAGCATCTCGGACATCCGGTAGGCGCCGTACGCGGCGCCGTCGTCGTTGGCCTCGAACCACCGGTTCGAGACGGTGAACGGTGAGCCGTTCTCGCGTGTCCCCTTGATCGTGAAGCTGAAGTCGAGCGTCCCCGGCGCGTCCTCCTGCTGGACGAACATGAAGTTCGACACCGCGTGGTAGGAGGCGGTGTCGGCGACGAACCAGGCTTCGTCCCAGGCGGCCTGTGTCGCGCCCTGCCGCGTGAGACCCGTATCGAGGCTCGAGACGTCACTTGTGATGGGGACCAGCGTCGGCGCGAGGCCGAACACCCCCGCGACACCGGCGAACCGGTCCTGCGTGAGTATCCCGTGCGTGTCGCCGATCGTGCCGATCTTCGTCCCCCAGAACGTGCCGTTGTCGATCGCCACGATGTTCACGTCCGTCATCCCGAGGGACACGTCCCCCATCCCCCAGAACATCGGATGACCGAACCCGAGCGCGACGTCGCCGCACACGGCCGTCGTCGTGCCGAAGCCGTAGGACGAGACGTCGCCGTAGGACAGCGCGACGCCGAGACCGTCACCGGGCGCGAACGGCGTCGGATCGATCGTCGCGGCGGTCGGGGTCGCGGCGGACGCCGCTCGGAACGCCGACACGTTGATCCGGTGATCGGCGAAGCTCTTCTCCACCTTCGACAGCGGGACGGCCGAGGCGAGGCCGGACACGCCGAGCGGCACCGGCAGCGACTCGAGCGCGGCGTCATCGGGCAGGGCGTTGCCGGATGCCCGTGCCGCCGAGATCACGCGCTGGGGCAGCGGGATCGAGGAGGGGACGGACCGCGCCGCCGCGTCGTCTTCCAGGCCGAAGATGCCCACCATGTCCTCGGCGGCCGTCAGGCCGAAGATCTGGCGGTCCTCGGCGACCGCCCATGCGAGCGCCCCGGCCAACTTGCCACCCACGTACACCGGCGAGCCCGACATCCCGGCCACCGCCCCGCCGGTCGCCTGGAGGACATCGGCGGGCCCAGTCATCGTCGCCACGATGACGTCGACGCCGAGGAAGACGTAGTCGGGCAGGACGCCCAGGATCTGGACGTCGAAGGACCGGATCGTCGTCCCCTGGATCACGGTGTACCCGACGCCGGTCATGCCGGCGTGCATCTGGGACACCGGGAACGTCGGGGGCGGCGACGTGCACGGCGTAGCGGCCGCCGCCGGTGATGCCACCATCACGGAGGCGACCAATGCGGACGTGCAGATGCCGGCGACGAAAGCGCGCCGGCGGTTGTCGGACGAACGGTGGAAGGCACGCATGGTGACATGCTCCTCTCGGCAACACCGATGCTATGGCGATAGACGTCGTGGCCGGCAGGGGCGTTCCGCCCGGGCGTCTCAGGCCGGAAGGGAGAGCCGCGACTCGCAGAGCTGGCGGCTCCGCGTGAGGACGCGGCGGAGCGCCCGATCGTCTTCGACGTGACTCCGCAGGTCGATCTCGAGCGACACCGCTCCGCCGAACCCGTGCGCGGCAAGCGCCTCCAGGAACGCCCCGAGGTCGAGGACGCCTTCATCGGGCGGCAGGTGGGAGTCCCACCCCCTGCCGGCGTTGTTCGACAGGTGCACGTGTCCGAGCCGGTCGCCGAGCGTCTCCAGCGCCTCGACCGGGTCCGAGCCGGAGACCGCCAGGTGGCTGGTGTCGAGCGCGATGGTCGCGAAGCCGGCAAGGTCGTCGAGCGAGCGATGCGCATGGAAGTGCGCGACGCGACGCCCCCTCACCCTGAGCGGGAACATGTTCTCGACCGCGACGACGATGCCGCGTTCGGCGACGACGGCGGGAAGGCGGTCGGTCAGCCATCGCCGGTACCGTGCCTGCCACCGGTACGGTGGGTGAACCACCACGATGCCGGCGCCGACCTCCAGCGCGAGGTCGATCGCGCGCTCGATCTTGTCGATCGGCTCCGTCCCCCACACCCTGCGCGTCATCAGCAGGAACGGTGCGTGCACCGCGAGGATCGGCAGGCCGTGATCCTCCGAGGAGGCTCGGATCCGATCGGGGTCTCGCGTGTCGGGATCGGTCGTCACCATCAGCTCGACGCCGTCGAACCCGGTCTGCGCGAAGAGCGCGAACGCCTCGTCCAGCGGCTTCGAGTACACCGAGCCGGTCGAGCAGATGATCGGCGGGCGCGGGCTCACGGCGGCGATGCTAACAGCGGCACGTGGACCCACCGCTATGCTGCCAGACCATGTGGGTCTTCCCGGTCGCGGCCGCGGCCGTCGCGTCGGCGTTCGCCGTCGCGCTCGGAAGGAGGTTCGCGCGGCGGCGGCGTTCGTACGAAGGGATCTGGGCGCTGGCGCTGCTGATGTACGCCGCGGCGTCGCTCGCCGTCGCGTTCGGCGTCGCGAGCGGATGGAGCTCGGCGGAGTTCCGCGTGTACTGGGCGCTCGGGGCGGTGCTGAACGTACCCTTCCTCGCGCAGGGCGAGCTCGATCTCCTCGTCGGGTCCCGGTCGATCAGGTGGGCGCTGTACGTCCTCCTCGCCTTCGTCACGGCGTACACGATCGCCGTCGTGCGCACGGCAGACGTCAGCAGCCAAGCGCTCGCGCAAGACCTTCCGTCCGGCAAGGACGTCTTCGGCGATGGCACCGCCGCACATCGGCTCCCCCAGCTGGTCGCGATCCCGGCCTATGTCGTGCTGGTGGGCGGAGCGCTCTCGTCCGCGTGGCGGATGCGCGGACGCCCGGAGCTGCGCGACCGTTTCTGGGGCACCCTGCTGATCGCGCTCGGGGCGACGGTCATCGCGGGGTTCGGCTCGGCGTTCGCGGCACTGGGCGACCTGGTGCCGTTCTCGATCGCGCTACTGGTCGGGATCTCGGTGATGTTCCTTGGCTTCCTGCGCGCTTCGCGTCGTCGAGAGCCGGGAGCCGCATCCGCGATCCCCAACGGACAGCCGCTGCCGAGGTGAGCGATCCGACAGCCGGACGACCGGGAACCGGTCAGAGCTGAGCGTGCCAGCTCAGCCCATCGGTGTTCGGAACCGACGGCGCGGGGCCGACCTCCTCCTCGGTGATCCAGATCTCGTCGTAGGCGGCGACGTCGACCTCGAGCTCCAGGAGCACGACCCCCTCGTCGGGCCAGAACATCTCGCCGACGGCCGTCCACTCGCCGTCGCGGCCCAACCACAGCTGGTACGCGCGACCCGAGGCGGGTTCCGGACAGTCCCACGCCGCGACGTAGAGTCGGCGGACGTCGGGTGCCGAGACCTCCACCATGGCGCTCTCCATCGGCGTGTCCCCCTGAGGCGCCACGTTCACGGGCTGAGCCCCCGGCGAGCGCATCGCCGCCAGGATCTCGAGGGCCGTCCCGGCCCGGGTCTCGGCGTTGGACAGGCGTGAGCCCAACACGACCGACAGGCCGCCCATCGCGACGAGCGCGATGACGGAGGCAGCCACGGCGACCCAGGCGCCGCGTCGGACGACACCGCGTCGGAGGCCCCGGCCCGCCAGGGGAACCTCGTCGATCTTGCGGTGGAGTCTGGGCAGGAGGGTGTCCGGCGGGTCCGCGCCCGGAGCGGCGAGCGCGAGGTCGCCCGCGACCGCCTGGAAGTCCGCCAGCGTCTGGCGGCACCTGGCGCATCCGGGCGCGTGTTCGGCGAGGATGCGGTCCGCCTCGTCTGCCTCGCGGCCGGTCAGCGAGAGCAGGACGTAGCCGGCGAGCAGCTCGTCGATGTGCTCGTGATCCTCGGTCAAGCCTCGTCCTCCTGAAGCGCGGCCCGGAGCTTACGCATCGCGGCCAGCGTTCTCGTCTTCACCGTCCCGACCGGGATCCCGAGCGCCTCGGCGATCCGTACCTGCGTCATGCCCTCGAAATACGCCATCTCGAGCACCTGCCGCTGCGCCGGTGGAAGGGTCGTCAGTGCGGCGCGAACCTCCTTGCGCCGAACGCCCAGGTACGCGTCTTCGACGACGTCCTCCGCAGGGTCTTCGCCGGCGGCCGGCTCGAGGTTCGTCGCCCGCTCGGTCCGCTTGCGCAGTCGCTCCTCGCGGCGGACGGCGTCCACGGCTCGGTGGTGGACGAGTGAGAGGAAGAAGGAGCGGAAGGTTCCGCGCGCCGGGTCGAAGGCCTCGGGGGCTCGCCACATCGCGAGGAACGCCTCCTGCACGACCTCCTGGGCGATCAGGTCCTGTGCGGTCACGCGCAGCGCCACACCGTACGCGTTCCTGCCGTATCGCCGATACAGCTCGTCGAACGCCGAGCGGTCCCGCGCGGAGATGCGCCGATGGAGCTCGAGATCGTGTCGGTCGTCCTCGCCCACGCGGTGTTCCTACCACACGACGCACCATGGGCCCTCGCTAGCATGCGGCCATGCCCGAGGTGGTGATGTACTCGCGACCAGGCTGCGGCCTGTGTGACGAGGCACGCGTCGTCCTGCTCGCCGAACGGGAGCGGACACCGTTCGACTACCGGGAGGTGGACATCTCCGGCGACGATGCCCTCGAGCTGGGATATGGCATCCGTATCCCCGTGGTCGAGGTGGACGGCGAGGAGCTATTCGAGATCCGTGTCGAGCCCCGAGCCCTCGCGGAGGCGCTGCGGAACAGATAGTGCGATCGTGAACACAGTTCACGATCGCACTATCATCCGCGCGTGACCGATCGAGCGATCCCCGAAGCCACGGTCGGGCGGCTCCCGGTCTACCTCCGCGCTCTCGTCGAGATCGCCGGTTCGGGGACCCCCACCGTCTCTTCAGAGGCGCTGGCCGAGGCCACGGGGGTGAACTCCGCCAAGGTCCGCAAGGACCTGTCGCACCTCGGGTCCTACGGGACACGTGGGGTGGGCTACGACGTCGCCTACCTCGTCCACCAGATCCGGCGAGAGCTCGGGCTCACGCAGCACTGGCCGATCGTCATCGCGGGGATCGGGAACCTCGGGCACGCGCTCGCCAACTACCGAGGGTTCGCCGAACGGGGGTTCCGTCCCGCGGCGCTGATCGACAACGACGCCGCGAAGGTGGGCGAGCGGGTCGGCGACCTGCGGATCCGCCCCGTCGACCACCTACCCGCGATCGCACGCGAGCACGAGGCGCTGATCGGGGTCATCTGCACGCCGGCGTCCGCCGCTCAATCGGTGGCGGACGCGATGGTGGAGGCGGGCATCCGGTCGATCCTGAACTTCGCACCCGTCCCGCTCGCCGTGCCGGACGGCGTCTCGGTCCGCAAAGTCGACCTGGCGGTGGAGCTCCAGATCCTCACCTACTACGAGCAGCGCAAGGCAGCGCTCGCGGAGGTCGAACGCGGGCGTTGAGCGGCGGCGTCCGGCGGCCCGCGGGCGCGCTCACTTCGCGATCGTGAACCAGAGCGCCACGAAGATGATGACGACCGTCAGCCCGAACAGGATGAACTGCACCGAGCCCTGTTCGATCAGCGGTGCGGTCTCTTGACCGAGCATGGCTGCCTCCTAGGCGGGTCCGTACCACGGGGGGGCCGTCCCGCCCGTCAGGATCTCCTTGCGTTTGCGTTCGGCACGGTCGAGGAGGGGGAGGTGCGCGCCGAACACCACGGTCGAACCGATCAGGAACATCCATGAGTAGCGGTTCACGCTGCCCGAATCGTGACGGAGGTAGACCGTGAGGATCGGGCCGCCGTCCGTGAAGAAGGCGTGCGCCCCGGCCAGCGACACGCCGTCCTCGGTGGCGAAGAACTCGATGTTCTGCACGGTGAAGTCGCTCGTCTGGATGGCCCCCGGATCGTGCTGGCCCTTGCCGATCTCCTCGTTGGCCTGCTCCGCCAGGTAGCCCTGCGTCGCCGAGCTCACCGACTGGACCGACGCGCTGTCCTGGTTGTTCGTGCCGGCCTCGCGCCAGCCCTGGCCGCCCGGGTAGCCCGCGAACGCCTCGTACACGGGTTCGGGCGAGGCGCCGATCGACTCGACGACCCACGCGGGCTCCTCGCCACGGGGTCCCAGGTCCACGGGCGTCTCGGGTCCCTGGGAGAAGAAGCCGAACGTCCACACGGCCGACAGCACGATCATCCAGCCGGAGAAGGACACGGCGAGGACCAGGTAACCGATCGTGCGGCCGAACACCGCGGACAGCACAAGCAGGACGCTCCCCACGAACAGCACGAACGCGATGATCGTCGTGAGCCCGCCCTTGATCAGGGTCTCGCAGCCGATCTCGAAGCCGATGCAGCTGGCGCCGATCATCAGAACTCGACGTTGGTCGTCGGCGACGGCTTCTTCGTCACGTCACCGTCGAGGAACTCGTCGATCGCCGCCTGCACGGCGTCCGGGTTGGTGCACAGGTTCTGCTCGAACGGCACGAGCTCCTCGTCCTGGATGCTGACGATGTAGTTCACGATGTCGTTGATCTGCTGATCGCCGAGGGCTCCGGCGTATCGGATGCTCCACGACGGCATCTGCCCACGGCCCTGCTCGATCGTGGTGTAGATGTCTCGCAGGCCGTAGATCAGGGGATGACCGGTGTAGGGACCGCCGCACACGGTGGTGAGGTCCGGCACCGTCCGCGGCGTGCCGGTCTGCGTGTTGAGGATGACGCCTCCCTCGAGCTCCGGCCCGTGGCACTGGACGCAGCCGACGCCGCCCTGGTTCTCCTCGGTGAACAGCTCGACCGCGTGGCGGCCACGGGCGATCGCGTCGGAGACGAGGTCGCGGTCCTGCTCGAGGTTCTGGTTGGGCTCGAACAGCCACACGGCGGGGATCCAGATGACGAAGAACAGGATCAGCAGGACGCCCCAACCCTGGAGCTTCTGGAGCAGCGGGGTCTCCAGGTCCGCGTCCGAGGGACCCGGACGCATAGCGCTGGGGATGTCCGCCTCGGCCCGGCGGCGCCCGCGAAGGACCAGCACGGCCCCGGCGATCGCGACGAAGATCGCGCCCCCTACCGCGAGGATGATCCCCTGAGCCTGCGTGAGCCCGACCATCACGCCACCGCCACGCAGAACGGGCCCGCCTGCGGCCTGTTCAGCGTGTCCGTGCCTCTGGGCGGGCCCAGGATGACCTCGGCCGTGTCCACCATCACGTCGCCCGACTCGCTCACCTCGACCCTGAACCGGTCGAGACCGCGAGGCGCCGGGCCGAGCTTGTATTCGCCGGCCGTGTTGTACTTCGAGCCGTGGCAGGGGCACTCGAACCACTGCGACTGCCGGCAGAACGGCACTCGGCATCCCAGGTGCACGCAGCGCTGGTACAGGGGCATGATGCCCTCGGCCGTCAGGCCCTCGGCCGCGTAGTCGACGTCACCCTCCGCACGTCCGTTGTACTTCACGATGTAGAAGCGCCCCGTGCCCGAGTAGAACGGCTCGTCGTTCTCGTTGATGAACGAGACGATGTCCTGGAGCTTGCCCGCGTTGATCACGGATCCGAACCCGCCCCGCAGGTTGGGCCACAGGAAGGCGATCGTCGCGCCTCCGAACTCGGCGGTGAACACGAGCAGGGAGGCGACGAGCGACCGGCGGAAGAACTCACGCCGACTGACGGGCTTCGGCGTCTTCGGGGCCGGCTCCCCGAGCATCGCGGCGGTCTTGGCGGCCTCCGCCTCGCGCTGCGCTCGGCGCGAGCGAGCGAACGACAGCCCGAAGAAGATCGCGAACAGGTCGATCACGACGATCACGACGATGGCCGCGACGGTTCCGCTCGAGATGGCCAGCATCGGCGTCATAGCTCGAAGAAGACCCCTTGCGCCCACGGCCACACCCAGTTGTAGCCCGTCCCGCGGAAGAACGAGCCGATGATCGTGAGCGTGGCACCGAACATCATCAGCATGGTGAAGAGGGTGATCGCGATCTTGCGGTCGCCCGGCTTCGTGCTGGGGTTGCGGTCGACGAACGGCGCGACGGCGAGCGCCAGCAGCACCAGGGTCGGCGCGAAGATCACCCCCGCGATCATCGGATGGAAGTAGCGCAGCAGCTCCTGAAGCCCGAGGAAGTACCAGGGGGCCTTCGATGGGTTGGGCGTGAGGTTGGGGTTGGCGAGCTCGCGCAGCGGGGCGTTGACGAACGTCGAGAAGATCGTGAGGCCCGCGAGCACGATGAGCATCGCGATGAACTCCTCGATCAACAGGTGCGGCCATACGTTGATCCGGTCGCCCTGCTCGCGTTCGACGCGCTGGATGCCTTCAGGGGGTACGAGCGCGAGAAGGCGATGCTTCTCGGGGGCGCCCTTCTTCGGCTCGGGGACGTTGCCGGTGGGCTCCGGCGCCTGTCGCGCGGGCGCCGTGACCGTCGCGGTGGCGGTTGCGGCCGGAGCCGGCGAGGGTGCCGCTGCCGGTGCGGCGGCGGCCGCCGGTTGTGCCGCCGGAGCGGCGGCAGGAGCGGCGCCGGGTGCCGCGCCGCCGTCGCCGCTGGGAGCGGCTGCCGCGGCCGGAGCTGACGGCGCCTCGCCCGTCTTGGCGCGATGCGCGCGGACGGCGGCCGACCTGGCGCGCCCCTCGGCGACCCGCCGGTCGGTGCCCTTCGCGAGCTCGTCGGCGAGGACCTTGTCGAAGGTCTCTTGGTCGAGCGGTGTGTCTTCCCGAGCCATCGTCCCCTCTGTGTCCGGCGTTTACAGTGGCCCCGAGATGCCGCCGTCCTTGCGGATCCTCCAGAAATGGACGGCGAGGAAGATCACAAGGACGAACGGCAAGGCGAGCACGTGCAACACGTACCAACGGAGCAGCGTGTCCGGGCCCACGACGACGCCCCCCAACAGGAGGAAGTTCGCCTGCTTGGCGATGAGCGGCGAGTACCCGGCGAGCGAGGTGCCGACCGTGACGGCCCACACGGCGAGCTGGTCCCACGGCAGCAGGTAACCCGTGAACGACAGCCCGAGGGTCAGGAACAGCAGCAGCACCCCGACGACCCAGTTGAACTCGCGGGGCGGCTTGTACGAGCCCGTGTAGAACACCCGGGCCATGTGCAGGGTCACGCTGAACACCATCAGGTGCGCACCCCACCGGTGCAGGTTGCGCATCAGGTCTCCGAAGAACACGGACGTGCGGATGTTCTGCATGTCGGTGTACGCGGCCGCCGACCCGAGCTCGGCCGCCGGCCGGTAGAAGAACATCAAGAAGATGCCGGTGATCGTGAGCAGGATGAACAGGAAGAACGACAGTCCACCCAGGCAGAACGTGTACGTCAGCTTCAGCCCGTGACGCTTCATCTTCACGGGATGCAGGTGGTATAGCACGTTGTTCATCGTCGCCAGGGCACGATCGCGAGAGGTGTCCTTGTAGCCCCGGCGGAAGATCGAGCCGGGCCGGAAGATCGACTTCCAGACCTCGGTCTCGCGTACACGGTCGAGCGCCTCGCCGGGCGTCGGCAGCTTCAGCTTCGCCACGTCGGTCCTCTCGCTCCCTTCTCCGTCGCTACTCGGCCTCGGCGCGCTGCGATTCGGGCACGGCCGCCATCGTTCGCTGCCCGCGTGATGCCTCGGGCAGCCGCGCGAAGTACAGCGTGTCGGTGGGGCACCTGTCCACACAGACGGCGCAGCGGGTGCAGGCGTTGTCGTCGACGACGAACACGGAGTACGCGTTCCCGACCTCGGCGCCGACGGCCTCGTCCTGCGCTTCGTCGACGATGCCCGTCGACATCATGTAGATGCAGTTCCACGGGCACACGTCCTCGCAGGCGCGGCACAGGATGCAGTTGTCGGGGTCGAGCATGAGGTGCTTGGGGGACTTGATCCCCTTGGCGAGCCACTCGGGATCGACCGACTCGACGACGTAGTCAGTGTGGATGTCCACCTCTGTCTTGACGAAAGGCATCGCGGGCCTCCCTACACGTCCTTCATCGATAGCCGCCGGTTGGGCGCTCGGCGGTGCGACCACGGAGCTTCCGCCGCCAGTTCTGGAGGATGGCAGCGATCACGACGACCGTGACGAACGGCCCGATCGCGAGGTTCACGGCGATGAAGTCGCGGGCCAGGGGACGCCAGTCCGATGTTCCGGACAGGCCACCCCATCCCAGCTCCTGCTCGGCGAAGTAGAGCCAGAACGAGGGGATCACGGCCATCGTGATGACCGAGAAGAAGGCGAACCCGAGGGAGAACAGCACGGCGGTCAACCACGTCCACTCGAAGTTCCTGACGATCGGTTCGGCGCGTTCCTTCCCTTTGACCAGGACCTTCGGGACCTTCATGCGATCTCCGTCGTCACGACCCGTCCTTCCCCGGGCTCCGTGCCCGGATCGGCTCGGATTATAGTCGCGCGCTTCTCGCCGTCTGCCGGTTGCCCCAACGCGGCCGCGCTTGTGAAGCGGTTCACAAGCATCGACGGCACTATCGCAGGAGCCGGACCGGCACCGCAACCCACGGAGCGCCGTCTGCCGTGCGGGTCGCCCAACCTAGACTGGGCGCCGTGCTGGCCGATTGGGTCCAGGAAGGTCTCGGGTCGTGGTGGGCTCCGGTGCTGGCGTTCGGTGCGGGGGTCGTGTCCTTCGCGTCGCCGTGCGTGTTCCCGCTGGTGCCGGGGTACCTTTCGTTCGTCACGGGAGGCGAGGCGAGGGACGAACGCCGACCCGTGGTGCCGATCTTGCTCTTCATCGCCGGCTTCGCCGCGGTCTTCTCGGCGCTCGGCGCGTTCACGGGCGCGATGACGCGCATCCTGCGTTCGGAGGCCGGGATCCGCATCTCCGGCGCCGTCATCATCGCGTTCGGCATCCTCATGGTGTTGTACGCGCTCCGCCTCGGCTCGCCGGGGCTGTTCATGGAGCGCCGTCCCCTCCTCGGACGCGTGCAGCCGGGGCCCACGTGGGCGTTCCCGCTCGGGGTCGCGTTCGGGGCCGGGTGGACGCCGTGCATCGGCCCGGTCCTCGCGGGTGTGCTCGCGATCGCGGGCTCGCAAGGTGGCTCGCTCCGCGGCGCGGCGCTCCTGTTCGTGTACTCCGTCGGCCTCGGCCTGCCGTTCCTGCTCGTCGGCGTCGGCATCCGCAAGCTGATGGGGGCGCTCTCCTTCGTGAAGCGGAACTACCAGTGGATCGCGGGGACCGCCGGTGTGGTGATGATCGCGATCGGTGTCCTCGTAGCGACCAACCTGTGGACCCGGATGCTTGGGCCCGTGTTCCGAGCGATCAGCGACTTCAGCCCGCCGATCTGACCGGATGGTCGGCGATGATCCGACGCACGGACCGCAGGAGCCGTCGGCGGTACCGACGGTGTTACAGTGCGCCGGTCCTCGGTGCCCGTCCGAGGTCGGCGAGGAGGGCTGCCGGAACGGTGCGAAGGCGAACCGTCGTGGTCATGGGCCTGGTCGCCCTGGCCGTCGTAGCCGCCGCGTGCGCACCGAACGCCACGCAGTCGGCACTGGAACCCAAAGGCCCCTTCGCTCAGAAGTCGCACGACCTGTTCGTCCCGGTGTTCTGGGTCGCCGCGAGCATCTTCTTCCTGGTCGAGGGGCTGCTGATCGTGTTCGCGATCCGCTACCGCCATCGGAAGGGCAGGACGACCGTCCCGCCGCAGGTGCACGGGAACACGCGCCTCGAGATCGCGTGGACGATCCTGCCGACGCTGATCCTCGCCGGCGTCGCGGTCCCGACGATCGCGACGATCTGGGACCTGGCAGAGGAGCCGAAGGGCGACGTCCTCGTCGTCGACGTCCTCGGCCATCAGTGGTGGTGGGAGTTCGCCTACCCGGACCAGCAGATCGTCACGGCGAACGAGCTCCACATCCCGACGGGGCAGCCGGTGTCGCTGCGGCTGTGCGCGGCCGGCGTCGGGTACGACCAACAGCTCGCTCCGAGCGATTGCCAGCCCGGGCCGCCCGAGGGGCCGCAGCCTGCCGCGATCGGGGACTCGGTGATCCACTCGTTCTGGGTTCCCGAGCTCGCCGGCACGACGGACGTGATCCCGAACCAGACGAACTTCATGGCGATCCAGGCGGACGAACCCGGCGTCTACGAGGGGCAATGCAAGGAGTTCTGCGGGCTTTCGCACGCGTACATGAAGTTCAAGGTCGTGGCGCACTCGCCGTCCGATTTCGAGCAGTGGGTCCGCGAGCAGCAGACACCGGCGGCCGAACCGACGGGCGACGCCGCCGCGGGGTCCGAGATCTTCCTCCAGACCTGCACGGCGTGCCACGCGATCGCGGGGGTGAAGGACGCCAACGGCAACCCGCTCACCGCGAACGGAGGTCCGGACCTCACGCACCTCATGAGCCGGAGCTGTTTCGCCGGCTGCATGTTGGAGATGACAGACGAGAACCTTCGGCGCTGGCTCGACAACCCGCCGCAGGTGAAGGCCGGTTCGTGGATGCCGGACTATGGTCTATCGCCCGAACAGATCGACCAGATGCTGGTGTTCCTCAAGACGCTCGAGTGAGGTGAGGATCCGATGGCGACCGTGACCGTTCCCGCGCAGAGGCCCGGTGGGATCCTCCGGCGCCCGAGCGCGACGAGCGGCTGGCTCAGCTGGCTCACGACCGTCGATCACAAGAAGATCGGGATCCTGTACGGCGTCACGGCGTTCGCGTTCTTCATCATCGGCGGGCTCGAGGCGCTGGCGATCCGGGTCCAGCTGGCGCAGCCCGACCAGAGCCTCCTGCGGCCGGGGACATACAACGAGGTGTTCACCACGCACGGCGTCACGATGGTCTTCCTCGTGGTGATGCCGCTGTCGGCGGCGTTCTTCAACTACCTGATCCCGCTGATGATCGGCGCGCGCGACGTCGTGTTCCCGCGGCTGAACGCGTACAGCTACTGGGCCTTCCTGTTCGGCGGCCTGTTCATCTACTCGAGCTTCTTCCTGGGGGGCGCTCCCAACGGTGGGTGGTTCGGATACGCGCCGAACTCGGTCGTCGACCCGTCACGCGGCATGACGTTCTACGCGATCGGCCTGCTGATCACGGGCATCGCATCCACGGTGTCCGCGGTGAACCTCGCCGTCACGATCCTGAACATGCGGGCGCCCGGGATGACCCTGTTCCGGATGCCGGTGTTCGTCTGGATGGGATTGGTCGTGCAGCTCCTCCTGGCGTTCAGCCTGCCGATCGTGACGATCGGGTTCGTCGAGCTGCTGTTCGACAGGCGGTTCGGGACCCACTTCTTCGATCCGGCCGCCAACGGCTCGCCGGTGCTGTGGCAGCACCTGTTCTGGCTGTTCGGGCACCCGGAGGTCTACATCCTCGTGCTGCCCGCGATGGGCATCGTGTCGGAGATCCTGCCGGTCTTCGCCCGCAAGCCGCTGTTCGGCTACCAGTTCGTGGTGTTCAGCGGCATCGCGATCGGGTTCATCGGGTTCGGCGTGTGGGCGCACCACATGTTCGCCGTCGGGTTGGGGCCGGTCGCCAACACCGCGTTCGGCGTGTCGACGATGATCATCGCGATCCCGACCGGCGTGAAGATCTTCAACTGGTTGGGCACGTTGTGGAACGGCGATATCCGGTTCACGACGCCGATGCTGTTCTGCCTTGGATTCATCGCGATGTTCGTGATTGGCGGGCTGTCCGGCGTCACGCACGCCGTCGTTCCGTCCGATTACCAGCAGACCGACACGTACTACATCGTGGCGCACTTCCACTACGTGCTGTTCGGGGGCGCGATCTTCGGGCTGTTCGGAGGGATGTACTTCTGGTGGCCCAAGGTGTTCGGCCGGATGCTGTCCGAGGCGTGGGGCAAGGTCATCTTCTGGGTGATGCTGGTTGGGTTCAACCTCACGTTCGGTCCGATGCACATCCTCGGGATGCAGGGCATGCCGAGAAGGATCCAGAGCTACCCCGATTCGCTCGGCCTGGGGACGTGGAACCTGGTGGCGACGATCGGCGCGTTCATCATCGCGCTCTCCGTGCTGCTGTTCCTGATCTCGGCGATCGCGAGTTTCCGCAAGCCGAGGGAGATGGAGGCGGATCCGTGGGACGCTCGAACGCTCGAGTGGGCCACGTCGTCGCCGCCGCCCGAGCACAACTTCGACGAGGTACCGGTCGTGCACTCGCTCGACGAGCTGTGGCATCGCAAATACGCGGAGACCGAAGGGGGACGCGTCGTCCCGGTCCCGTCGGGCGGCTCCGGCGAGCCGGCGGCCCACGGGGACGAGCACGGTACCCACGCGATCCACATGCCGTCGCCGTCGTACTACCCACTGGTAGCCGCGCTCGGGTTGCCCGTGATCGGGTACGGGCTGATCTTCAGCTGGGCGCTCGTCGGCGTGGGGGCCGTGATCATGCTCGTCGGACTGTTCGGCTGGGTCCTGGAGCCCTCGTCGGAGTGAGCGGCTGATGGCCAGCGTCGAGCAGCCGATCGCCGTCCACGTCGACGACCACGCGGCCGCCACCAGTACCGGGCTGCCGAGCCTCAAGCTGGCGATGTGGCTGTTCCTCGCGTCGGACTGCCTGCTGTTCGGCGCGCTGATCTCGACGTACGTCCTGTACCGGGGCGCCAGCGTGACGGGACCGTACCCGGCCGACGTGTTCGACATCCCGTACACATCCGTGTCGTCGTTCGTCCTGCTGGCGAGCTCGCTCACGATGGTGCTGGCGCTGGCCGCGATCCAGCGGGGCGACGTCGCACGCTCGCGCGTGTGGCTGCTGTCCACGGCGTTGCTCGGCATGACGTTCCTGGGCGGTCAGGTGTACGAGTTCACGACGTTCGTCGAAGAGGGGCTGACGCTCCGGACCAACGTGTTCGGGACGTCGTTCTACGTGTTGACGGGCTTCCACGGGACGCACGTCGCCGTGGGGGTCCTCATGTTGCTGACGCTGTTCACCCTGTCCTTCGCGGGCAGGGTCACGCAGAAGGACGCGATGTCGGTCGAGCTCGTGGGGCTGTACTGGCACTTCGTCGACATCGTCTGGATCGTGATCTTCACCGTCGTGTACCTGATCCCGACCGGCAACCCGCCCGGAGCGTGACGATGGCCGAGGTGGAGTCGGGTCAGCAGGAGGTCCCCGCGCCGGCGGTCGCGCGCGCGGTGCGCCACCCGAGCCCGAAGGAGTACATCCGGATCGCGGTCATCCTGGCCGTGATCACGGCCGCCGAGGTCGCCGTCTACTACATCGAGGGGGTCGAGGACTTCCTCATCCCGATACTGTTCCTGTTCTCGTTGCTGAAGTTCGCGCTCGTGGTCATGTGGTTCATGCACCTCAAGTTCGATCATCGAACGTACGCGCGCTTCTTCGTGATGGGCCTCGCCGGCGCCGTGACGCTGTTCCTGATCGTGCTGCTGACGTTCAAGGTGTTCTCCAACTAGCGATGCCCGACTGGCACCCGCATCCCGACGTTTGGCTGGTCCTCGGCGGGATCTGGCTGGCCTACCTGGTCGCCGTTCGTCGGCACGAGGCCACGCCGACCGAGCGTTCGGAGCGCGGCCGGCGCGTGACGCTGTTCTCGCTCGGGATGGTGCTGCTGTGGATCGGGGCGGACTGGCCCACGCACGACCTGGCCGAGGGGTACCTGTACTCGGTCCACATGGTCCAACACATGCTCTTCACGCTGGTCGCGGCGCCGTTGCTGATCGCCGGCATCCCGGCGTGGCTGTGGCGCACGGTGCTCGGGCCCCGCGCCGTCTTCGTCGCCTTCCGGTTCCTGACGAAGCCCGTGGTCGCGCTCGTCGTTTTCAACGCGGTCCTGCTCTTCACGCACTGGCCCGAGGTCGTGAAGGCCTCCGTCGCGTCCGAGCTCACGCACTTCTCGCTCCACGTGCTGATCTTCGGCTCGGCGATCGTGATGTGGTGGCCGGTCCTGTCGCCGCTCGTCGAGCTGCCTGCGCTGACACCCCCGGGTCAGATGATGTACCTGTTCGCTCAGTCGCTGGCGCCGACGATCCCGGCGTCGTTCCTTACCTTCGGCAACACCCTCCTGTACCCGGTCTACGGGACGTTCCCCCGGATCTGGGGCATCTCGCCGTTGAACGATCAGCTCCTCGCGGGACTCACGATGAAGATCGTCGGGGGGCTGATCCTGTGGGGCTTCATCACGACGATCTTCTTCCGTTGGCATGCACGCGAGGAGCGTGACGGGTGGGACGCGCTCGCGCTCCGTAACGTCGAACGCGAGCTGCGTTCCGGGGTGACGCGATGAAACCCACCGTCCGGGACCGTCTGGTGATGCCCATCCTGCTGCCGCTCGCGATCCTGCTCGTCATCGCGGCGGTTCTCTACGGGTTCTCCAGGATCCTGCTCTCGGTGACGGCGACGGCCGCCACCGTGACGGCCATCGTCGTCGCCGCCGGTGTGATGGCGGCGGGATCGATGGCGGCGAGCCGCAGGCAGGTGCGTCTGTCGACGCTCGGCGCCATGCTGGGCGTCACGGCCGGCGTCGCGATGCTGGCGGGCGGCATCGCGCTCGCGGTCGTCGGCGGCGGCGAGGAGGAAGGACCGGAGGGGGAGGAGCGCCCGGTCGTGCAGCTCGCGGCCGTCAACATCCAGTTCGACCCGAGGTCGCTCACGGTGCCCGCCGGAACGCCGTTCACGATCGCGTTCGACAACCAGGACTCCGGCGTCCAGCACAACGTCGACATCTTCGACAACGAGCAGTTGACGGGCACGCCGCTGTTCGAGGGCGATCTCGTCACGGGCGTCGCGACGGCGAACTATCAGGTCGACGCCTTGGAGCCCGGCCCCTACTTCTTCCGATGCGTCGTCCATCCGCCGATGACGGGGGAGATCCAGGCCGAGGAAGGCGGAGGTGGTGAGACGGGTGGCGGCGGCGAGCCCGGGGGCGGCGTCACCGTCGTCGCCCAGAACATCGCGTTCGACACGTCGACGATCGAGCTGCCCGCCGGGGAGCCGAGCACGATCACGTTCGACAACCGCGATGCCGGCGTCCAGCACAACATCGCGATCTACACGAGCAGCGCGTTGGAGGAGGAGCTGTTCAACGGCGAGCTCGTCACCGGTCCTGCGACCGTCGACTACCAGGTTCCGGCGCTCGATGCCGGCGAGTACTACTTCCACTGCGTCGTGCACCCGAACATGAGCGGGAACGTCGCCGTCTCCGGTGGTGGCGCCGATGGAGGGGCGCAAGAACCAACAGGCGGGACGTGATGCGCGCTCGGATGCTGGCGTTCGCGATGACGTTCCCGTAGGCTCCCGTGGGCGACCCCGGACGGGGCTCGGGGTCCGAGGGGAGGGAGCTTCTCGTGAGGATGATGCAGACGGACCGTCCCACCCTGCCGTGGTGGCTCTTCCTGGTCACGGGGATCGGCTGGCTGCTGATCTCGTTGGTCGTCTTGCGGTTCGACGTCACGTCGATCGCCTCCGTCGGCGTGCTGCTAGGGGTCATCCTCCTCCTCGCCGGTATCAATGAATTCATGATCATGGCTGCTCAGCCGGCGTGGCGGTGGGCGCACGCGATCCTGGGCGTCTTGTTCGTGGTCGGGGGGATATGGGCGTTCATCCACCCGATCAACGCGTTCTACGAGCTCGCCTCCATCCTCGGCTTCTTGCTCCTCTTCAAGGGCGCCCTCGACATCACCATCGCCTTCATGACCAGGGACCTCAACGATGTCTGGTGGCTTGGGCTCGTCGTGGGGATCCTCGAGGTCCTGTTGGCCTTCTGGGCATCACAGCAGTTCTTCACCCCCCGCGCGGCATTGATCCTGGTCTGGGTCGGGTTCGCGGCGATGTTCCGCGGGTTCACCGAGATCTTCTTGGCGTTCCAGGTCCGCAGGCTGAGCAGGGGGATGGTCGCAGCCGCGTAGCAGCGCAAGCGACGATCGCGATCAGCCCTGCCAGGTCAAAGGGCTCCGGATACGGAAACCGCCCAACTAGCGGACGTACGGGAGCCGCGGCTCCCAGTCATAGATAACCGTGGTCCCCAGGATCAGATCCTGAAGCGAAGCGTTCCGAGCGCTCACCGCGCTCCAGAACAGTCCGATCGGAAAAAGGGCGCAAAGGAGCGCCCGAGCGAACGATCGCCACACCGGAACGCGAGATCCGCCGGTATCGACAACGCGAAGCCCGAGCACGGTCTTGCCGAAGGTCCGCCCGGTGTTCGCCCATCCGATCCAGAGGTACACGATGAGGAGTATCCATCCCAGCCCCCCCAGATCCAGGGCCGATGGCTCCGGCCACGTGAATCGTCGAGGGTTGAGAAGGAACCGGATGCCGCTCGCGGCCAGGTACACGGCGACCACGGCAGTCACGATCACGAGCAGATCGATCGCGTCCGCGAGGAAGCGAGAGACGATCCCTGCGCGTCGCCCTTGCATCGGGCGTGCGGCGGAGGGGACGACGACGCTCAGTCGGTCTCCTTGTCCGATCGTTCGATCGTCTGCTCCGCGTCGCGATCCATGCGACGTTGCAGCACGCGATCGACCAGGCGCGAGATCGCCCGGTCGGCGGTCATGCTCTGCACGCGGAGGCCTCCGACGGTCTCGGTCGTCATCGATCCCATCGCGTCCCGGATGATCTCCGGGAGGTCGATCTCATCGATGACCTCGCGCGCGATCGCGGCGAGGTCGAGACGCCGCACGACCGTCTCGACATCGAGCCTGGCCGCCACCGCGTCGATGTCGATGCGTTCGATCACACGGTCCAGATCCACGCGCGCGACCGTCCGGTCCACGTCGACCCTTTCGAGGACGTCCTCGATCGGCACACGGTCCACGAGCATCCGCATGTCCACCCGCTGGAGCACTTGGTCGAGGTCGAGCCGGTCGACGATCGCATCGATGTCGAGGCGGGCCGCGACCACATCGATGTCGAGGCGGGCTACCGCTCGATCGAGGTCCACGGCCTCGACGAGCTTATCCGCGTCGACGCGTGTGCGGACCAGCTCGTTCAGATCGACCTGATCGAGCGTGGCATCGACCACCTGCGGGATCAGCAGGCGCAGGAACGTCGACGCTGCTTCCTCGTCACGAGGTCGGTGGTGCTGCCACCTGGCGTCCAGAGCTGAGAGGCCGGTACCAACATGATCGAGCGGCCGGCGGATGAACCCCGGACCGGTCAGGATCGACAGGAACAACTCGCCGCTTCGCAACAGCGTGGTGGCCGCCCGAGCGCTCCACCGGCCCATCTCGAGGGCGGCCCCGATCGTGGCGCCCGCCAGCAGCGGCAGGCCGGACGCGGGCGGGCTTTCCTCGTCGGCCGGGGTGGGCTCTTCAGTAGGTCTCTCTCGACCGAGGGTGCCGGCGACGGCCTCGGCGACGACGTCGTAGGCGATGACGACGAGGCCGATCCCGATGCGGAACGCCTGATTGACCACCTGCTCGAGCGGGGACGGCGGTTGCTCGGCGACCCGAAGCGGAAGCACCTTCCCGGGTTGGGTACGGGTTGCGCCCTCTTTCACCCTCAGCCCCCTTCTCGGACCTCATCATCACGGTTGGCGGCGACCGTGCCAAGCGCGGGTTCCCGGTCCGGGGTGAGCCTCCGGACGCCGGCGGCGCACCGCGCCCGACGACGGCAGGAGTGCTGAGATGATCATGCCGAGTCCCGCGCCGCCCACGACGTCGTGCGGCAGGTGCGCGCCCACGTACATCCGCCCGAATCCGACGGTCCCGACCACGCCGACGAGCAGCGGCCGGATGGCCTTCGGCAGATCCTCGGCCGCGACGACGGCGAGCGTCGTCGCGACCGCCGTGTGCCCAGATACCCATCCCAGATCTCCCTCGATCTGCTCCCGGATCGCGACGTCCTCCAGCACGCCGCGGGGACGCGCCCGGCCTCCGATGGGTTTCACGACCTTGGCCGCGATCCAGGCGGCCGTTCCGCCGATGGCCAGCCGCGCCGCGAGCCGCCGATGGCCGGCGAGCAATGCCACGGCCGAGGCGATCGGGACCGTTACGTAGGTCCCGGCCTGCATCAGCGCCCGAACGGGGCGCCGGATGCGCTCGCTTGCGCCGTTCGCCGCTCGGAAGATGCGCTCCTCGTACGCGGGCATGCCGGGGGCCCGCGCCTCCCCCCAGCTCGCGAGCACGAGACCGGCTCCAAGGACGACGCGGATCGTCCTCGAACGGCGAGTCGGATGGGTCGCTGGCGTCAATGTCCTCGTCCTGTGGGCGCGCGGATCGCCGTGAAGCGTACGAGAGCGCGGTTCCCACGGGCGAGCGAAGGTCGACGTCCTAGCCGAGGAGCGCCGCGTCCGCCGCCACCGCCGTGAACAGCAGGCCCAGGTACACGATGGAGTACCGGAACAGGCGGATCGACTCTGCCGGAGACGCTCCGCGCCACAGCCGCAGCGCCCGCCAGACGAACCACCCGCCGAGGACGACCGCGGCGCCGGCGTAGATCACGCCCATCGAGGCGGCCGGCACGAGCAGCAGCGATGTGCCGAACAGCACCAGCGAGTACAGCAGGATCTGCTTCCTCGTCTCCTCGTGCCCGCGAACGACCGGCAGCATCGGGATGCCGGCCGCCCGGTAGTCGCCGCTGTACCGCATCGCGAGGGCCCAGAAGTGCGGGGGCGTCCACACGAACACGATGGCGAACAGGACCCACGCCGCGAGCCCGATCGATCCGGTGACGGCCGCCCAGCCGACCAGCGCCGGGACGGCGCCCGCCGCGCCGCCGATCACGATGTTCTGGACGCTCGTGCGCTTCAGCCACATCGTGTAGACGAAGACGTAGAACGCGATCGCCGACAGCGCGAGCGTCGCCGCGAGCACGTTGACGCTGACCGCGAGAAAGAAGAACGAGATCGCGCCGAGGACGTAGCCGAAGGCGAGCGCCCGATCGGGTTCGACGTCGTGCGCGGGGAGCGGTCGCGTTCGCGTCCTGCGCATGACCTCGTCGATGTCGCGATCGAGGTAGCAGTTGATCGCGTTCGCCGACCCTGCCGCGATCGCGCCGCCCACGAGCGTGGCCGCGATGAGGCCGATCGACGGGACGCCGCGCTCGGCGAGCATCATCGCCGGCACCGTCGTGACCAGCAGCAGAACGATGATGCGGGGCTTCGTGAGCCTGAAGTACGCGCCGGTCGTCTGGCGCAGGCTCGACCGCTTACCGTTGGACCGGATGTCGCCCTCCTCGGTGCCCCCGACGCGCCCGGAGAGCCGACGGCTGACGATCGCGAGCGCGACGAGCGTCCCCCAGATCAAGGCGGACAGCACGACGTGCGCGGTCACGGCCGCCGCAGACAGCTCCGTCCACACGTTCGCCGCCCCGACCAAGATCTGCGCCACGTACAGGAGGACCGCCGTGGTCGAGAGCACGACGAGATCCGTGGATCGGTTCGTCATCGTTCGGGCACGGACCGCGAGCCAGACCACGAGCAGCATCACGAGCGCCGCGAGGACCCGGTGCACGAACATCGGCGTTGCCACCCCGTCGAGCGCGGGGACGAGCCTGCCGTCCATGAGCGGCCAGTCGCGGAACGCGAGGCCCGCACCCTCGGCGCGGACGTAGGCGCCGACGATCAGCAGCGCGAACGTCGCCGCCGCCGTCCATGCGGCGAGCCGCGCGAAGGACGGGTCCGAACCCGAAACGCTCCACTTCGCCGGCGGCTGGACCAGACAGAACGCGTTCGCCGTGATGGTGACCACGACGCCGAGCAGAGCCATCGCCGTCGTGAAGTGCAGCGTCACGAGGGTCGCCTCGAGGCCTCCCTCGACGACGATGCCGCCGAGGGCCGCCTGCACCAGCACGAGCACGACCGCGGCCAGGCTGGGAAGGAAGATCCCCCTCACGTCGCGGAACCGGCGCCACGCGAACACGGCCTGCACCGCGATCAGGACGACGACGATCGAGGCGATCAGCCGGTGGGAGTACTCGATGATCGCGTGATACTCGAGCGGCGGGACCCACCTGCCGAAGCACGTGGGCCATCCCGGGCACCCCAGCCCGGAGCCCGTTGCGCGCACGAGACCCCCCACGGCGACCAGCAGGAGCGTCGCTGCGGTGGTCGCGATCGCGAGCCTTCGGAAGCGCGTCATCGTGGGGTCCCTGCAGGGTAGCAGCGCGCCCGCGCGCGGGCGGCCGCGGTTCCGGCAGGCGGCGCTTGGGATACTGCGTGCGTGTTCGAGGTCCCCG
Organism: Actinomycetota bacterium; assembly: GCA_048594645.1. Taxonomy (GTDB): domain Bacteria; phylum Actinomycetota; class UBA4738; order UBA4738; family HRBIN12; genus DASSJM01. Next base: position 22,616 of record JBMDWR010000374.1, read on the forward strand.
AACCGCCGTTCCGGGTCCGCTCCGTCGAGATGCTGCGAGGCGACCTCGACCGCGTCCTCATGCAGTTCCTGGACGACCGCCGAGCGGAGCTGGCCGCGATGGATCCTGCGGCGCGTGCGCTCGGCGACGAGATCGGACGCCTCGTCGCGGCCGGTGGCAAACGCGTCCGTCCCGCCCTGTGCTACTGGGCCTTCCGAGCCGCCGGCGGCCCGGACGGAGACGCGATCCTGCGGGCGGGCGCGGCGATCGAGCTCCTGCACACGTCCGCCCTGATCCACGACGACCTCATGGACCGCGACGACGAGCGGCGCGGCGTGCCCGCCACCCATGTCCGGTTCGGGAAGCAGGCTCCACCCGGCATCGAGCCCGACGCGTTCGGCACGGCGGGGGCGATCCTCGCCGGCGACCTCGCGCTCGTCCTGTCCGAGCGTTGCTTGCGGGCGAGCGGCTTCCCGGCCCAACAGCTGGACGCGGCGATGTCGCGCTTCGACCGGATGCGTCTGGAGATGGCTGCCGGCCAGTACCTCGACGTCTCGGGCTCGGAGCGCCACGGCCGCGTCCGCGCGCTGAAGTCCGCCTCGTACACGACCGAGGGGCCGGTCCTCATCGGTGCCGCCCTCGCCGGTGCCACCTCGGCGGCCGAAGCGTCGCTGCGCGTCTACGCCCGGGTCGTCGGCGAGGCGTTCCAGCTGCGGGATGACGTCCTTGACGGCGACGCCGCGCCGGACTCGGTCGCTCGGGTCGGCGACCTCGCCGAACGGGCGGTGAGAGGGATCGGCGATGCTCCGCTTGAGCCCGCCGGCGTCGAGGGCTTGGTCGAGATCGCCGGTGCGCTCCGTCTTCGCGGGTCGGCAGGCGGCTGATGCGCGTCGCGCACACGGATCTCGCGGCGGCTCGCCGGATGTTCGCGAGCCTGCCGACCGCGGCGGTCGCAACCCTGAACGCGGACGGCTCACCCCACGTCGTGCCGCTGTGGTTCGCATGGCCCGAAGACGCGATCTACGTCTCGACGCGGCGCGAGAGCCGGACGTGGGCGAACGTCCAGGCCGATCCTCGGGTCGCCATCACGATCGACGTGGGGCACGCCTGGGTCGAGAT
>JBMDWR010000375.1:0-1652 GCA_048594645.1 Actinomycetota bacterium
CGACAGAAGGACGCTCGGCGGCGGCGAGACCTCCAGCTCCGGATCGGATCCGTGACCGCGAAGCGCAATGGCGTGCCCTGCGCGAGTCGACCGAGCTTCTGACCGCTATGCGCCGAGGTCCGCCATGCTCACGCCCTGAACTCAGCAGTGGGGCGACGCGGGAACGCACGGCGGTCCGGACCCCTGCCCCTTTCCAGTCTTGCCAGCGCTCCCCGACCCCTGCCCCTTTCCAGTCTTGCCAGCGCTCCCCGGCCCGTGGCCCTCGGGAGCGGAGTTCCCACCGGGCGGGAGGTCCTCCGGAACCGAGTTGTCACTCCACCCGATGTGGTTCCCGTCGTCGGGATGCTTCGGGGGCCGGCGATCCCAACCGTCAGCCACGCCGGGTGGTCGCGAGGCATCGCTCGGTGAAACGCCGTGACGACGGTCCTGCCTGGACCGACCGTGGTTGCGCCGCCCTCGGTTGCCACGATCGCCATCCTTCGAGGGGTCATCGGCAGGCGCTGTCCTCGTGGGGAGATCAGCCAACGTCGGCGTGGTGGGGTACGTAGCGACGACCGGATGCGGCGGCGCGGACACCGCAACCGGCGCGGGGACCGAGGCAGGACGTTCGTCTCTGCGCGGCGCGCCAAGCGTCAGCACGACGCTTGCGGAAACGGTCACCGCGACGGTGATCGCGGCGGTCACAAGTTCGACGTGGTCGCGAAGCGCGTTGACAAGGTGCGCTCGCAGGAGATCCGCTTTCGCCCATAGCAGCCATCCGCTGACGCGTTCGGCAACCTGGAGCCCGGCCCCCGACCCGAATGAGGGCACGAACCCCCAGCCGACGGCCCCTCCGACGCCTTCGGCCACGAGGGCATGCAGGAGTCCGGCCATCACCGTCCCCGACACACCTCGCTCGATGCGACCCAGCGCGCCAGGGGGGGTGTGATCGCCGATGACGATGACCACTGCATCGGGTGCCAGATCTCGAACATGCTCCAGCGATGCGCAGAGGTCGGCCTCGACGAGGATCGCGTCCGGCTCGTCCGTCGACACAGCATCGATCAGTGCGCCCTCCGTCTCGGCGACCGCGACGACGTCGAACCCACTCGTCCCGAGCCGAGCCTCCATGTTGCCGACGCGGCCCGCCGTGATCACGCGGAGTCGGTCGCTCCCCGGCGTCGACTCGGCGGCCACCGTCTGTGGTGGGGGGGGAAGTTCGAGGATCGACATGGCCGCAAGCTCCGGAGGGACGGTCGCAGACTCTTTCGGAAACTCCTTGAGTACCACCTCGCTCGCCGCCGGTCATGTCGCACGATGGTTCTACGAGGTCAGCGTCGCGCGACCCACCTGCCATCACCCGTTCGGCCTATCGACGTCCGGCTCGAACGTCATCCAACTCGTACGTCTCCCGTACCAGAGCGGCTTCGGCCTGTGCCCACGCCGGTCGAACGGAGGCTCGGATGAGGCCGAGATGGCTGAGTCGATGCCGCCGGTACCATCGCGCCGGATCTCAGCGGTTCCGAACTGCTGAAGCGTCGGATCTGATGGACCTCGAACGGATGGAGCGCCGACGACTCCGGGAGGATCCGAACACGCCGTCTCGAGACAGAACCAGCCATCTGGCGGATTTCAAGTCGTCGCCCAGGTGCCTTACGGTCGGTGCGTGAGCG
>JBMDWR010000376.1:0-17712 GCA_048594645.1 Actinomycetota bacterium
GGGGCGAAGGCATCAGCTACTTCGGCCCGGGCGGCGTGTGGTTCAACCGCGAGCGATAGTCGATGCGGGCACCACGCAAGGGTGACGGAACAGCTAGCGGTCGACGTCGCCGACCACGAAGAAGATCGATCCCAGCAGCGCGATGAGGTCGGGTACGAGCGTGCCTGGCAGCAACGCGGGCAGGATCGAGATGTTCGAGAACGAGGCCGTGCGCATCTTGAGGCGGTACGGCTCCTTCTTCCCGTTCCCGACCAGGTAGTAGCCCATCAGGCCGAGCGGGTTCTCGGTGCGGACGTAGACCTCGCCTTCCAGCGAGAGCTTCTTGGGCAGCTTGCCCGCGATGTAGTCGCCCGGCGGCAGCTTGTCCATGCACTGCTCGATGATGTTGCATGACTCGTGCATGCGCTGGACGAGCACCCACAACCGGTCGTACGAGTCGCCGTTCCGGCCGACCGGCACGTCGAACGCGACCTCGCCGTATTTCTCGTACGGCTCGTCCCTGCGCGGATCCATCGGGACGCCGCTCGCTTGGAGCGTCGGCCCCGAGCTCCCATACGCGATCGCCATCTCCGGCGGGATCACGCCGATGCCCTTGGTTCTCGCGAAGATGATCTCGTTGCCCATCACGAGGTCGTCGAAGTCCTTGAGCTTCCTGCGCACCTGCTTCAGCACCTCCGCGGACTGCTTCAGGAAGCCACGCGGCAGGTCGTCCTTCAGGCCGCCCGGTCGGATGAACGAGAAGTGCATCCTCGCGCCCGTCGCGGATTCCATGAGGGCCTGGATCAGCTCGCGTTCGATGAAGGCGTAGAACAGCGGCGTCATCGCGCCGAGCTCGAGCGGATACGAGCCGACGAACATGAGGTGGTTCAGGACCCGGTTCCATTCCGCGAGCATCGTTCGGATCCAGCTGGCACGTTCCGGCACCTCGATCCCGGCGAGCTTCTCGACCGCCAGCATCCAGCCGAGCTCGTTGTTGAACGCAGAGAGCCAGTCGTGACGGTTCATCAGGACCAGGACCTGTCGCGCGTCGCGATGCTCGGCGAGCTTCTCGGCGGCCCGATGCATGTAGCCGATCACCGGCTCCGCCCTGGTGATCACCTCACCGTCGAGCTCGAGCACGATCCGGAGCACCCCATGCGTGGACGGGTGCTGAGGACCGATGTTGAGGATCATCTCCTCGGTCCGAAGCGTGCCGGGCGGCACGACCTCGATCCCCAGGCCACCGCCTCGCACCATCCAGTGCTCGGCGGCGGCGGTGAAGGCGGCGCGTTCCTCGGTGTCCAACGCCGTCCATCCTGCCACGGCTGAACGGCAGCGACCAACCTCGGACCAGACGCGAGCGGGATCGCCGGTAGTACGCTGCCGACGCCATGGCCCGAGCCGAACCCCAGTCGTCGCAGACCGGCGGGCCCGAGCTCCGCCGTGGCATCCCGTCGGTGGACGCGCTGCTGCGCTCGGAGCCCGGCAAACGCGCGATCGCGACGTTCGGCCGGCCGCTCGTCAAGCACGCCCTGTCCACCACGCTCGAACGCGTTCGGAGCGACGCGGAGCAGGGGACGGAGCCGCCGACCGACGACATCATCCTCGCGCGGGCGCTCGCCCTGACGTCCGGGACGGCCACCGGGCCCATCCGCGTCATCAACGCGACCGGCGTCGTCCTGCACACGGGCCTCGGACGCGCCCCGCTGCCCGAACGCGCCGCGACGGCCGCGGCCAGGGCGGCACAGGGATACCTCGACCTCGAGATCGACCGGGAGACCGGCGCACGCGGCCGGCGCTCGACGCGCGCCGAACGCCTCCTGCGATCGATGACGGGTGCCGAGGCCGCCTTCGTCGTGAACAACGGCGCCGCCGCGTTGCTGCTGTGCCTCGCCGCGCTCGGGCGCGGGCGTCAGGTCCTGGTCTCGCGCGGAGAGCTGATCGAGATCGGCGGCGAGTTCCGGATCCCGGACATCATGGCGGCATCCGGTGCGAAGCTCGTCGAGGTCGGGACGACCAACCGGACACGAACGTCCGACTATCGGGGCGCCCTGTCAGAGCGCACCGCCCTGATCCTCAAGGTGCACCCGAGCAACTACCGCGTCGTCGGGTTCGCATCGACGCCGTCGGCGGCGGACCTCGCGGGGATCGCGAAGCGAGCGAAGGTGCCGTTCGTCTACGACCTGGGTTCGGGGCTGCTCGACCGCGCGGGCGGCGTGTTCGCAGATGAGCCGAACGCCGCCGACGCACTGGCGAACGGCGCCGACCTCGTCGTGTTCTCCGGCGACAAGCTGCTCGGCGGCCCCCAGGCCGGCATCGTCCTCGGGCGAACGGACCTCGTCGACCGGCTGCGGCGTCACCCCATCGCGCGAGCTGTCCGCGTCGACAAGATGCAGATCGCGGCGCTCGAAGCGGTCCTGCGGCAACACGCGAGCGGACATGCGCCCGAGCTCCCCGCGTGGCGGATGCTCCGCGAGCCCGCTGCCGACGTTCGGCGTCGTGCGGAGGCGCTCGCCATCGCGCTCGACGGTGAGCTGGAGGGTGCCCGCGTCGTCCCGTGCACCTCGGCGGTCGGCGGAGGGTCGCTCCCCGAGACCGCGATCCCGTCGTTCGGTGTCGAGGTCCGCGCGCCAGACCCCAGCGCGATGGCGGCCAGGCTGCGGACGGGCTCGCCTCCGGTCTTCTGCAGGGTCACCGAGCGCGGGGTGTTGCTCGACGTGCGGACCGTCGCCGGGGACGAGACGCACGACCTCGTCCGAGCCGTCCGGTACGCGCTCGAGGGCGACGACCTGCCGGATGAGTAGCGCCGCGCCCGCACGGCAGTGATCGCTGCGAACCGCGAGGGCGACGCGGACCAGACGCCGACCCCGACCGTCGTAGCCACGGCGGGGCACGTGGATCACGGCAAGTCCAGCCTCGTCCTTCGGCTCACCGGAACGGATCCGGACCGGCTGAAGGAGGAGAAGCGACGCGGCCTCACGATCGAGCTCGGGTACGCGTGGTGCACGCTGCCGTCGGGTCGTGAGATCGGGTTCGTCGACGTCCCCGGGCACGAGCGGTTCCTTCGGACGATGCTCGCGGGGGTCGGCCCGGTGCGGCTGGTGCTGTTCGTCGTCGCCGCGGACGAGGGCTGGAAGCCGCAGTCGGAGGAGCACCTCGAGATCGTCGAGGTGCTCGGGGTGGACGGAGCCGTCGTCGCCCTCACCAAGCGTGACCTCGTCGACGCCGCTCGGTTGGACCGGGTTCACGACGACGTCTCCGAGCGGCTCCGAGGGACGGCGTTGGAGACGGCCCCCGTGGTCGCCTGCTCCTCCACGTCGGGAGAGGGGTTGGACGGGATCGTCGGGGCGCTCGACGCGATGCTGGCGGCCGCGCCAGCGCCCGCACGCGATCAACGCCCGCGCCAGCACATCGACCGCGTGTTCTCGATGAAGGGTGCGGGGACCGTGGTCACCGGGACGCTCACCGGCGGCCCGATCTCCGTCGGCGAGGAGGTCGAGCTGCTGCCGTCGGGAGTTCGGGCCAGGATCAGGAGCCTCCAGACGCATCGCCGGAGCGTCGAGACGACCCGGCCGGTCTCACGCGTCGCAGCGAACCTCTCCGGCGTCGAACGGGGCTCGCTCGCGCGCGGCGAGGTGCTGACCCGGCCCGGGCTGTGGACGGCGACCACCGTCCTGGAGGCACGCCTGCGGCCGGTGCGCTCGCTCGCTCGGCCGCTCGGCGACCGCGGAGCGTTCAAGCTCCATGCGGGATCGGCCGAGCGTGACGCCCGGATCCGGCTCTACGACGTCAGGACGCTGCCGCCGCCGGGCGCCTTCGTCAGGATCACGCTCTCGGCGCCGCTGGTGCTCGAGGTGGGTGACCGCTTCGTCCTTCGCGAGTCCGGCCGGCGCGAGACGGTAGCGGGCGGCACCGTCCTGGACGCCGACCCGCCGCGTCGCGCCGGACGCGACGCCTCGGAGCGGTTGTCGGCGCGCGAGCGGGCGGCTCGCTCCGAGCTGCCGGTCCTCCTGGTCGCCGAACGCGGGGCCGTGCGTGCGCGAGACCTCGAGCTCGCGTTCGGGGTGGCAGCGGCCAACGTGCCGACGGCCGTCCGTGCCGGCGCATGGTGGATCGACGAAGGCGTCCTCGAACGCATCGGAGGGTCCGTGCGTCGCGAGCTCGCAGCGTTCCACCGAGCCGAGCCGCTCGCGCCCGGCCTGAGCGTCACGACGCTCCGCCGCTCGATCGGGGACGCGTTCGCGACCCCGAGCCTTCGCCGCGAGGCCGACCTCGCCGAGGCCGTGATCGACGCGCTGGCTTCGGAGGCGATCGTCGTCCGCGACGGCACGGCGGTCCGGCTCGCGTCGCACCGGACGCCGGGGCCGACCGAGAGCGGCTCGGCGCTCGTCGAGGCCGTTCGTCGCGGCGAGCCGACGCCGCCGACGATCGCCGAGCTCGGCGCCGCCGGCTTCACCCGGAGCGAGATCGACGCCGCCGTCCGATCGGACGCGCTCGTCCGCATCGCGCCCGCCCTCGTGGTGACGCGAGCCTTCGTCGAGGAGGCGGCCGACGCCGTCCGCGCGGCCGGTGAGCGCGGCATCACGGTGAGCGCGCTCCGGGAGCGACTGGGAACGACCCGGAAGTACGCGGTTCCGCTGCTCGAGCACATGGATCGAGCCGGCATCACGCGCCGCTCGGGCGACCTGCGGTTCGCGCGGGGGTCGGGCAGGTAGATCAGCCGATCCGGACGGTCATCGCGACCTCGACCGCCGCACCCATGGGCAGCTCGGCCACGCCCACCGCCGCACGCGCATGCTTGCCCGCCTCGCCGAAGACCTCGACGAGGGTGTCGCTCGCGCCGTTCGCCACCTGCGGTTGGTCCCTGAAGCCGTCGGCCGACGCCACGAACACGTCCAGCTTCACGACGCCCTTCACCCGGTCGAGCGACCCGAGCGCGTCGCGCAGCGCCGACAGCGCCTGGAGCGCACACCGGCGCGCGCCGGAGCGCGCGCCTTCGAGATCGACGTCCGCGCCGACCTTGCCCTGGACGAGGACGGTCCCCGCGTCGATCGGTATCTGACCCGCGACGAACGCGAGCTCGCCGGCGAGCGTCACGGGGACGTACGAGGCGACGGGAGCCGGCGCAGGGGGGAGCTCGATGCCGAGCTCGGACAGCCGCTCGTCGATCATGCGAACCACCTCTTTCCGGTCGGTTCGCGGAATCGTGGCAGATGCGGCCCGACAGCGAGCCGGCCGCGACGGAGGGGTGGCTACCCGGCCTGAACGGACTGCCGACGCAGGAGCTGACGCCGCTCGAACTCGTTCAGCCCGCCCCAGATGCCGTGCGTCTCACGGATCCGGAGGGCGTACTCGAGGCACGGCTCGCGTACCGAGCACGCGGCGCAGATCGCCTTGGCCTTGAGCTCGCGAGCGGCCTTCTCCTGGCGCTTCTCGAAGTAGCTCGGCGCGAAGAACAGGGAGGAGTCCTCGCCCCGACATGCCCCCTCGAACTGCCAGCCCCACGTCCAGCCGGCACGCATCCGGTCGACCACCGCGGCCGCTCCTCTCCCGACGTCTCGATAGGTCTTTCGTAACTGAGCGTCGTCGGGATTCCATGGAGCCCATGATCGATCCCGGTCGGGTGCCTGCCTGTGGCAGGGCCCGGACCGATCAGGCGGGCGGTGGCTCCTCCTGCTCCGATCCGGGGGCCCGACCGGGTGCGGGCTCGACCTTCAGGATCAGCCCGTCGACGCCTCGGACGCGGACCCGGCTGCCGGCGGCGATCGGCCCGTTCGCGCTGCGGCCACGCCAGAGCGCGCCCTTCACGAACACGGGCCCCTCCGGCTTCAGCTCGCCGCGGGTCTCCCCGATCAGCCCGACCAAGCCTCGCTGGGTCGAGGTGAGCCGCTCTCGGGACTGGATCGCGACGGTCAGGCCGAACCCCCAATAGAGGAACGCCGCCACGGCGAACGAGCCGATGAGCCACGGCGAGACGTCGATCTCGTCCGAGATGCCGCCGAAGATCACGAGCGAGCCCGCGACGAAGGAAACCATCCCGGCGAGCGTCACCGGGCCGAGCCTGCGGAGACGGACGTCCAGCGTGAGCAGGATCACGCCGAGCAGCAGCAGCGCCGAGCCGAGCACCGAGAAGGGAACGACCGCGAGCCCGTAGACGGCGAGCGCGAGCATCGCGAGCCCGCTGAACCCCGCGAAGCCGAATCCGGGTTGCGTCGTCTCGAACGCGATGCCGGCGAGGCCGAGCAGGAGGAGCACGTAGATCCACGTGGGCGACGCGGCGGCGTGGAGCACTCGGTCGATCGGCCCGAGATCGGTGAACCGGACCGTGACGGGCTGCTCGCCTTGCCCGGTCGCGATACGCGTCCGCAGCTCGACGGTGCCGTTGGCGGTCGCCACGGTCATCCCGTCCACCTCGGTCAACAGCTCCGTGATCGAGACCGCCACCACGCTCGCGATCCCGCGGTCGAGTGCCGACTGCGCCGGCACGGGAGCGTCGGGCAACGCCGTCGGAGCGGCTCGCCCATGCTCGCTCGCCCAGGAGGCGATGAGCTTCTCGAGCTCCGCACGGGAGATCGGGGGTTCGCCGCCAGCGAGGTCGAGCGGCTCGAGCGGCCCGAGGCCCGCTCCCGGCGCCACCGCTCCCACGCTTGCCGCGTACATGAACAGGAGCCCCGCCCCGGCGGCCCTCGCCGGCGCAGGGCCGACCCAGACGATCACCGGTACGGTCGCGTCGTGGATCCGCCGGGCGAGGGCGATGGGGTCCTCGTCGAGCGTGCCGGCGCTGTCCAGCTGGAGCACAAGCGTCGAGCCGGAACGCTCGGCGTCCTCGATCGAATCCAGCAGGTACGACGAAAGCGTCCGGTCGATCGACCCGTCGACCTTGGCGACGCGCACCGAGGGCGGCTCCTGTGCGCGCGCGACGCCCGCGAGGAGACCGACGACGGCGATGAGCAGCACGAACGGGACACGACGGCGCATGAGGCACATCATCGTACCGGCGGGGTACGCGCACTATCCTGGCGTCGATGCAGGCGCCCCCCAAGCATCGATCGCGCCACGCGAGCGAACCCGATCCCGTCGAAGAGCGATCGGGGCTGCCGGAGCTTCGGGCCCGAACGGTGATCGCCCCGCTCGTCCCGATCGTGCTCATCGTCGTGCTGACCGGGTTCGCGGCCGTATTGGCGCTCGCGCTCATGCCGCTCTTCGGGGCCGCTGGGGCGGGGGTGAACGCGTTCCGAGAGCGTCTCGATGCGGCGGGCGTCGGACAGGTCCGCATCCCCGACCTCCCACAGAGCTCGACGATCTTCGCCGCCGACGGGTCCGTCCTGGCCGAGATCTTCCTGGACGAGAACCGCCGGTACGTGCGGCTCGGCCAGGTCGCCGAGGTCGCGCAGGACGCCGTCCTGGCGATCGAGGACGACTCGTTCTACGAGCACGGTGCTCTCAACTTCCCCTCGCTGATCCGTGCGGCGGTCACCAACCTGCTCGCGGGCGAGATCGAGCAGGGCGGCTCGACGCTCACGCAGCAGCTCGTCAAGAACGTCCTGATCGACTCACCCGAGCAGACGTTCGCTCGGAAGTTCCAGGAGGCGGCGCTGGCGATCCGGCTCGAACGCAAGAAGACCAAGCGCGAGATCCTCGAGCTGTACGTCAACGAGGCGTACTACGGCAACGGCGCCTACGGGATCCAGACGGCCGCCCAGACCTACTTCCACACCACGGCCAAGAAGCTGACGTTGAAACAGTCGGCGCTGCTCGCCGGGATCATCCGAGCGCCGGGCGCGTACGATCCGGTCACGAACCCCCGGGCAGCGCTCGCGCGCCGCAACCTCGTCCTCGATCGGATGGCCGAGCTCGGCTGGGTCGATGTCGACGATGCCGAGAAGGCCAAGGCGAAGCCTCTGGGCGTCGCGAAGGACGTTGGCGTCTTCAAGGAGAAGGTCGAGCCGTTCTTCGTCTACTACATCCGGAACCTGATCCTCGACAACGAGACGGGCGAGTTCGATGCGTTCGGTCGAACGCGGAACCAGCGCGTTCACACCCTGTATCAGGGCGGGCTCGACATCTACACGTCGCTCGACCCGGCATGGCAGACGTACGCGCAGCAAGCCGTCGACGCCAGCGCGTACATCGATCCGCCGAAGAACAGCCCCGACGTGTCGCTCGTCTCGGTCCGCGCCACGGACGGTGCGATCAAGGCGATGCTCTCGGGGAAGAACTACGACCGGGACCAGTACGACCTGGTGTGGCGAGGCAGCCGGCAGGTGGGTTCGGCGTTCAAGCCCTTCACGCTCGTGGCGGCGTTCGAGAACGACTTCCCCCAGGGAAAGGTCTACACGTCGAGATCGCCGCTGTGCCACCTCGAGGGCTGGATCAGCGCCAGCGGGTGCGTCAGCAACGCCGAGGGAGCCGGCAACGGTGGATACCTCGACCTGTGGGGAGCGACGCAGAACTCCGTCAACGTCGTCTTCGCGCAGCTGGCGCTCGACGTCGGGCCCGAGAACATCGTCGACGCGGCGCAGCGCATGGGCATCACCGTCGGCCTCGATCCGGTCCCCTCGATCACGCTCGGCGTCGAGGAGGTCCCGACGATGGACATGGCCTCGGCGTACGCGACGCTCGCCAACGACGGCATCCGGTGCGATGCGTGGGCGGTGCGTCGTGTGGAGTTCGCCAACGTGCCGAAGGACGCCCCGAAGGACCAACGCGTCCTGTATCAGCACCAGCCCCGGTGCGAGCAAGCGATCGAACCCGAGATCGCGCACCTGGTCACCGCGATGCTCCAACGCGTCGTCTGTTGCGGGACCGGGCGCGCCGCCGCCCTTCCGGGCCGGCCGGTCGCGGGCAAGACCGGGACGGCGCAGGACTACACGAACGTGTACTTCGCCGGCTACACACCTCAGGTCTCGACCGCGGTGTGGGTGGGGTTCCCGAACGGGCAGGTGCCGATGGACGGCTACTACGGGAGCTCGGTGTTCGGCGGGACGGTCGCCGCGCCGATCTGGAAGTACTTCATGGAACGCGCGATGCGCGGGTTCCCCGTGCAGGGCTTCGAGGCGCCTCCGCCACCGGAGAGCGGGGCCGTTCCGTCCGTCGTGGGGCTACCGATCGGGCAGGCGGAGAAGATCCTGGTGAAGGCGAACTTCACGCCGATCCTCGAGGAGGTGAAGTCGTTCGAGCCCGCTGGGACGGTGCTGACGCAATCCCCCGGCGGCGACGCGCGGCTCCGCCTCGGCAGCGCGGTGAAGCTCGGCGTGAGCAACGGCAAGGGTGAGCCGGTCACCGTCCCTGCGCTGATCGGGCTGACCGAACAAGAGGCCGTTCGACGGCTCGAGAAGCTCGGGCTGGTCCCTGCGATCGAGCACGCCGCCGTCGACGACGCCAAGCTGAACGGGATCGTGATCGATCAGGTCCCGATCGGCGACGGTTCGACGATCCTCGACGCCGGATCCACCGTGACGCTCACGATCGGCTCGTTCGAGCCCTCCGGCGGCGACGGTGAGGGCGGTGGCGGTGGGGGCGGGAACGACGGTGGTGGCGGGAACGACGGCGGTGGTGGGGACGGTGGCGGTGGCGGGAACGACGGAGGCGGCGGGAACGGTAGCGTTGCCGCGGCGCGTCCGTCAGCCGAACGACTGATCAGGGAGCGCCCATAGGCTTCACGCCTCCAGGCGCTCTCGGACCTTCTGCTGCACGACCGCGCCGTCGATGCGGCCCTTCGCCTGGCCCATCACGACACCCATCACCTTGCCCATGTCCTTCATCGATGCGGCGCCCGTGGAGGAGATCGCACCGTCGATCAACGCGTCCACCTCGGCCTCGGTCAACTGCTCGGGCGCGAACGCGGCGAGGACCTCGCGCTCGGCGCGCTCCCTCTCGGCGAGCTCTGGCCGGCCACCGGAGTCGAACGCCTCGATCGACTCGTTCCGCCGCTTGACCTCCCTGGCCGCGACCTCGCGAACCTCGTCGTCGTCGAGCTCGTGGAGGACCTCCTTCTCGCGGTTGGTGATGGATGCCGCGAGCATCCGCAACGCGCCGAGCCGGACCTTGTCGCCGGCGCGCAACGCGGCCGTCATCTCCTCGTGCACCCGCGTCTTCAGCGTGACCTCGCCCACGTAGACTCCCCTCCCGTGCTGTCCCGGATCCTGCTCGCGATCTGCGGCGTCGCCGCAGCCTGCGTCGCATACGGCGCGCTGGTCGAACGCCGCGCGTACCGCGTGGTCCGCCGGGATCTCGCCATCCTACCGGCGGACGGTCCGGAGGAGGTCACCGTGCTGCACCTGTCCGATCTCCACTTCCTCCGTCGAGACGGCAGGAAGGCTGGCTTCCTCGGTTCCCTCCCACGCTCCGACCTCACCGTCGTGACCGGCGATCTCCTCGCCGAGCCCGAGGCCGTCGAGACCGCCGTGGCGGCCGTCCGAGCAACGCGCGGCACGGAGGCCTCGTGGTTCGTCCTGGGTTCGAACGACTACTTCGCCCCTCGGCCGATGAACCCGTTGCTGTACTTCCTCCCCGTCCAGCGGAGGCCACGGCGGCGCGTCCAGAGAGGACGCTCGAACGAGATGCGCTCGATGCTCGTGGCCGACGGCTGGCGAGACCTCACGAACGTGCGTGACGAGGTCGCCGTCAACGGTCTCCAGATCGAGCTGGTTGGACTCGACGACGCGCACATCCGGCGGCAGGATCTTCGCGTGGCGCCGCGGCGTGCCCCATCGAGGTTCGGCATCGGGGTGACGCATTCGCCCGACCCCGCGCCCGAGCTCGCGGCATGCGGCTACCGGTTCATCCTCGCCGGCCACACGCACGGCGGCCAGGTGCGGATGCCGTTCGTCGGGGCGCTCGTGACCAACTCGCAACTCCCGCGGCGCCTCGTCTCGGGCTTGATCCGCATGGGCGACTCGTTCATGCACGTCTCGCCCGGCTTGGGCACGGGCAAGTACGCGCCCTTCCGGTTCCTGTGCCCGCCGGAGGTGACGCTGGTGCAGCTGCGCCGATCACACACGGGCGCGAGAGCGGCGCAGGCTGCTCGGCCGCAGTAGTCGCAGGCGCCTTCCGTTCCTACGCGGCTCAGACGCCCCTCGCCGCCGCCGTGGGTGACTGCGCTTGCGGTGGTTCGCTCGCGTCAGCGTTCGGCCACGGCGCGCTCGAACACCTTCTCGTAACCCGCGACCATGGCCTCCTTGGAGAACAGTCGCTGGACGCGCTCCCGACAGGCGAGCGGATCGATCTCGGACAGGTGGGTGAGGCGTTCGGCGGCGGCGGCGGCGTAGTCGTCCACATCGACGATCCAGCCGGTCACGCCGTCCTCGACGACCTCCGGCACCGATCCCCTCGGGGTCGCGATGACGGGGGTTCCGCACGCCATCGCCTCGGTCATCACCAACCCGAACGGCTCGGGCCAGTCGATCGGGAAGAGCACCGCCTTCGCGCGCCTAAGGAGGTCGACCTTCTCCTGGAACGTGATCTCGCCCATCACCTCGAAGGCCGGCGGGATGTTCGGCCGGATGTTGGTCTCCCACTCCTCGACCTCGGTGGGGTGAGCGATCTTGACGGCGGACACGAGCCTCTCGCCGGCGCGAACGGCCGCGTCGATCGCGCGCCTCCACCCTTTCTCGGGAGCGGCACGCCCGAGGAACAGCACGAAGTCCTCCTTCTGCTCCTCGAGTGGATACGAGGACATCTCGATGCCGTTGTAGACGACGCCGCCGTAGCGCAGGTCCTCGTCGAACCGCTTCTGCGCCTCGCTGATGGCGACGAACCAGGCTCGCTGCGCAACCAACCCGTAGAGCCGTGTCATCTCGGGCGTGAAGGAGCCGTGGAGGGTGTGGACGGTGGGCACGCCGGTCTCGATCGCGGCAGCGAGCGCCGAGAAGGGCGAATGGACGTGGAGGACGTCGAACCGCTCCCTCGCGTCCCGCAGGGCGAACAGCGTGTGCGTCGTGTCGAGGGTGACGTCGTTGATCGACGCCGAGCCCGGGGCCTCCTCGTAGACGAACTCGAGCCGCGCCTTCGTCTCCGAGTCCCCCGTCGCGAACAGCGTGACCTCGTGCCCGGCCTCGGCGAGCCCGTCGGCGAGCAGCGCCACGACCCACTCGATCCCCCCATAGCCCTTGGGCGGCACCGCGAGCCACGGCGGACAGATCTGGGCGATCCTCACGACGGCCCCTTCCCTCGACTGTGGACGAAAGAGATCGGCGATACGCGACCTCTATCCTCTCCGAACGATGCTACGTGACCGATCGGCGCATCCCGCACCCCCACCGAGCGACGCCGGCGGGCGCGAGCGGGCGGAGCCGATAGACTCTTGCGACGACGGGACGTGGCGCAGTTTGGTAGCGCGCAGCGTTCGGGACGCTGAGGTCGCGGGTTCAAGTCCCGCCGTCCCGACCAGACCTCGGGGATGTTTGATGTTTGACGACCCCCCAGTCGCCGAGTAGCCTCGTGCGCGGGCTGTCGTGAGGCAGCCCGTTTCGCTGCCCGGAGGATGATGACAGGAAGGCGGGGGAACCTTGCCGCACGGCTGTCGATCGCCGTGCTCGTCGCCATCTCGGCGACGGTGGGTGCAGCCACCCTCACCTCCGCGGCTCCGAGTCGTGAGGACGTCGAGCGCGCCGAGGCCCGCCTCGACGACCTGAACCGCGAGCTGTCGCTGCTCGTCGAGCAGTACAACCAGGCGCGGATCCGTCTCCAAGAGGTGCAGCAGCGCCTCGCCGAGGTTCGCGCCCGGGCCGAAGAGGCGCGCGCCACCGCGGACCGTGCGATCTCGAGCCTCAACCGGAACGCCGCGCAGGCCTACCGAGGTGTCGGCACGCAGATCGCGCTGCTGTTCGAGTCCGCCTCGCTCGCAGACTTCTCCGACCGCCTCGAGTTCATCGGCAGCATGGCGCAGGCGGATTCGGATCTGGCGTTGCGTGCGGAGTCGGCGCGGCAGCAGGCGCGCTGGACGGCCGACGAGCTGGCGGCCGCAGCCGAGGAGCGCCTCGCGATCGTCCGGAGCCTGGGCAACAAGCGTGAGCAGATCGAGCAACGCGTCGCCGAAGCGCGCGAACTCTACGAGACGCTTGACCGCAGGTTCCAGGAGGCGCAGGCGGCAGCGCAGGCCGCTGCGCAGGCGACGTCCGAACAGGACTCGGGCGGCTTCGTCGGATCGTCGATCCCACCGCCTCCGGCCCCGAACGGCAACGTCGCAGCGGTCCTGGAGGCCGCCTACTCGGTGATCGGGACCCCGTACGTCTGGGGTGGGAGCAGCCCCGAGACGGGCTTCGACTGCTCCGGGTTCACGATGTGGGCGTGGGCACACGCGGGGGTCTACCTGCCGCACTCGTCGGCGGCGCAGTACGCGTCCCTCCCGCACGTGGCTCAAGAAGACGTTCAGCCGGGTGACCTCCTGTTCTTCTACAGCCCGATCTCGCACGTAGCGATGTACGTCGGCGGCGGGCGCATGATCCACGCCTCCCATCCGGGCACGCCGGTCGGCGTGGTCTCGGTGTACTGGGAGTCCTTCGTCGGCGCGGCGCGACCCGGCTAGCACCGAACCCCCGTACGATCGCGCGATGAGCGACGTCACCGCTCACGTCGCGTCACAGCAGGATCTCGCGCTCGTGGCGGCCCTTCGCTCGGGCGACGAGACGGCCTTCATGACGCTGGTGGAGCGGTACCAGCCGGCCATGCTGCGGATCGCTCGGATGTACGTCTCGACCCGGGCCGTCGCCGAAGAGGTCGTGCAGGAGACGTGGGTCGGCGTTCTCAAGGGCCTCGACGCCTTCGAAGGCCGATCGTCGCTCAGGACCTGGATCTTCCGCATCCTGGTGAACACCGCCAAGGCGCGCGGGCAGCGTGAGGCTCGGAGCGTGCCGTTCTCGTCGCTCTGGAACGTCGATACGCAGGACGATCCCGCCGTCGAGCCGCGCCGTTTCCGGCCGGCGAGCCACCCTGCCTTCCCGGGCGGCTGGGCCGACCCGCCGGTCGGATGGGAGTCCGTTCCGGAGGACCGACTGCTGTCCAAGGAAACGCTCGCGCACATCGGACGGGCGATCGAGTCGCTCCCGCCCAACCAGCGGGAGGTGATCCGGATGCGCGACGTCTTGGGATGGAGCTCGCCGGATGTCTGTAACGCCCTGGGCATCTCGGAGACCAATCAACGGGTGCTCTTGCACCGCGCCCGCGCGAAGGTGCGGCGCGCCCTCGAGGGCTACCTCGCGTCGGAGGGAGCGGTGAGCACGTGAAGTGCATCGAGATGGTCGAGGCGGTCACGAGCTACCTCGAGCGCAGGATGCCCGACGACGAGCGGACGCGGTTCGAGGAGCATCTGTCCGTGTGCGACGGGTGCACGGCCTACCTCGAACAGTGCCGCATCACGATCCGGCTCACCGGCATGCTGACCGAGGAACAGATCGCTCCGGATGCGCGCGAGGCCCTGCTCGCTGTGTACCGATCCTGGCGCGGGTCGCCCGGCCGACCTTCCTAGGAGCCCAGATCCGCCAGACGCGTGTCGACCTGCCGGACGAGCGCGTCGTTGCCGATCTCGACCGCAGCCTCGCGCGCCTGCGTCAACAGGTCGCGGGCCTGTTGCGTGCGCACACCGGCGTTGTCCTCGTGCGCGTACTTGAGCTTCTCGTCGGCCTTGATGATGAGCTCGAAGATCTCCTGAGGTTCCATCGCCCCTCACATCATGTGCGTCGGTCTGGCGTCGAGCGCCTCCAGGTACATCCGGATGCCGATCGCCGCCGCGGCGCCCTCGCCCACGGCCGACGCGAGCTGCTTCGTCGAGCCCGAGCGTACGTCGCCGGCGGCGAACACGCCGGGCATGCTGGTCTGGAGCCCCATGTCCGTCAGGATCAGCCCCCGCTCGTCGAGATCGACCGATCCCTTCACGAATCCGGTGTTGGGGTCAAGGCCGATGAAGACGAACGCGGCCGCGGGGTGGAGCTCCTGCGTATCGCCGGTCCGCTGGTCCTTCAGGACGACCGAACCGAGCTTGCCGCTGCCATCGTCCTTCGGCCGGAACGCGACGACCTCGCGGTCGAGCAGCACGTCCATCTTGGGGTCGTGAGCCACCTTGTCCTGAAGCAGCTTGTTCGCCGTCAGACGATCGCCACGCTGCACGATCGTGACGTTGTCGACGAACTGCGTCAGGAACAGCCCCTCCTCGAGACCGCTGTTGCCGCCGCCGAGCACGACGAGCTGCTCCGCGCCCTTGTAGAAGGGCCCGTCGCACGTCGCGCAGAAATGGATGCCGGCGCCGATCAGGTCTTCCTCGCCGGGCGCACCGGTTCGCCGGTACGTCGACCCGGTCGCGATCAGCGCGGCGCGCGCGTGGTAATGGTCGCCCGTAGCGGTCTCGACGTCCACCTCCTCGCCGTCACCGGCGATCGAGCGCACCGAGACGGCCTGGAGCATCTCCACCCCGTAGCGGCGCGCCTGCTCGACGATCCGGTCCGCGAGCTCGGCGCCGCCGACCCCGTCGGGGAACCCCGGGTAGTTGTCCAGACGTTCGGTCAGGCCGGCTTGTCCGCCGAGCCCCTTGCCGTCGATCACCAGGGTCTGGAGGTTCTCCCGGGCGGCGTAGATCGACGTCGTGAGTCCGGCCGGACCGCCCCCCACGACGATCAGGTCGTACACGTGCATCGTCGCCATGCGCTCGAGGCCGAGCTTCTCGGCGAGCTCCTCGTTCGATGGCTCGGACAGGTGGGAGCCGTCGGGGAACACGATCGTCGGGATGATGTTGTTGCCGCCGTTGCGCTCCTGCACCACGCGGACGCCGTCCGGGTCGACCTCGATGTCGTGCCATTCGAACGAGATCCGCTGGTCTCCGAGGAACCGCTTCGCTCGGCGGCAGTCGGGGCACCAGCTGGCGCCGTAGACCCTGATCACTCCGTCCATGCACGATCCCCTTTGGCGCTCCGCAACCCCCGACTAGTGGCGGGACACGGCGCGAGCGTTACACATACGGCACACTACGCGCGTGCCGAACCCGATCCTCATCGCGCCGTCGATCCTCGCGGCGGACTACGCGGTCCT
Organism: Actinomycetota bacterium; assembly: GCA_048594645.1. Lineage (GTDB taxonomy): Bacteria > Actinomycetota > UBA4738 > UBA4738 > HRBIN12 > DASSJM01. Next base: position 16,000 of record JBMDWR010000376.1, read on the forward strand.
AGCGGACGAGGTCGCGCGCGTCAGAGAAGAGGCGGACTGGCTCCACGTGGACCTGATGGACGGCCACTTCGTCCCGAACCTGTCGATCGGCCCGCCGGTCGTGGCGTCGCTCCGCAAGCACACGGACCTGTTCCTTGACTGCCACCTCATGGTCACGGATCCCGGGTTGTGGCTGGACGATCTCGCCGAGGCGGGGGCGGATCTGTGCAGCGTCCACGTCGAGGTCGGAGATCCGAGCCCGCTGCTCGAACGGATCCGAGATCTCGGGCTCCAGGCGGGCGTCGTGGTGGACGGGCCGACACCGTTCGAGGCGGTCGAGCCGTACCTGGACGAGCGCATCGACCTCCTGCTCGTGATGACGATCAAGGCCGGGTTCGGAGGGCAGGCCTTCGTCGCCGAGCACCTGTCGAAGGTGGAGCGCGCGGCCGCGATCCGGTCCGAGCGCGACCTCGCGTTCCGCATCGAGGTCGACGGCGGCATCAAACCGGAGACCGCGGGCACGGCGGTCTCGGCGGGCGCAGACGTGCTCGTGGCCGGCAGCGGGATCTTCGGACAGCCCGACCCGCCGGCGGCGGCACGGGCGATCCGCGCCGCCGCCGGGCGTGGGGGGACGTGACGCCGCCGGCCGGACTCACGGCTCGACCCGTTCCGGCGGGACGGATTACCGTAGGCCCTCCGCGCGTCGTCTCGCGCCTCGGAAGGAGAGCCACCGATGAACCCCCTGCACGAGCTGACGGCGGCCGGCCAGAGCCCATGGCTCGACTTCGTCCGCAGAACGCTCATCACGAGCGGCGAGCTCGAACGGCTGATCGGCGACGGCGTCACGGGCGTGACCTCGAACCCGAGCATCTTCGGCAAGGCGATCGGCGGTTCGACCGACTACGACGGGGAGATCGCGAGGATCGCGACCGAGGGGCGGGAGTACGACGCGCTCGCCGTCTTCGAGGAGCTCGCGATCGTCGACATCCAGATGGCCGCGGACGTGCTTCGCCCGCTCTACGACTCGTCCGGCGGTGCCGACGGGTTCGTCAGCTTCGAGGTCGAGCCACGCCTGGCCCGTGACACCGCGGGAGCGATCGAGGCGGCGAGACGCCTGTGGGAGCGCATCGACCGCCCGAACGTCCTGATCAAGATCCCGGGCACCCCCGAGGGGCTCGAAGCGATCGAGCAGTCGATCGCCGACGGGATCAACGTGAACGTGACGCTGCTGTTCGACGTCGGCGCGTACGAGGGCGTCGTCGCCGCCTACCAGCGCGGCGTCGAACGTCGGATCGCCGCCGGCCGGCCCGTCGACCGCGTCGCGTCGGTGGCGTCGCTCTTCGTCTCTCGCGTCGACACCGCCGTCGACGCGCTGCTTCCCGAGGACTCCGACCTTCGCGGCAAGGCGGCCGTCGCCAACGCCAAGCTCGCGTACGTGAGCTTCCGGCGTCTGTTCTCCGGCGACCGTTGGGACGCCATGGCAGCCGTCGGCGCGCGTGTCCAGCTTCCGCTCTGGGCGTCGACCTCCACCAAGGACCCGGCGTACCGCGACACGGTCTACGTGGAGGAGCTCGTCGGCCCCCACACGGTCAACACGATGCCGATGAACACCTTGGACGCCGTGCGCGACCACGGCCGGATCCGTCCGAACACGGTCCTCGAAGGAGCCGACGAGGCCGACGCGCTCGTGCAGGCGCTCGCCGAGCGCGGCATCGACCTGCGCGAGGTGACGTC
>JBMDWR010000377.1:0-5588 GCA_048594645.1 Actinomycetota bacterium
CGGCGGGTCGGAACCCCACCAGCCCCTCCACTCCGGGTCCTCGTGCCATCCGGGGGGTCCGAACTTCCCGGCACCCATGATCTCGGCGCCGATCCCGGGGTCGTGCAGCCGCACGAAGGCGTCGTCGAGGCCGCTCGTACCGCCCTGCTCGCCGACCATCGCGCGCCACCACCGGGTCGCGAACATCCACTCGTGCAGCCTTTCGCCGGCGTGACCGAACGGTGCGTCGTGGCTCTGAGGTTCACCGCTACCGAAGCCGTCGAGCGAGATCGAGAAGTTGTGAACGCGGACGAGTGACACCGGCTGACCTCCTTCGTGGATCGAGGTTCACCTTCACTGACGTTAGCGTCGGGATGTCGTCCTTCCATGTCGCCCGGCCCCTTCTCGCCAGGTCTCGTCATAGACGATCAGACCGGATCGCACCGTCGATCTCATCGGTCGCACCAGGACGATCGCCCGACGCCCGCGGGCGACGAGTTCTACATCGTTCAGGACGCGCGGGCACCCTCAGGCGGCGCTGCGAACCACGGCGTAGAGACGCCACGGGTCCGGCACGCCCTTCAGTTCATGCTCGCCGCGGTCGTCGAACGGAAGTCCTGAGCCCGCCACGAGATCCTTCACCGTCTGGGAGACGAGCACCTCGGACGGAGCCGCCATCGCGCCGACGCGAGCCCCGATGCTGACGGCGATCCCACCGACCTTGCCGTCGATCGTCTCGACCTCGCCCGTGTGCAGCCCGGCTCGGATCTCGATGCCCAGCGGTCGGACGGCGTCAACCATGGCGCACGCGCACCTGATCGCTCGGGCTGGGCCGTCGAACGTCGCGAGGAACCCGTCGCCGGCCGTGTCGACCTCCGCGCCGCGGTACCGACCGAGGAGAGCACGGACCGTTGCATGGTGACGCTCGAGCAGCTCACGCCACGCTCGGTCGCCGAGGTCAGCAGATCGCTTCGTCGACTCCACGATGTCGGTGAAGAGCACCGTAGCGAGGACGCGTTCGAAATCGGCCTCCTCGGCGCGGACCGATTCGAGGAACCGACCGACGTGAGGCACAAGGTCGTCCATCGGCCAGATGTGGTCCTGCCCCGGCAGCTCTACGTAGGCGGCGCCCGGGACGTGCTCCGCGATGTAGCGTCCCTGCTCCACCGGCTCCAAGCGGTCGTCGGTCCGATGCACCACGAGCGTTGGGACCTGGATCGACGGCAGCACGTGACGGACGTCGGTGTCCCGGATCAACAGATCCCTCGCGACCGCCTCGCCGGGGCTCGCCGCCAGGCGGACCAGGCGACCCAGGCGCCGGAGGAACGCAGGGTCGTCCGCCAGGCTCGGTGAGAGGATCTCGGCCATCTCTCGCACCAACTCGGGCGAGCCCCAACCGCGCTCGACTCGCTCGGCCCACGAGCGGTAGTCCTCCTCGGTCCATGCCCACGGGTAATCGGGCGCCCACAGCCCACGGACGGTGGCGTTGAACACGACGACGCCGATCGTGCGCTCCGGGTACGTGGCCGCGAACAGGAAGCACAGGGCCGCCCCGCTCTCGATGCCGAACAGCGCCGCGCGCTCGGAGCCGGCGGCGTCCATGATCGCGCCGATATCGTCCATGGACGCCTCGATGGTCGGGACGACGTCCGCCGCGCGGCGGTCCGAGGTCCCAGTGCCTCGACGATCGAACAGCAGGACCCGGGCATAGGACGCGAGCCCGCGGACGAGCGACGCGAACTGCGGGATGTCCCACGACGCCTCGATGTTCGAGTAGTCGTATGGGACGAACACGAGGTCGACCGGCCCGTCGCCGAGCACCTGGTAGCCGACGTGCACGCCGTCTGCCGCCCTCGCGTAGCGGGTCTGCGGGATGTCCACGCGGGCATCCTTCCCGGAGCGACGGCCCGCTGCAAGGGGCTACGGGCCCGGGTTCGATCCGGATGTCGGCGCACCCCGTGCGCCCTGGCACGCCCTTCCATCCGTTCGTGGCGAAGGCGAAGATGCGGCCATGCGGGAGCCGGATCCGAGCATCCAGGGGGTACTGAGGCGCCTCAGCGGCGGCCGAGACGCCGCGGCGACGATCTCCCCACTCGGACGCGGGGCCATGAACACGGCCTATCTCCTTCGGATCGGCGATGAGAAGTACGTTGTGCGCGTCCCCGGCGGTGAGCGCGCTTCGTTCGTCGATCCGTTGAACGAACGCTACAACGCGACGGCCGCCGCGGTGGCGGGGGTCGCACCGAGGGTGGTCGACTACCTCGACGACGACGGCGTGTTGGTCGTGGAGTACCTGAAGGGTGAAGCCCTGACGCCGGAGACGCTCGGCAGGTCCGAGCAGATCCCGAGGGTCGCCGCCGCGCTCCGACGACTCCACGCGGGACCTCGTTTCCGGAACGATGTCGACTGGTTCGCTACCGTCGAGGACTGGCTGCGCAGGTGTGACGAGCATGAGGTCGCGGTGCCGGCGGAGCTCCTCGGACGCATGGATGCACTCCGTGAGGCATCGGCTGCCCTCCACGCTCGATCGATGCCCACCGTCCCGAGCCACAACGATCTCATGCCCGGGAACATCGTCGATGACGGCCGGCGCCTGTGGTTCCTCGACTTCGAGTACAGCGGCAACAACGATCCTTGCTACGACGTGGCCGACGTCGTGTACCAGTCAGAGCTCGACGATGACTGGCGCGCGAGGCTCTGCGAGGCGTACTTCGGTCGAGCCGATCCATACCTGCTGGCCAGGATGAGCCTGCACTCGCTGATCGGTGCAGCGGCATGGTGCCTGTGGGCGGCGGTGCAAGCACGGCATTCGTCGCTCGAGATCGACTACGCAGGCATCTCGGCGGCGTACTTGAACGACGTGGTCGAGATCACTGATGGCGACGAGTTCGAGGGCTGGGTTCGAGCCGCCCATCGCGGCACGTCCCGCCCCTCGCCACGGTCGGCACGATCCGACTGATCAGGGTCAGGCTGCTCGATCGAATGCCTCTCGCAACCACCGCTCGACGTCTCCGTCGAGCTCATCCACGTCTTGGATCTCGAGATGGTGCATCCAGTGTTGTCGAGCCGGATGGGCTACCTCCTTGAAGCGGCGGGAGGGGTCGTGGCGACCGAGCACGATCGACAGCACGACCTCCGCGCTCGGCGCAGAGAGGTACTGCCCGGGAAGCCACAGGTACGCGAAGCCACGCCGTCGGCGGAACGCCACCTGGCTCTTCGAGATCCGCACCTCGAAGCTTCCCATCGTCGTCAGGACCGAGCGAACCCGTTCGTACACCGCGAGAGCGAGCGAGTGGCCTGCGAAGAACTCCTGTGGCGATGACCCGACTCCGTCGTCCACCCCCGAAGCATGCAGCACGTAACTGGCGACGAGCCGAGAGGATCGCTTCTCACCCGTCAGGGCTCCTCCCCTTCGGCCCAGAGCGCCTCGACGCCTCCTCGCTCGTCGACCGTGAACGAGCCGGACTTGATGTCGCCCGCGCGACGATACCGGCCGATCACCACGCCGGTGGAGGAGGTGGTGCTGTCTATGAGCTCGAGGCCGGCCGGGATCGTTCCCGCATCGAACAGCCGCTTGCCGGTGCCGAGCAGGACCGGGAAGGTCCACAGGCGATACTCGTCGATCAGGTCGCGCTCGATCAGGGTCTGCAGGAGTCCGCCGCTGCCGTGGACCTGGATCTCGCCGGTTCCCCCATCCTTGAGCACGGCTACGGCCCCGGGCACGTCGCCGTCGAGGAGCGACGAGTTGTTCCATTCGACGGTCTTGAGCGTGGTGGATGCGACGTACTTGGGGACGCGATTCAACACCGCACCGACCGGATCGTCGTCGGGGACGTTCGGCCAGTGCGCCGCGAAGATCTCGTAGGTCATCCGTCCGAGGAGCAGCGCATCGGCCTTCGCGGTCGACTCCGTGACGATCTGACCCATGGCGTCGTCCCAGTAGCCGACGGACCATCCACCGTAGGCGAACCCACCGCTGGGGTCCTCATCCGGACCACCGGGCCCCTGCATGACGCCGTCGATCGTCAGGAACGTTTGGACGACGAGCGTAGACATCGTTCTCTCCCTTCCCTCACGCGGATCGGTGCCGTCTCCTTCGACGTCGGTGGGAAGCAGACATCATCGGTCGGGAGGCTACCCTCGCGACCCGCGCCGCGGGACGGCGATGAGGAAGCGTCGGCGCGCCCGACCAGTCGATCGAGGCTCGGTATGCTGGCCTCCTTCCGGCGGAGGAGGATGGGATGCCTCGGATCGAGTACCCCGACCTGTCGAAGATCGACGACCCGGAGATCCTCGGATACCTCGAGCACGCGCGCCAACACGGCACGCCGCGGCCGGAGAGCCAGGCGATCCGAGCGCACAACCCCAACGTGATCCGCGCATTCTCGCAGGCCTGGGAACTGACGTTCCGCAACGGCGTCCTCGATCATCAGATCAAGGAGCTGTGCCGCGTCTACGTCTCCAAGTCGATCGAGTGCTCCTACTGAGGGGTCCAGCGGTCTGTCCAGGCTGGACAGCAAGGGCTCGACGAAGAGAAGTACGACGACCTGCTGCACTTCCTCGACTCGGACAGGTTCGACGAACGCGAGAAGACGGCGCTCGCCTACACCAGCTCGATCATCTGGGAATCGAGCCTCGCGGACGACGCCCTGTGGGAGAAGCTCCACAAGCACTTCACAGACCCCGAGCTGGTCGAGCTGGGCTTCTTCGTCGCGCTGACGCTGGGGCAACAGCGGTGGATCAAGACGCTCGACATCGGTCACCACGAGGTCCTCTCGGACACGGACACGGGGCTGGCACAGGCCGAGCATGCCGCGGAGGACCGCTGAACAGACGGGCGTGATCGTGGACGACGCGGAGAGGTGGGTGCGTTACGCCGGCGATCGAGCCTGGGCCGCCTTCTTGAGGTTCTCGAGCCCGCTCTTCGTCGTCGCGTCGAGCTGACGCTGGAGCCGCCCTCGAAGCAGCTTGGCGACGGTGCCGTCGAACGACTCCTGCATGCTCGCGATCGTCGCGTCGCCTCGCCGCTCGAACCGCCACACGTGGATCGCGGCGATCCCGAACGTTCGACCGGTCCATCCGATGGCGTTCGGGCGGTCGACGAGACGGATCGTCGACGTGATCGTTCCGGGACCGGCTTTCCAGCGGAACACCGTCCCCTCCGCGATCTCGCCCTCGACCGATACCCGATCGACGTCGGCGTTCCAGGTCGGCCAGCCGCGGATGTCGGCCATCAGATCCCACGCCGTCTCCGGTGGAGCCGCGACCTCGATCGAGCCCTCGGAGAACACGGGGGCGTTCCGGTTCGCGTCCATGGGAGGAGACTACCGGCCGGGACTCCGGACGCGTCGACGCGGATTGGCCTCAGTCGAGCCACTCGCCTCGTCGCATGAGGCGGCGGCCTTCCAGCTCGTTGGCCTCGCGCCAGGCCTGGATCTCGGACGGCGTGATCCGCAGGTAGACGTACTCCTCGGACAGCGTCCGGGGGTCGAACCCGCTCGCCCGGGCGTGCGCCTCCTCGAGGTCCGGGTCCGTGCCGAGCGCGATCGCCTCCACGGGACCGTCCACGATCACGACGTCCCGCGTCGGCCCGAGCGCCACGCGGGCCC
>JBMDWR010000378.1:0-5814 GCA_048594645.1 Actinomycetota bacterium
CGGGGAAGGTCGCGCTCAGAAGATCCAGACGAGCAGAAGGATCAGCAGGATGAGACCTACGAGTGAGATGCCGATGTACATGTTCGATCTCCTTTCTCCGCTCTCATGTACCCGCTCCGTCGGCGAATCAACCCCGCCCCCTCACGCGCCGACGGAACGGTCGCGGGTCCGACGGTGAGCGAGGATCTGGCGTCCAGTCGCTCGGGTCTCGCCGAGGTCCGGCGTGACCTTGCCGTGTCCGGACGGGCGCTCGCCGCGTCGTTCCGCAACCCCGATCTCGCACGGGCGCAACTGGCGCTGATCGCGTTCAGCATCTGTGAGTGGGCGAGCTTCATCGCTCTGATGGTGTTCGCGTTCGGTCGGGGCGGAACCGCGATGGTCGGGGTGATCTCGCTCCTCCAGCTGATCCCAGCCGCGATCGTCGCACCGCTCGGTTCCGTCCTCGGCGACCGGTTCCGGCGCGAGCGCGTCTTCCTCCTGGCCGAGGTGGCGATGGCGATCGCGTCCGCGTCGGCAGCCGTCGCGGCGCTCATGCACGCTCCGTCGGTCATCGTGTACGCGGCGGCGTGCTCGGTGGGGTGGATCCTCACGCTCGTACGCCCGATCCACGGTGCCCTGCTCCCGTGGATCGCCCGCGACCCGAAGGAGCTGACATCCGCCTACACGGCGGCCGGCCTGATCGAGAGCTCATGCGTGCTCCTCGGTCCAGTCGTTGCGACGACCTTCTTCGCGCTCGGCAGCGCGCTCGACCTCCCCGGACCCGGGCTCGTGTACGCGGCCCTGGCGGTGCTGCTCGTCGTCGGCTCGATCCTCATCGCGGGCATCCGCACGCGGGCGGGGGCACGCGAGCATGCAGGCGACGGATCGTCCGTGTTCCGTGAGGTCGGCGCCGGCTTCCGGTACGTGTGGTCCGACCCGCGCCCGCGGGTCTTGGTGACGACGCTGGGCCTCGGGACCTTCGTCCTCGGATTCGTCGACACGCTGACCGTCGTCCTCGCGTTTGAGGTCCTCGACACGGGACAGACCGGCGTCGGGATGCTGAACGCTGCCCTGGGGGTGGGCGGCGTCATCGGCGCCGGCACGGCCGTCGTGGCCGGGAGCCGGGAGCGGCTGTTCCCGGCGTTCCGAGCGGGCTCGGTCCTGTACGGTGCGCCGATCGCCGCGAGCGCCGCGCTCCCGGTCGCCGCCCCGGTGCTGCTGGGTGCGTCGGGGACCGGAGCGGTGCTGTTCGACGTGTCCGGGCGCACGATGCTGCAGCGCCTGATCCCGGATCAGAAGCTCACGCGCACGCTCGGCGTGCTCGAGTCCTCGTACATGGCCGCCGAGGGGCTCGGCGCGTTCGCCGCGGCGGTACTGGCGCGCTCGATCGGGCCGAGGTGGACGCTCGCGATCGCCGGTGCGCTCCTGCCGACCGCCGGGTTCGTCGTACGGCGGCGGCTGCGCGCGGTCGACGTCGGTGCTCGCGTCCCAGCCGAGGACCTCGAGCTGCTGCGCGGGACATCGCTGTTCGAGCCCCTGCCGCCCCAGACGCTCGAACGGCTCGCGCGGAACACCGTTCCGATCGTGGTCGAACAGCGGGATGTGGTGATCCGCGAGGGCGATCCGGGGGACCGTGTCTACGTGATCGCCGCGGGCGAGGCCGACGTCACGTCTGCCGGTCGCCACATCGCGACGCTGGGACGCGGCGGCTACATCGGTGAGATCGCGCTGCTGCGGGACGTCCCGAGGACGGCGACCGTCACTGCGAGATCACCCGTCCGCTTGCTCAGCCTGGAGCGCGACGTGTTCCTGCGGGCCATGACGGGCCACGAACCGGCGCACGCGGCCGCTCACTCCGCGGCCGAAGACCGGCTCGAGGCGCTATCCGAAGCAGGCACGGCCGACCCCGGGCCATCCGAACCGGGCAGACCGGAAGGGCTGCAGGGCAAGGGGATCCCGCCTCGGACACCGTAAAGGCGCCACGGATGAGTCACAGCGGCGGCCACGACGTGCCGGTCCCGTCGACACTCATCGCGGTCGCGGCGCGATCGTAGCCCCAGCGGTACGGCAGGTCGATCTTCTGCTCGCAGCCGCCGCACGTGAAGGACCGCCACTTCTTGTTGACGGTCTGGACCAGCATGCAGTTGGGGCACTTGAAGAACCGGACCTCGGCCGCGCACGTGTAGCACCGGAACTCGTTGGCCTCGTCGCCCACGATCTGCGGCGTCAGGCACCACGGGCACGTGAGGTATGCCATGCTCAGCGATCGATCGACGGATCCGAGTGGTCGAGGATCTCGGCCGCCCGCGTCTGGCGCTGCGTGCGGACGGCGTCGTCGAGCTCGGGACGGGACAGACCCAGGATCTGCGCGGCGAGGATCGCGGCGTTCACGGCACCGGCCTTGCCGACCGCGAGGACGCCGACCGGGATGCCGCCGGGCATCTGCACCATCGACAGCAGCGAGTCGAGCCCGCCGGCGATCCGCGACTCCATCGGGACGCCCAGCACGGGTCGGGTGGTCTGCGCGGCAACGACGCCGGGGAGCGCTGCGGACATCCCCGCGGCCGCGATGAAGACCTGCGCCCCACGAGACTCCACGTCTCCGATCCAGGAAGCGAGCTCTCGAGGCGTCCGGTGCGCCGATAGGACGCGGGTCTCGAACGGCACGCCGAGCTCCTCCAGATGGTCGGCGCAGTGCCGCATCGTCTCCCAGTCCGACGACGAACCCATCACGACGGCGACCAGCACCTCGTTCATGCGGGACGGGCTCCTCTCGAGCGGTCTGGGCGATCGGGCGGTTCGGTCCGGTTCCGCTCCCCGCTTGCGCGGCCGGTCCGAGCGGCATCGGCGCGCGGGAAGTGTAAACCGCGGACAGCCTCAGTCTCGCAGACGCTGCCCCAGCTCGGCGACGATCTCGACCAGGTCGAGGACGTCCTCCTCGGTCGTGCGGAAGTTCACGAAACACGGCCGGAGCCAGACCTCTTCGTCGATCAGCGCGCTCGACATCCACACGCGGCCGTCGGCCTGGATCGCCTCGGCCAGCCGCCGGTTGTGCTCGCCCACGTCGGCATGTCCGCTCGGGAGGTGTCGGAACGCCACGACCGACAGCTTCGGCGGCCCGAGCACGTCGAAGTCCGCACGCTCGGAGGCGGTCCGGTACAGGAGCTGGGCCTGCGCGAGGTTGCGCTCGATGGCCTCGGCGAACGCGGCCGCGCCGTGCACGCGCATCGCGAGCCAGAACTTGAGCGCGCGGAACGGACGCGAGTACTCGAACGTCGTGTCCATCGCGTGCAGCTCGTGCCGCTGATGAGGGAGGTAGCCCTGCTCGTGCCCGAACGATGCGACGAGATCGTCCTCGCGCCGAACCAGGAGGATCCCGCATGCCTTCGGTAGGTACAGCCACTTGTGCGCGTCCATCGCGATGGAGTTGGCTCGCTCGAACCCCGTGAACAGCTCCGGGCGAGCGCAGACGGCGGGCATCCCGTAGGCGCCGTCCACGTGGAACCAGATCCGGCGCTCCTCGCAGATGTCCGCGATCGTCTCGAGCGGATCGATCGCCCCCGTCAGCGTGGTTCCCGCGGTTCCGACCACCGCGATAGGTGTGGTGCGCGCGGCGATGTCTCGATCGATCGCTTCGACGAGAGCGTCGGGGATCAGGGCGCGCTCAGCATCGAGCGGGATCGCGCGTATGTTGGCCGAGCCCACGCCGAGCGTCTCGATCGCGCGCGTGACCGAGTAGTGCACCTCCTGCGAGCAGTAGATCGCAACGCGTTTGGCGCTCAGCCCTTCGTACCGCGAGCCGGGCAACGCGTGCTCGCGAGCGGCGGCGAGCGCCGTCGTGTTGGAGACCGTTCCGCCGCTCGTGAACGCGCCTGCGGCGTTGGGGCGGTAGCCGATCAGCTCGGCTGCCCACCGGATCGCCTGCTTCTCGATCAGCGTCGCCGCCCGTGCGTCGACCGCGAGGTTGATGTCGTACGTGTGCGCGAGGAGGTCGCCGATCGTGCCGATCTCGAGCCCGCTCGATCCGACGCCGACGAAGTACCGTGGCCGCGGCTGAGCGATGGACTCGTCGAGGATCCGCGCGGCGTCGTCGAGCGCCTCGTGCGCCGACACCGGGACCCCGGGCAGTTCGGTCCGTAGCAGCTGGCGCACGCGCTCGTCGAGCGGCGGCTCCTCGGGTCTGAACCGGTCGAAGCTCTGCCACGCCTCAGCGACCAGCTTGGCCGCGTGCTCGAGCACCTCTTCGCGCGGCGCATCCAGCCGGAGCGGCCGCTCGGGCTGCATCATCGTCCGGATGGTACCCGGGCCCGCTCCAGGAACGCGTCCACCAGCGCAAAGGCTCGCCGGCGAGCGTCGGGGTCTCGCTCTCGGGTCTCGCCGAGGACCGCGTCGCGAGAGATCCCCGCCTCGACGAAGTCGCCGTCGTCGTGATCGAGCCACGCCTCGATCACGCCCGCATCCGCCTCTGGATGGAACTGCACGCACAGGTGCGGGCCGAACCCAAACGCCTGCGGCCCGAACCTCGTTCGCGCGATCTCGGCAGCGCCTTCGGGCACGTCGAACGTGTCCGAGTGCCACGTGAACCACGGGCCGCGCGGGACGAGCGACGGGTCCGCCGTCTCGACCTCGTTCCATCCGAGCTCGGGCGCGTCGGATCTGCGGACGTCGGACTCGAACGCCGCGGCCATCGCCTGTGCGCCGAAGCACACGCCGAGCACGCCGATGCCTCGGCGATCGGCGTCGCGGAGAAGGTCGAGGACGCCGCCGATCCACGGCCCGACCTCGGGCCCGTACACGGACCACGGCGCACCCATCACCACCACGGCGTCGAACCCGTCCAGTCCGGGGAGCCGCCCGTCCTCGCTCGCCACGTGATCGACGAGATCGAACCGGCGCTCTTCGAGCCGCTGCCCCACGAACCCGGCGGCCGAGAGCCGGTGCGGCTTGAGGACGAGCGCTCTCATGGCGCGGCCGGGTCTCCCGACCCTCGGAGCGCGCCCACGTAGACACCCGCGAGGACGAACTCCGACCCGGCCGCGAACGCCCAGGTGATCCGCTCGTCCTGCACGAGCGCTGCGAGCGCGATACCCACGAGCGGGATGAGGACGCCGTCGTAGGAGACGGCACTCGCCGTCCATCGATGGATCACGAATACGTACAGCGGGAAGACCAGGACCGAGCCGAGCAGGACCAGATAGCCCTGCGCCAACCACGTACGCGCGACATCCGGTATGACGATCGCTTCGCCGACGAGCACGCTGAGCACCAGGAGCAGGCCTCCCGCGACGGCCAGGCCCACGGCGTTCATCGCGACCGGATGAACCGGCGGGAACGCCTTGACCACGATGTTCGTCTCGGCGAAGCACGCAGCCGCGCCGAGGAAGGCCAGCAGCGATGTGACCGGGATGCCGCGGTCGATGCCCTCGCTGAAGATCGCGGCGATCCCGGCGAGGGCCAGCAGGCCGCCGAACAATCCCGCCCGCCGGAACGGCTCCTGACGATGCGCGACCGCGAAGACCAACGTCAGCAGCGGCATCGTCGCGAGGAGCACCGCGCCCGTCCCGGCGGACGCATGCTGGAACCCCCAGTACGCGAGACCAAGCGGGGCCGCGAACCCGAGCACGCCGTACACGACCGCTCCCAACAGCGCTCGCCCACGGGGCATGCCCGCGCGAACGACGGCGGCGATCGCGAACAGAACCAGGGCCGCGGCGGCGAACCTCGACCCCGCGGCCCAGAAGGGTTCGAGCTCGCAGGCCTCGCACGTCACGTATCGGACCGCGACGACGTTTCCCCCGGCGAGGATCACGAACAGCAGGAACGCGCCCATCGTGA
>JBMDWR010000379.1:0-8346 GCA_048594645.1 Actinomycetota bacterium
AGGCGGCATCCTCGCGTTCGGCGCGGACATGTGGTACGAGAACAACCCCTACGAGGTGGGCTACCACTACTCGTGGATGGTGGACCTCGAGCAGGAAGCCGACTTCATCGGGAAGGATGCCCTGAAGCGGATCGAGGCCGAAGGCGTGAAGCAGAAGCTTGTCGGCGTCGACATCGAGGGCGAGCCGCTCGGCTCCTACATCGACAATGAGATGATGGACGTCTTCCCCGTCTCGGCCGCGGCGAGCGTGGTTGGGCGGGTCACCTCGGCGTGCTTCTCGCCGAGGCTCGAGAAGAACATCGGGTTCGCGATGCTGCCGATCGAGCACACCGACCTGGGTACGACGCTCGAGGTCGAGACACCGGTCTCGGGCAAGGTGAAGGCCACGGTCGTGCCGATGCCGCACTGGGACCCGGAGAAGCAGATCCCGAAGGGCTAGCGCCTGTCGGCGGCCGGGGGGCCGAGGCCCATCCGCGACCGAGCCAGGTCGAGCGTCTCGGCGGCGATGGCTCGGGCCCTGGCCGCGCCGTCGCGGAGGATGTCCTCGAGCGCCTCCTCGTCCTCGCGGAGGGCCGGGTACCGCTCCCGCACGGGAGCCAGCAGCTCGTTGATCGCGTCGCCGACGTCGCGTTTGAAGTCGGCGTACCCGGGCGCATCCGCGTACGATTTCTCGACGTCATCCGGCGTCGTGTCGCGCGCGGCGGCGAGGAGCTCGATCAGGTTCGAGATGCCGGCCTTGTCCGGAGCGCGAACGATGTCGCGGCCGGTGTCGGTGACCGCGCTCGTGAACTTCCGTCGCGTGGCGTCGGGGTCGTCGAGAACGTACACCGTGCCGAGCTCGGTCCCACCTGTGGTCGACATCTTCTTCTCCGGCGCCTGGAGGTCCATCACGCGTGCCGCGACATCGGGGATCCGGTGCGCCGGCACGACGAACGTCTCGCCGTAGCGCGCGTTGAACCGTTCGGCGATGTTCCGAGCGAGCTCGAGGTGCTGCTTCTGGTCCTCGCCCACCGGTACCTCGTCCGTCTGGTACGCGAGGATGTCCGCCGCCTGGAGGATCGGGTAGAACAGGAGGCCGGCCGAGATGAACGCGCGCTGCTGTTCGGACTTCTCCTTGAACTGCGTCATCCGCGAGAGCTCCCCGTACGCCGTGACGGCCGATAGCAGCCAACACAGCTCGGTGTGCTCGGCGACGTCCGACTGGCGGAACAGGATGCAGCGCGACGGGTCCAATCCGGCCGCCAGGAGGATCGCCGTCGTGTCGTACAGGCGCTCGCGCAGGTCCTTCGGGTCGAACTCGACGGTGATCGCGTGAAGGTCGACGATGCAGTAGATCGCCCGGCCCGCGTCCTGCGACGCGACATAGTTGCGGATCGCCCCGAGGTAGTTCCCCAGATGCTTCCGCCCGGTTGGCTGGATGCCCGAGAACACGCGCATGGCGCAGAGGGTAGACGCGGACGTCGCCTGCCGTCTCCTCCCGGCGCTTCACCGCGCTGCGGGCAGCACGAACCGGATCGTCGTTCCGCTCCCGACCACGCTGGTCGCCGAGATGTCGCCGCCGTGCGCTCGGACGAGGCTCTTGGCGATCGCGAGGCCGAGCCCGCTGCCTCGGGACTCGGCCGACTTCGTGAACCGGTCGAACAGGTGCGGGACCTCCTCGGGCGGAACCCCGGCACCGGTGTCGGACACCTCGAACGCGACGCCGTCGCCCGCGAACGTGGCTCGGAGCGTGACCGACCCGCCTTCGGGGGTGTACCGGAGGGCGTTGGTGACCAGGTTCGCGAAGATCTCGCCGAGCCGAACGCGGTCGGCGTCGACCTGCGGAAGGCCCTCGTCGATCTGGGTCCCGATCGTCACACCGCGGCCCACGGCGTCGGCGCGATGGGCCACCGCAGCCGCTTCGACCACCTCATGCGGCTCGAGCAGCTCGCGATGTAGCCGCAAGGCGCCCGCGTCGGCGTTCGAGACCAGACGAAGGTCGTCCAGCAATCGCGCCATCACGACGGCCTCCTGCGCGATGAGCGAGAGGTGCTCCTCGCTCCTGGGATAGACGCCGTCGAGCATGCCCTCGACGCGGCCGCGGATGACCGAGAGCGGCGTGCGGAGCTCATGCGCGACGTCGGCCAGCAGGTTCCGGCGCTGCTCCTCGTTGGCCTCGAGGCGCTCCGCCATCCGGTTGAACGCGGCTGCCAGATCGCGGACCTCCGACGGGCCGCCGACGCTCGCCCGCGCGGAGAGATCGCCCTCCGCGACGCGTTCCGCCGCGTCCATGACATCGCCGATCGGCCCGGCGGTGCGGCGCAGCGTTCGTCCGAGGAACACGAACGCGACGATCACGGCGATCACGAGCAGCGGGAACAGCGGGAAGAAGCCGCCACGGTCGTGCCGGTCGAACCCGCCGCCGAAGACGACGGCTCCCAGCCAGCCGGCGACGAAGATGAACAGGAAGAAGACGCCGAACCCGATCGCGATGCGCCGTAGGAAGCGTCCGCGCATCGCGTGCCAGCCTTCGCGGTCCGGCGGAGGGAACGGCTCGTCGGGTGGCCACCACGGCGGCCGGAACCCCGGTCCGCGCCTCGGCGTTCGCCGACGGTCACCCATCGGCGAACCGGTAGCCGACGCCGTGGACGGTGAGCACGTACCTCGGCGCGCTCGGCGTAGGCTCGATCTTGCGGCGGATGTTCTTGACGTGTGCGTCGATCGCGCGCTCGTACGATTCGATCGCGACGCCGTGAACCGCGTTGAGCAGCTGCGAGCGTGTGAACACGCGCCCGGGTTCGCGCACGAGCGTCACGAGGAGCTGGAACTCGGTCGGAGTCAGCCCGACCGGCGTGCCGGCGACGCTGACGCGCATCCTGGCGGTGTCCACCTCGACGTCGTCGGCGCGGAGCACCTCGTCACCCAGCTGCGCCGCGCGCGTTCGCCGCAGGACGGCTCGGATCCGTGCGACGAGCTCCTTGGGGCTGAACGGCTTCACGACGTAGTCGTCGGCGCCGAGCTCGAGTCCGACCACGCGGTCCGTCTCGTCGCCGCGAGCGGTGAGCATCACGATCGGCGTGTTCGACCAACGCCGGATCTCCCTGGCGACATCGAGGCCGTCACGTCCGGGAAGCCCGAGGTCGAGCACGACCAGATCGGGCCTCGCCGACCGAACGCTCGCGATGGCCGAGCCGCCGTCGCCCACGACGATCACCTCGAAGCCCGCCTGGTCGAGGTAGTCGCGCACCACGCGCGCGATCTCGATCTCGTCCTCGACGACCAGCACCGTCGTCATGTCGCCTCCGCTCCGCGCCTCCGACCCATGGAAAGCCTGCCGACGCGAGCGGGCGGCGGCAACCGCCGCCGCCCGCGCTCGCATCCTCGTCCGATCACCCCGGCGGGCCGGCCGGCCCGCGGCTCGAGCTCTCCTCGTGCTCGTGGCGGTGCCACTCCCGCGCGCGCTCCTCGAACCTCGCTCGCCCCTCATCCGACCACGGGCCGAAGCCGGGTCCGCGGTCGTGACCCCAGGTCCGCGGGCCGCGGAACGCCCACCCGATCAGGAGGAACGCGCCGATGATGAACAGCGGGAACAGGAAGAAGCCGAACGGGAAGAAACCCCATCCGCCGTGCCCGTACCGCCCGCCGACCACCTCGACCACCTGACCCGCCTCGGCGCCCCGCCGGACACCCTCATCGATGCCCGCGTTGTACGCGCCGACCGCGATCCCGATCACCGCCAGGACCGCCACGATCGCTGCCACGATCGCCCATCCGCGTCGCATATCGATCCCTCCTTCCGACGCTTCGGCTTCCTCGTGCACCAGCGTGCGGCCGAGATATGAAGCGTCCGTGAACGTGAGCGGGAGGGATCGTGCGCTCGGGGAAGGGTCGGCAGACGCGTCGAGGCCGGGTTCGAGATCCGAACCCGGCCTCTTACGTCCGGTCTGTCGGTCTGCTCACCGCTTGGGAACGTGCGGCTTCACGAACGCACCGTCGGAACGGTACTCCTCGGCGAGCTGGCGGCCCTCGATCGCCTCGAGCCTACCGGCGTCCCAGCCGACCACACCGCGGAACCGCTCAGCCAGCTGGCGACCCTCGATCGCCTCGAGCTTGCCCGCGTCCCACACCACGGGCGCCTGAGCTGCCACCACGGCGGCGAGTTGGCGGCCCTCCATCGCCTCGAGCTTGCCGGCGTCCCACGCGACGGACCCGCTGAACGCGGTTTCCGCGTCGCCGCGGTCGACGATCGCCCTCACGGCGAAGACGCCGGTCATCGTCGCGACGACGAGCGCGATCGCGATGACGGTCGTGGTCCCGAACGAGACGTGACCGCCGATCCGTGTCGATTCGACCTTGGCGCTCATCCCGCACCTCCTTCCAGAAACGTGTGGGCATCGTGCGTCGTACGCCGGGTGCCTTCCGTGGCCGCGAGCACCTGTGGCGTGTGCGTTGCGTCACGCATCGACGGAGGAACGTTCGATCGCGTTGTCGGTGAACGAGACCGTCCTAGGCGTCGTCGGGCTTGGTCACCTCGACGACGTCGGCGTCGAGGAACCGGACGAGGTCCTCGCCGCGAACATGCAGGTTGACGCCGTGACCGCCGCCGCCGATCGCCACGCGTTCCAGCGCCGGGATCGACGCGTCGGCGATCACCGGGAACGCTCGCGCCGAACCGAAGGGCGTGATCGCTCCCCGCTCGTAGCCCGTCGCCCTCTTGGCCTCGTCGGCATCGGGAAGCGACAGGCGGCTCACGCCGAGATGCGCTCTGAGCTTCGGCCAGTCGATCTGGCGCCCACCCGGGACCAGGACGAAGACGTACTCCTCGGCGGCCCTGCGGACGACGATCGTCCGCAGGAGCTGCTCCAGCCGTATGCCCTGGAACGACGCGCTCTCCTCTGCCGACCTCGCGCGCTGCGTCCGCTTGACCTCGAACGCGAGGTCCGAGTCGGCGAGCGCCCGCAGCGCGGGGGTGTCCGCGTCCATGGGCCGGACCGTACCCCGGACCGCGGAGCTGCGTCAGCGGCGATCGTCGTCGACGGCCGCGCCGGGACCGTGCTGCTCGTCGAAGACCTTCAGCAGGCGTTTCGGCGCGGTGAGGCGCCACGCCTCGGTGATCAGCTCCTCCAGCTCGCCGCGGTCCACGGTTCGGATGCGGACCCCGATCCAGCCGCTCGATCCGACGTACGGCGGGGAGAAGAAGGTCTGCGGATCCATCGCGATGAGCGCCTGCTGTTCGTCGCTCGTGGACTTGATCCACGCCTCCCGTCCGCCCTCGGAGAACATCACGAAGATCTTGTTCCGGACGCGGAACGTCGGCGTCTCCCACGTCTCGCGCTCCTCCGTATCGGGGAGCGAGAGCGCTATCTTGCGGACGGTTCGTGCCTGCATCAGACGTCAGGCCACCTCGACGAAGCGGGTCACGACGCCGCCCAGCTCCTCGGAAGGTTCCATCGCGCCGAGTGTGGTCGGCGGTACAGGCACCCTGCAACCGGGCGACGACCGCGTCTTGCGCGGGCGTTGAACGACCGGTCAAACTATGGCGTGGAGGTTCCGCCGTCGCTCGTGTGGGACGCGTACGCCCGGGCGCTCCCCTCGATGCTCGATGCCATCGGGCGGACACCCCTCGTTCGGCTGTCGCGCGTGGCGCCCGAAGGGCTCAGCCTGCTGGCCAAGGTCGAGTGGTTCGGGCCTACCGGCTCGACCAAGGACCGGATCTACCGGCACATGATCGAGCGCGCGGAAGAGCGCGGCGACCTCCGCCCGGGCATGACGATCGCAGAGTCGACCACGGGCAACGCCGGCATCGCCTGTGCGGCCGTCGCGGCGATCAAGGGCTACGACTGCATCATCGTGATGCCGCACGGCATGAGCCTCGAGCGCAAGCGGATGATCCAGGCGTACGGTGCGGAGCTGGTGCTCACACCGGGTGCCGGGACCGACATCGATCTCGCGTTCGCGAAGATGCACGAGATCGTGGCGACGGACCCCGACCGGTACTTCGTCCCGGCCGAGTTCGAGAACCCGGACAACCCGCAGGCACAGTCGATCTCCGGAGAGGAGATCTGGCAGCAGAGCGGCGGCCAGCTGGATGCGGTCGTCGCCGCCCAGGGCACCGGCGGGTGGATCACCGGCGTCGCTCGGGCGTTGAAGGCGTACGACCGCGAGATCCGCGCGTTCGCCGTCGAGCCGGCGGAGTGCCCGCTGATCTCCGAACAGCGTTGGGGGACGCACGGCGTTCCGGGGATCGGCGACGGGGTCGTCCCGCACAACCTCGACCTCGGTTTGATGGACGGCATCGTGACGGCGTCCACGGAGGAGGCCCTGGACACGGCGCACCGCCTCGCGCGCGAGGAGGGCATCCTCGGCGGCCCGTCGTCCGGCATGAACGTCGTCGCCGCGCTCAAGGTGGCCGAGAAGCACCCGGAGTACGCGACGATCGTGACCGTCGTGCCCGACACGGGGCAGCGGTACCTGTCGGGCGAGCTGTTCGGCGAACGCCCCGACGAGCCCGCGTCGCCCGACCGCGACCACTCGGTCGACCCAGGTTCGCTCCGACAGATCGAGGCCAACCGCGACCGCCTCGAGTTCATCTCGTAGCATCCGCGCGTGGTGACGTACCCGCTGTCCGAGGCAGATCTCGAGGTCCAGGCCCGCGCTCGCCGCTTCGTCGACGAGGAGCTCATCCCGCACGAGGTCGAAGCCGAGATGAACGACGGCCGCCTGCCGGACGAGCTGCGCGAGCGGCACCATCGCTTGGCGATCGACCTGGGCCTGTGGGCGATGAACATGCCGGCCGAGCTCGGTGGCGGAGGCATGACGATGCTCCAGCAGGTCCTGGTCTCCGAGCAGATCGGTCGCGTGACCAACGGCCTCGGCTGGTGCGTCCATACACCGGCGGCGTGGGCGCCGAAGGTCGTGAGCGCCGAGCAGTTGGAACGCTGGATCGTGCCGACGATCCGCGGCGAGCGCCACGAGTGCTACGCGATCACGGAGGAGGGTGCGGGCTCGGACGTCGACGCGATCACGGCGACGGCCCGCCGTGACGGCGACGACTACGTGCTGAGTGGTACGAAGATCCATGTGACGTCGTTCAACACGGCCGACTACGTGTTCTTCCAGGCCAAGATCGACGGCGGACCGAACGCCGGTGCGCATGCGATGTTCTTCGTCGACGAGGACACGCCCGGTGTGCGTCTCGTCCGCGAGCCGCGGTACACCCACACGTACGCCGACACGCACGCCGTGGTGGCGTTCGAGGACGTCCGCGTTCCGGCGTCGAACCTCATCGGGCAAGAGGGCGACGGCCTCGATTTCACGTATGAGTGGTTCCGGTACGAGCGGCTCATGATCGCGGCTCGGTGCTGCGGCGCGGCGGACCGGCTGATCGAGGAGGCGACGGCGTTCGCGAAGGAGCGGGTGCAGTTCGGCCGGGCGATCATCGAGAACCAGGCGATCGCGCACATGCTGGCCGACTCTCTCACCGAGCTGTGGGCGGCACGCCTCATGACGTACGAGCTGGCGAAGAACGTCGATCGTGGCATCGACCTGAAGGTCCAGCACGCGCAGTGCTCGATGGCGAAGCTCTACGCGAGCGAGATGGCCAACCGCGTCGCCGATCGCGCCGTGCAGGTCTTCGGCGGCCGGGGCTACATGCGGGAGAACGTCGCCGAGCGTTTCTGGCGTGAGCTGCGCGTCGACCGGATCTGGGAGGGCACGTCCGAGATCCAGCGCAACATCGTCGCCGACCAGCTGGCCAAGCGCGGCGTTCGGACGCTCACGGGGTGACCATCGTCACGGCTCGAACCGCATGAACCACAGCGGCGGGCCGCCCCCGGGCGCCGCCTCCTCGACGACGACCGCGAACCCGAGGCGCTCGTAGTACCGGACGTTGGCCGGCCGGGCGGTCTCGAGGAACGCCGGGACCCCGTCCCGCCGCGCGAACCCCAGGCCCAGCTCGATCAGCGCTCGGCCGAACCCCTTCGCGCGGTGCTCGGGCGTGACGGCGAGATGGTCCAGGTACCAGTGCGGCTCGTGCGGGAAGTGCTCTTCGATCCAGTCCCAGAACGCCCGGTACCGAGCGCCGCCGTCATCGGTGAGCGCGTCGATCGCGTCGCGGGTATCCCGCTCGACCTGCACGTAGAAC
Organism: Actinomycetota bacterium; assembly: GCA_048594645.1. Lineage (GTDB taxonomy): Bacteria > Actinomycetota > UBA4738 > UBA4738 > HRBIN12 > DASSJM01. The sequence continues at coordinate 8,123 of JBMDWR010000379.1, forward strand.
GCGTCCCCGCCCGGAGGGATCCAGAGCGCGACGCCGGCGACGTCACCGGCTTCCCACAGCCAACCGGCCTCTGCGAACCGCTCGTCGATGACCCGGAACATCTCGGTGGTCCGGCGTTCGGCCTCCTCGTCGTCACCCGCCGGGAACGGCCACCTGATCATCGGGTCGTCGGCGAACGCGCGCCCGAGCATCGCGGCGAGCAGCGGCACGCGGTCTGGCCGGGC
>JBMDWR010000038.1:0-1218 GCA_048594645.1 Actinomycetota bacterium
ACGGTGAGCGCGAAGTGCTCCGCGTCGCCCGCGTACCCCATGGGGACGACGAGATGCTCCTCGACGTTCTGGTCCGCGAGCAGCGGGGTGCCGGCGGCGATCCGCCCGACCAGCGGCACGACGACGCCGTCGACGTGCGGCAAGCCGGACAGGGTCATCGCGCGCGGCTTGGTCGGATCCTTGCGGAGCAGGCCGCGGCGCTCGAGGTTGGCGAGCTGCGCGTGGACGCTCGAGGAGGACGTGAGTCCGACCGCCTCGCCGATCTCGCGGACGGTCGGGGGATAGCCGCGGTCCCGAACCGTCTCGGCGATGAAGTCCAAGATCCGGCGCTGACGGGTCGTCAGCGGCCCCGGCTCGTCGGCGTCCTGAGCGTTCGGCGATGCCATGTCGGTCCCTCCTCCTAGGCTCCCGGACGGTAGCACGAGCCCGGGAGGTGTTCAAACATATGTTCGGATGCCCTCTTGACGCCGAACACGTGTTCGATAAGATGGCGTCGTGACCCGAACACGTGTTCGCCGCCGCGGGGTCGTGGTCATCGCCACCGTCGCCGTCATCGGTGCCGCATGGGCCGCCCCCGCGGTTCGAGCGCTCTCGGCCGAGGACGCCGTCCGCGTGTCGAGAACGTCCTACGTGGTGCGGCAAGGCGACACGATGTGGTCGATCGCGCAGCGCCTCGCGCCGGGGGAAGACCCACGCGCGCTCGTAGACGCGATCTCGGCCGCCAACGGCGTTCGCGCCGGTGAGCTCGCGCCAGGTCAGACGCTCCTGCTGCCCGTCGGCTGAACCTCGCTCCAGGGCCGCGGTGCTTGACGCCTCTACATGTCGCGGCTACCGTGCGCCCGCGTCTACCACATCTTGGGGTGATCGGGTGCGCTGTCCGTGGTGCGGGCATGCGGAGGACAAGGTCGTGGACTCCCGGCCGGCCGAACGCAACGAGGCGATCCGCCGCCGCCGCGAGTGCCTGTCGTGCGGGCGGCGGTTCACGACGTACGAGCGTGTCGAACAGGTCGCGCTCTCGGTCCTGAAGCGCGACGGGACGATGGAGCCGTTCGACCGCGACAAGATGGCGGCCGGCATCCGCAAGGCGCTCGTCAACCGACCGGTCGGGGAGGAACAGCTCGCGAGCCTGCTCTCCAAGATCGAGGCGCGCCTCCGCCGCAAGGGCCCGGAGATCACGTCCCAGCAGATCGGGCTCGAGATCCTTTCCAGCCTCCAGAA
>JBMDWR010000380.1:0-1944 GCA_048594645.1 Actinomycetota bacterium
CGATCCACGGTGAGCGTGCAGTTGGGGCATTCGCCGGTCCCGCAGTAGAGGCCGCGAGGGCGATGGCCCTTCAACGAGCGCGAGAACGTCCGGACGCCGGCGCGGAACAGCGCGGAGGCGATCGTGTCGCGTTCGTGGACCGCGATCTCGCGTCCTTCGAACCGCAGTGCCCCCGTCGTCATCCGATCCGGTCGGTCCTCGTGTCGCGCGTGAGCGTGAGCCACATCCTGCACCCATGCGCATGGAACCAGCGCTCGCGCTGGGTCCCCGCCACGTTCTCGGGGAGCAGAACCCGGGCGAAGTCGGACTCCGCGTCCGTGGCCAGGTGCGGTCGTTCCTCTCCGCCGTAGGCGAACTCGGTGTGCGGCCGCGGGCCGCAGTTCGGACAGGGGACCAAGAGCGCCACTACCGCCGCCTTCTGAGGTCCTTGAGCACGGCGTGCGACGCGACGTACCCCGGAGCGCCCGTCACCCCGCCTCCCGGATGCGCGCCGGCGCCACACAGATACAGCCCTTCGACCGGCGTCCGGTACCGCGACCACGCCGGGAGCGGCCGCATGAAGAACAGCTGCTCGACGTTCAGGTCCCCGTGGAAGATGTTCCCCTCCGTGAGCGCGTAGGTCCGCTCGAGGTCGAGCGGCGTGACGACGTGCATCGCGCGGATCGACGTCGCCATGTTGTCCGAATAGCGCCCGATCGTCTCGATCACCTTGCGGCCGAGCTCGTCGCGGCGTTCGTCCCAGGTGCCCTCGCGAAGCTCGAACGGCACGTACTGCACGAACGCCGTCATGACGTGCGTGCCCGCGGGCGCGAGCGTGTCGTCCACGTTGCTCGCCGTGACGCAGTCGACCCACAGGCGATCTGGGATCTCGCCCCACCGATGCTGGTCGTGGATGCGCTGTGCCTCCTCGAGCGTCGGCACGAGCGTTGCGAGCGAGCGGCGGTTGGGGTCCGCGTCGTCCGGCATGCCGTTCCACCTCGGCTCCTCGTCGAGGACGAAATTGACCTTGGCCGACGGCCCGGCCATCCGGATCGCCGCCACGTCGGCCCTGAAGGTCTCCGGCAGCTCCGACTTCTCGACCAGCCGGAGGAACGTGCGCTTCGGATCGGCGTTCGAGAGCACGACGCGCGACCGGATCTCTGTCCCGTCCTCGAGCGTCACGCCGCTTGTCCGACCGTCCCGCACGTCGATGCGGGCGACGGGTGACGCGGTGCGGATCTCACCGCCGGCCTCGCGGACGGCCGCCGCCATCGCCTGTGTGATCGACCCCATGCCACCGATCACGTGGCCGTTGAAGCCCTGGATGTGGTGCTCGCCTCCGGAGAGCATGTGGAACAGCAGGCCGATCGCGGTTCCCGGTCGATAGGGCGGTGCATGCATGCCGTAGACGTTGTTCGCCAGGTACAGCCGTCGAACCTCGTCCGACTCGAAGGACCGCTCGACGAAGTCGCCGAGCGAACCCGTCGCGAACCGCACGAGATCCGACAGGTCATCGCCGGTGAGCTTGCGGAACCGCTTGAACAGCCGTCGGCCCTCGCGGACCTTGCTCCAGCCGCGCGCGTAGAGGTTCGGCGGCTCCTCGAGGAGGAACGGCTGCAGCGACCGCGCGAGGGCATGCAGGCGTTCGGTCACGCGCCCGAACGCATCCGCGTCGGCCGAAGAGATCCTGCGGATCTCCTCGGCGGTCCGCTCGTGCGTCGACCACCACGGAAGCGTGCGGCCGTCCTCGAACACGACCTGCAGGCCCGGCTCGCACGGGATCATCCGGAGCCCGTGTCTGGCGAGCGAGAGGTCGCGCACGATCTCGGGCCGAAGCATGCTGGCGATGTACGAAGTGGTCGACGCGCGCACGCCAGGGGCGATCTCTTCCGTGACGCAGGCGCCACCGACGATCTCTCGGCGTTCGAGGACGAGCGTGCGAAGGCCGGCACGCGCCAGGTAGAA
>JBMDWR010000381.1:0-2231 GCA_048594645.1 Actinomycetota bacterium
GCAGCATCGCGCCGATCTCGGCGGCGATCGCGAGCAGCTGTCGCGAGGACCGCATCCCCATCCGCAGCGAGAGCCCGTAGGAGACGATCTCCGACCGCTGCCTCGCCTGGAGGTACATCAGCATCGCCGCGAACACGAGCAACGCCGCCAGGAGCCCCAGGCCGTTCATCACGATGAACGTGTCGATCACCGCCGCGATGTACGAGATGTCCTTCACCTCATCGGCCGTGAGGATCAGATCGGGCGCGTAGCTCAGCTCGGGAAGCGCGTCCCGCACGGCGCTGGGCTCTCCGCGGAACCACAGCTCGTCGCTCACGTCCGGTCCGGTGAGCGGGCTCGCCTCGTCCGCGAACGCCTCACGCAGCAGCGCCTCGTCGACCACGAGCAGCGGCCGGCGGGAGATCATCCCCGGGAACGCCTCGGCACGGCCGACGACGTGCACCGGGAACGTCAGCCGGTCGATCGTCACCGACGCCGGCTCGGCGTTCGGTGCCGACGCGATCACGATGGGGACCGCCCCCGCATCGCCGCCGGAGAGGCGGTCCAGCAGGACGTCGAGCGGCTCAGAGGAGAAGGCGCCGTCCCAGTAGGCCGTCGAGGCGAACGTGTCCGGGTCGACCGCGACCAGGTCGAACGGCACGGACGTGCGGAGCTCCCCGGCGAACGGCGTTCGGACGACCCGAGTGAAAGGGAACGGGAACGACGTTGGTGTTTCGTTGATGCTGTCGATCCTCGCTTGCACGTCGCTGCCCACGTACACGCCGGCCTTGGCATCCACCGTCGCCTCCATCGACCGCGCGACGGTCTGGGCCTGCACGAACAGGCCCAGGCAGAGCCCCGAGGCCGTGATCAAGAGCATCGTGAGCCGTGGCCTGGCGGCCAGCCGGTGGACGGCGACGTACGCGGCGGTTCCCCATCCGGCGCTGCGGTTCCGCGCCCACCCGAGGATCAGGGCGATCGCGCGCGCGGCGAGCGCGACGAAGCCCGCGAGGAACACGACCGGGAACGCGAACAGCAGCAGGCTGGGTGCCTCCGTGTCGAGCGTGCCCTCGACCACGACGGCTCCCTTGCTGCGCAGCCGCTGCAGGACCACGAACGCCAGAGCGATCAGCAGCAGTTCCCACGGCAGCGCCGTCAGCACCTGGAAGCGGCTGCGGTGATGTTCGGACTGTCGCAGGAACGACACGGTCGAGACGACCGCGATGGCCGCGATCGCGGCGACCGCCGCGACGGCCGCGGCGAGCACCGCGTCCGAGACCGCGCGCTCCGCGAGCGCCCCCTCGGGGCCGACCGTGAGCACCAACGTGAACGACAGGCCCAGCCCGAGGGCCGCACCGACCACGCAGGGCAGGGCGGCCTCGAGCCCCGCACGGCCGGCGACCGCCCTCGGCCGGGCGCCGCGGGCGAACAGCAGCGTCGACTCGACCCGTCGGGCCGCCATCGCGAACGCGCCGGCGCCGGCGACGACGACCAGCGCGACGACGATCCCCGCCACGCGGAGCAACCGGGCCGGGCCGTCGATCGCCACGAGCCTCGTCCGCACCTCGTTCACGACGTCGTCGATCGCGCTCCCCCACGTCGGCCTCGTCCGCGAGCTGCAGAAGAACTCGGTGAAGCAGCGGTTGAGCCTGGGGTCGTCGTCGATCTCGGCCGAGATGTCGAAGGCGATGCGCGAGGCATCCTCGGCCTCCTGCAGCGTGAGGTCGTGGGCGAGTCGCGCCTGCCATGCGAATCCGGCGTGATCGAGACCGATCGCGCGCACCGTCTCGACGAAGGACCGCCGCGACATGATCAGGGCCTGCGGCGGCGGCGGGCAGTCGCCGCAGTACAGCGCGAGCGCGTCGATCCACGGACGCCAGTAGCCGGTGGCGCCTCCGAGGTACAGCGACCGGTAGATCCCGTCGACGTCCAGCGTCGCGGTCCGCTCGCCGTTCGAACCCACGACGATCTCGTCGCCCGGCGCGATCCCGAGGGCCTCCGACACGAGGTCGGGTACCAGGACGCCGTCGCCGGGAACCCCTTCGAGGACGTCGACGTTCGCGATCGCGCGCTCACCGAAGAACGGGCGCGCATCACGCGTGTCGTCATCGCCGCTTCGCGACACGGATGTCACCGGCGCGAGAGCCGATTCGAGAGGGCGTTCGAGGTACGGGCTCTCTGCCACGAGGTCCGCGAACGAGCGGTCGAGCACGCGCTCCGCGTCACCATCGGGACCCGAGCCGGGCAGCGGC
>JBMDWR010000382.1:0-10154 GCA_048594645.1 Actinomycetota bacterium
ATCACGGAGCTGAAGCACGTCGAAGAGCAGCTGCGCTCGGCCCGTGACGAGCTCGAGGCACGCGTCGCGGAGCGCACGGCCGAGCTCGCGGAGGCCAACGAGCTGATGTCACTCGAGATCGGCGAGCGTCGGCGCGCCGAAACCGAGCTCCGGGCGGCCGAGCGCCGGTACCGTCTCCTCGCCGAGCAGATCCCTGCCGTCACCTACATCTGGGACGTCAACCGCCCCGATGGCGCCGACTGGCAGGAGTACACGAGCCCGCGGGTCGAGCAGCTCCTCGGATACACGGTGGACGAGTGGCACGTCCGGGACGACTTCTGGATGACGCGTCTTCACCCGGACGACCGAACACGCGTCGACGCCGCGACCATGCGCTCGGCGGCGACCGGAGAGCCGTTCGCGATGGAGTACCGGTACCTGCACAAGGACGGCCACATCGTCTGGGTCGCCGATCAGGCGTTCGCGATCAAGCACGACGACGACGGCCGGCCACGGCTGTTCCAGGGCGTGATGATGGACGTCACGGCCCGCAAGGACGCCGAGGTCAAGGCCGCGCAGACCGAGCTCCGGTACCGAGAGCTCGCCGAGCAGGTCCCGGGCGTGATCTACGTCGCCGAGCTCGATCCGGGACGGCCCGGATATCGCGTGCGGTACGTCAGCCCGCAGCTCAGGGAGATTTTCGGGTACGAGCTCGCCGACTGGTCGGACACGGAGCGGTGGCTCTCGACGGTGCACCCGGGCGACAGAGACCGCGTCCGCATGATCGACGCAGCGCTCGCGGAGACCGGCAGCTTCGAGATCGAGTACCGCGTCGTCCACCGCGACGGCACCACCCGATGGGTGCGCGACCAGGCTCGCGTACTCACGCGCGACGCACTCGGGCGCCCGCTGGAGATCCAGGGCCTGGTCACCGACGTGACCGAGATCCGCCGGGTGAACGAGGATCACCGCGAGGTTCGGCGGCGGTACCGGTCGCTCGTCGAGGCGCTCCCCGCGATCACGTACCTCGAGCACGCGACGCCGGATGCACCCACCGAGACACGCTACGCGTACGTGAGCCCCCAGATCGCCGACATCCTCGGCTACTCGCAGGCCGAGGCCACGAGCGACCCGCTGTTCTTCGACCACACCGTCCACCCCGACGACCTCGCACGCATCCAGGAGGCGAACCGCCGGTGCGAGGAGACCGGCGAGGCGTTCGACGAGGAGTTCCGCCAGCGCACCAAGGACGGCGAGTACCGGTGGATGCACGACCGCGCCGTACTCGTCCGCGACGACGACGGGGCGCCGCGCTTCTGGCACGGGGTCACGATCGACATCACGGACCGCATGCAGGCCGAGGAGCGTCTGCGGATGCTCGACGAGCGGTACCGGACGCTGGTCGAACAGATCCCCGCCGTTACGTTCGTCGAGGCCCCAGGCGCCCCGCCGGACCAGACGTGGTTCACGTACCTCAGCCCGCAGGCCGAGGAGGTCTTCGGGTCGTCGAGGGACGAGCTGCTCGCGGACCCCACGTTGCTCGGTCGCCTCGTCCATCCGGACGACCGCGAACGCGTGGAGGCTGCCAACCGGCGATCCGAGGACACCGGCGAGCCGTTCAACGAGGAGTTCCGGATCGTCCGGCCTGACGGGCGCAGCACCTGGCTCGATTGCCGGGCCGTGCTGATCCGCGACGGCGACGGCAACGGCCGCTTTTGGCAGGGTGTGGCGATGGACGTCACCGCGCACCGCGAGCTCGAGACGCGCTACCGCGACCTCGCCACGGTGATGTTCGGCCAGCTCGAGGCCGAGCCGGACTGAGCTCGCCGCCTCAGGCCCTGGGTCGGAGCTCCCGGAGCGACTCGGGCAGGTACCGGTGCAGGGCGGCCGGGATCGTGACGCTGCCGTCGGCCCGCTGGTTGTTCTCGAGGATCGCGATCAACGTCCGGCCGACCGCCACCGCCGTCCCGTTCAATGTATGCGGAACCTCGATCTCTCCTGATGCACGCCGGACCCGCGTCTGCGCTCGCCTCGCGCCGTAGTCGGGGTAGTTGGAGCCCGAGGTGAGCTCCCGGTACCGCTCCTGGCCGGGCAGCCACGCCTCGATGTCGTACTTCTTGGCCGCCGCGCCGCCCAGGTCGCCCGCCGCGATGTTCACGACCCGGAACGGGAGGTCGAGCGCTCCCAGGATCTCCTCCTCGCAACCGACCATGAACTCGTGCTCGTCCCACGAGTCCTCCGGCCGTGCGAACGAGAACATCTCGACCTTGTCGAACTGGTGGACGCGGAACATCCCGCCCAGGTCCTTGCCGTACGTGCCCGCCTCTCGCCGGAAGCACGTCGAGTAGCCCGCGTAGCGGATCGGCAGGTCGGCCTCGTCGAGGATCTCGCCCATGTGGTAGGCGGCGAGCGAGACCTCCGACGTCCCGACGAGGTACAGCTCGTCCGGGCTCGTGACGTAGATGTTGACCTCGTCCGTCGGCAGGAAGCCGCTCCCGTACATCGCTTCCTCGCGGACGAGCACCGGAGGGATCACCGGGACGAACCCGCGTGCGGTGAGGACGTCGAGCGCGTGTCGGACAAGCGCGAACTGCACGTAGACCACATCGCCCAGCAGGTAGACGAACCGCGAGCCGCTGGTGCGGGCGCCACGCTCGGTGTCCAGCATGCCGAGGAGCTCGCCGAGCGCCGCGTGATCCCTCGGCTCGAACTCGAACGTCGGCGGCTCCCCGTGGCGCCGAACCTCGACCGCATCCTCGTCGGTGAACCCGTCGGGCGCGGACGCGTCCGGAACGTTCGGCGTCCGAGCGAGCAGGTCCGAGAGCTGCGCCTCGGCCTCAGCCAGCTGCGGCTCGAGCTCCTTCACCTGAGCCGAGACGCGACTCACCTCGTCGATGAGGCGTTGACGTTCGTCGCCCTGCGCGCCGCCGATCGCCTTGCCGGCACGGTTCTGCTCCGCCCGGAGCGATTCGACGCGGACGGTCAGCTCCCGACGGCGCTCGTCGGCCGACAGGATCTCGTCGACGGCCTCCGCCAGGTTGCGACGCGCGAGCCCCTTGCGGAACGCGTCCGGATCCTCGCGGATCGCGCGGACGTCGAGCACGCTAGACCTTCGCCTGCTCGGCCTGGGGTACCGCTGGCGCCTTCGCGTCGGTCTTCGGCTGGGCCGGAGCCTGCCCGGGCTGCTGGTCCATGATCGACTGCCCCTGGAAGATGCCACCCTCCTCGACGACGAGCGTCTTGGAGGTGATGTCGCCGTCGACGCGGCCGCCGCGCGCGAGCTCGGCGCGGCCCTTGACGTTGATCGAGCCCTTGAACCGACCGGCGACCACGACGTTCTGCGCGCGGATGTCGGCCTCGACCTGGCTCTGCGGCGAGAGCAACACGTCGCCCTCGGCGTTGATCTGACCCTTCACCTGACCGTCGATCCGGAGCGACCCTGCGGAGACGACCGTCCCTTCGAGCTTCGCCCCCTGGCCGACGACCGTGACCTCTCCACCCTGCTCCGCCATCCGCCGCACCTCCGTCCGTCTCGATGGTTCCGCCTGCGCCGGGCGATCGGCACCCGCCGCCTCCTGCTCCTCACGGGGCGTGGGCCTCTCGGCCTCCTCGCGTCGCCAGATCACGTCGCCACCGCCTCCCGCGCCCCCGGTTCGAGCGCCTGCCGGATCGCCTCCTCCTCTTCGGAGGACAGGCTGTACGAGCTCCGCCCGTTGGACACCGGTTTCGCGTAGACGCGCGTGTCGTGCCGCCCGTTGATCGACGTCATCACGACCCCTGTCCCGTTGTCGTCGAGGAGGGCACACGAGAAGGACAGCCGTCCACCCACGTCCTCGAACGCGTCGTAGCGTACGAGGCCGACGTTGCGCACGGCGCCCTCGATCTCGGTCTGCTGTCGACGATCGGTGCCGGCGAGCGACCGCACCGCGCCTTCCAGCTGGGAGATCCGGTTGGCCTGGCCGGTGAGGATCCCGTGGAGCACCTCGTCCATCTCGATCGGTCCCTTGGCCTTGCGCCGCCCGGGGGCCAGCGCCGACAGGATCATCGCGAGCACCCCCAACCCGATGGCGATGAGCACGAGCCGGCTGAGGGTTTCGGGCGAGAAGGTCATCGTCGGGTCGGTCTCGGGATGGCCACTGACCTGCGGCTTCCCGGGAGTGCCGAAGTATACAATCAACGCCTTCGCGGACCGAGCACGATCGCTCGCCGGAAGCCGACCAGATGCGGCTCGCCTACTTCGATTGCATCGCCGGGATCTCCGGCGACTCGGCCCTTGGCGCCCTGCTCGACGCGGGGGTGGACCCGGAAGCGCTGCGGTCGCACCTGTCGACGTTGCCGCTCGAGCCCTTCGAGCTCGACATCGGCGAGGTGGACGAGCACGGCGTCCGTGCGATCCGCGTGGCGGTCACGACGTCCGGAACGGCGGGCGTCATCCGGACGTACGCGAGCGTTCGGGCGGCGCTCGACGCGTCCGACCTTCCACCCGAGGCGCTGAACCTCGCGCACAGGATCTTCCGGCGCTACGCGGAGGCGGAGGCGCGCGTCCAGCGCCGGGACATCGAGACCGTGACGTTCCACGACCTCACCGGGCTCGACGCGATCGTCGACGTGGCAGGCTCGGCGCTCGGCCTCACGATGCTGGGCATCGAGCGCGTCTTCGCTTCGGCCGTACCGACCGGCCTGGGGATGGTCCGGACGGAGCACGGCGCGACGCCGATCCCGACGCCCACCGTGGTCGAGCTCTTGCGCGGCGCGCCGCTCTACTCACGAGGGGTGGCCGCCGAGCTCACCACGGCCGCCGGAGCCGCGATCCTATCCGCGACTGTGGAGGGGTACGGGGAGATGCCGGCGCTCAGGGTGGAGGCCGTCGGGTACGGGGCCGGAACGGCGCGCCTCGACTTCCCGAACGTCACGCGGGTGCTGATCGGGGCCGAAGAGCCGGCCGCCTCGTTGCCGAGCGAGCCCGGCAGACGAGAGCTCCGGCTCGTGCCGGAGCCCGTCGAACCCGCCGATCCCGGCACCGCCGGCTGACCGCTGGGCTCAGCCCACGCGTTCGCGCCAACGGCGGAGGTTCTCGATGTGCTCCAGGGGCTCCTTCGCGTGCTCGCACTCGAGCGGGTTCTGGCACGGCGGATTGCCCTCCATCGTGAAGAAGTTGAACTCGCAGTACGAGCAGAACACGTTCAACTCCTCCGGCAGGTAGGGGCAGTCACCCCAGGAGCACGAACGGACTCCCTCGCCGGTCGCGATGTCGAACCCGCAACCCGGGCACTGTCGGAAACCTTCCCATCTGCCCATCGCTCGCCTCCGTACGCCTAGTTCAGCGCGGATCCGAGGAACGTGAGAGGGCCGTTCGGCCCGCGCGGGTGGCACCGACCGGACCGGATCTCGCCTCGGGGGTGCGTCAGCGGACGTGCCGGTGTGGTGACGGTCGCCGTCCGGAGGCCGGACGCTTGGGGGCGGGCCGTCCGTCCAGGCCGCGGTCCTCGGCGGCGACCTGTGCGAGCGAGGTCTTCGCGAGCGTCGAGCGGATGGCCTCGGAGGTTCTCAGCCACGTCGAGTGCAGCGCGCAGACGTCGTCCCACCGGCACGGGCCGCCGCGCATCGGACAGTTCCGAGAGAGCAGCGGTCCCTCCGCCGCCTCGATCACCTCGAGCAGGCTGACGTCCTTGGGATCGCGTCCGAGCCGGTAGCCGCCGCTCTGCCCGGCCCTCGACTCGGCGAGCCCGGCCCTGCCCAGGATGCCGAGGATCTGTGGGGTGTAGCTCCTCGGCAGGTTCATGTCCTGGGAGATCTCACGGAGCTTGCGGAACCCGCCGTTCGGGTCCCACGCGGCGGCCAGGGCGATAGCCGCCCGAACGACGTAATCACCGCGACTCGAGAGCGTCAGGTCCATATCCGGATGATACAGGCACGTTTGGTGTGGCACTAAACGTTGAGTGGACTACTATACGTTGAAGCGAAACGGCGGCCACCGGGTAAAGCGGTGGCACAGGACGACGGAAGGTGGGGGCGATGAGACGTATCGTCGCGATCGGTGTCTTCATCGAGCTTGCTCTGCTCATCGTGGGACTCACGTGGATCGGCGGGTTCTCCGACGACGAGGGCGGGGCCGAGCTCGTGTCCGCAGCGTCCACGTCCGACTACCGGTTCCAGGGAGACGGCTCCGGCGAGATCGTGGAGGTCGAGCTCGTCGCCGAGGAGACCAAGCAGACGATCGGCGACGGCACCGTCTATCGGACGTGGACGTTCAACGGGACGGCGCCGGGACCGGTCATCCGCGTGCAGCTGGGCGACACGATCCGGTTCACGCTGACCAACAACTCGAGCGAGCAGCTCGCGCACTCGATCGACTTCCACGCCGCGCAGACGCCGTGGGACAAGAACTACCAGCCGATCCCGCCGGGCGAGACACTGACGTTCGACTGGGTCGCCCGCTTCCCGGGCGTCTTCATGTATCATTGCGGCGCGCCGCCGGTGCTGCACCACATCTCCAACGGCATGTACGGCGCCATCATCGTCGAGCCGGAGGGGCTTCCACCGGCGCGTGAGTACGTCCTCACCTCGAGCGAGTTCTACGCGAGCGACGCGCCAACGGGTGGCCTCTTCGAGGGCGACGAGGCGAAGATGGAGAACGCCGAGCCGACGCACGTCGTGTTCGACGGCATGTTCAACCGGTACCTCGACGCGCCCCTGCAGGCTCAGCCGAACGAGCTGATCCGTCTGTGGGTGTTGAACGCGGGGCCGACGCTCACGAACGCCTTCCACGTGATCGGCGCGCTGTTCGACCACGTGTTCGTGGACGGGAACCCGACCTCGGCGATGAACGGGCTCCAGACGTGGAACATCGCCCCCGGCGGCGGCGCGATGTTCGAGCTGAAGATCCCCGACGAGGGGCTGTACCCGTTCGTCACGCACTCGTTCGCGTACACGGGCCGAGGCGCCGTCGGCGTGATCCAGGTGACGAAGGACGCCGAGCCTTCGCCCGACTCGTACCCGGCGATCGGCGACCCATTCACCGGCGGCGTGCTCGAGTTCGGCTCCACACCGGCCGTGACCAAGGGCGAGAGCGCGGCCGAAGGGACCGAGGAGCCTGCCGGCCCGATCTCGATGGAAGCGGCCATCTCCGGCTTCACGCCGCCGACGATCGAGTCACCCGGTCCGGACGTCGCCGTCGAGATCACCAACCTCGACGCCTTCGACCACGACTTCACGATCGACGAGCTCGACGTGAAGCTCGTCATGGGGCCGAACGAGACCGTCGAGGAGTCGTTCCAGGCCGCGCCCGGGACGTACACGTTCTACTGCTCGATCCCGGGCCACCGCGAGGCAGGCATGGAAGGCACGCTCGACGTGCTCGAGGGCGCCGTCCACTGACGGAGCTGGGTTGGGATCGCCGGCCGCTGGGCCGGCGATCCAGCCCTCGCGTTTCCAGACGTTTCGACTTGCGGGAGCGAAAGATGACGTCATAGCGTCGAGCCGTGGGGGATCGTCGGCACCGCGGTCACGACAACGTCTTCCCGCCGGCCCGTCAGGATCGCTGTCAAGGAGGTGAGACCCGCTCATCGCGTTCGCCGCGGCACGATCGACTCCGCTCACGTTCTTCGACTGCATCTGATCTTCACGGAGGAGGGTGTCGATGTCGGTAAGAACTGCGAGATCGGTTCGACTGGCTCTCGTACTTGTCTCGACGTTGAGCGTGGCGATGCTGCCGAACGTTGCGCTCGGTCGCGCCGACCCACCTGCCGGCGGCCACGCCGACGAAGATTTCGCCGCCGACGACTTCTACTACCGTCACCATGAGCACCAGCACGGTGGTGCGGACGGCCATCTCACGGGCGCCTCGTCGAACGTCGAGATCGTCGGGAAGCTCAAACTGACGAACCAGACCGGAGACATCGCCGACGTCTCGGCGATGGCGACCACCGCCTCGGGCGGAACGGAGTGGTTCGCGTACGTCGCGGACTGGGGCGCCAAGTGCGAGAGCGGTGGCGTGCACGTCGTCGATATCACCGACCCGGCCAACCCGGCGAAGCTCGGCTTCCTGAACGCCGGAGGGTTCGGCTACCAGACGGAGGGTGTGCAGGCGCTCCATATCGATACATCTGTCCATGAAGGCGACATCCTCGTCGTGAGTAACGAGTGGTGCCGGACGTCGTCCAATCCCAAGCTCAACCCCGGCGGCATCACGATCTACGACATCGATGACCCGACGAACCCGGCGGTCCTCGTCAACGACTTCGGCGACTTCGACCTCCACACGACTCGCGCCAACGAGTCGCACAGCGTGATCGCGTGGGACACGGGTGAGGGTGAGGCGTACGCCGCCGCGATCGACAACGAGGAGGCTGAGGACGTCGACCTCTTCGACATCACCGATCCGACCGAGCCCGTGCTGGTTTCCGAGACCGAGCTGCCTGGTGTGAGCGTCAACGGCTTCGGAGAGCTCAAGACGGCGCACGACTTCGATGTGCTGCAGTTCCCGGACGGAAGCTGGCACCTGATGGTGTCGGACTGGGACGCGGGCTGGATCGACCTCGACGTGACAGACCCGGAAAGCCCGGATATCGAAGACGGCGCCGCCATCGTGGACGACTTCGACTACGCGGAGTGCGACCAGGTCTACGAGGACGCGTTCGACGGCGACTGCCTCCAGCCCGAGGGCAACGCCCACCAGGGGGAGTGGACGAGCGACGGCAGCGTCTTCATCGGCACGGACGAGGACTTCGACTCGTACCGCACGACGCCGCTCACACGCACGACCGGGCCCGACGCGCCCGAGGCCTACTCCACGGTCGGCGTCGGCGGTGCTCCGGTCACCGTGCTCGCGGACAAGCGGATGAACGGTCCGGTCGCGTACGGGGGGTACGGCTGCCCCGGCACATCGACGCCGATCCCGGACGCTGACACGACGATCCCGCCGTCATCGCTTGCTGCTGGCGAGGAACAGATCATCGTCCTCCAGCGTGGTCCAACCGACGACCCGAACGCCCCTGAGGGAGCGTGCTTCCCCGGCGAGAAGGCAGACAACGCCACCGACCAGGGGTGGGACGCCGTGATCCTGACGGGCCGTCACCTCGCCGGCGGCGCGGCCGACGACGATCCGCCCAACTGCGGCTTCGGGGCGTTCCCGGCCGACGAGCAGATCCCGACCGTGTGCACGACGCACACCGCCATGCACGAGCTCTTCGGTCTCACCGCGGACTTCACGCTCCCATACCCTCTCGGCGATCCCGGCGACCTCGAACCGGACATCGGCGAGCTCGGCTTCGCGGTCGACATCACCGCCACGTTCGACGGGTGGGGCTACGTCCGGGTACTGGACGGGAGCCTGAACGAGCTCTCCCAGATCACGATCCCCGAGACGATGGACGAGGACTTCGCGACCGGCTTCGGTGACCTCACGATCCACGAGGTGGAGGTGCCTCGGGGCGACCCGAACGAAGGTGGGCCGGCTCGGGACGACGACCGCCTCGCGTACTTCTCCTGGTACTCGGGTGGGTTCCGGGTGTGGGACATCTCCGACCCGAGCCAGCCGGCGGAGGTGGGCGTCTACATCGATGACGCCGGCAACAACTTCTGGGGCGTCGCCCTTGCCGAGGACCCGGACGGCAACCGGATCGTGCTCGCGAGCGATCGCGACTACGGGCTGTTCATCTTCCGGTACACGGGCGATCTGCCGTCGTAGCGGGCGGTCGAACGAGGAAGCGAAGGGCCCGGCGCGCAGCCGTCGGGCCCTTCGCATCAGGAGTGGGCGAGGGGGGAGTTGAACCCCCACGTCCTTGCGGACACAGGAACCTGAATCCTGCGCGTCTGCCAGATTCCGCCACTCGCCCCTGCGCGGACCGGCATCGTAACAGTCGCCACGGCCCGTTCCGGCACGCGGCACGCGGGGTAGAATCGCGCACCCAGGCTTCCGACCAGCGGAAACAGCACCCGTGCCCATCCTTCGCGACTTCGAGCGACGTCTCGGCGGACTCGTCGAGGGCTTCTTCGCGACCACCTTCCGCTCCGGGCTGCAGCCGGTCGAGCTGGCCAAGCGCATGATGCGCGAGATGGACGCGGGCAAGACCGTCGGCGTTCGCGAGGTCTGGGCCCCGAACCGGTACGTCTTCACGCTGTCCGCGTCGGACGGAGAGCGCTTCGAGCAGGCCGAGCACGCGCTGGTCGGTGAG
>JBMDWR010000383.1:0-2222 GCA_048594645.1 Actinomycetota bacterium
AATGGGCGAGCAGCCCCACCCTTGGCTCCTGCTGCAGAACCAGGATGGGAAGAGCCGACATCGAGGTACCAAACCGCGGGGTCGATAGGAGCTCTCGCCCGCGACGAGCCTGTTATCCCTAGGGTAACTTTTCTGTCACCACCAGCCCCCAATAGTGGGGACATGATGGATCGCTAAGCCCGGCTTTCGCCTCTGAATCTCGTATCATTGGAGATCCAGTCAGACTGGCTTCTGGCTTTGCCCTCAACAGCGGAGTTCTGTCCCGCTTGAGCCAATCTTTGGGCCCCCTCGATACTTTTTCAAGGGGGTGCCGCCCCAGCCGAACTGCCCACCTGCCGATGTCCCCGTAAAACGGGTTAGCCGTACGGTAGTGGATGGCTGGTGTTACAACGTTGCCTCCATCAATCCCGGAGGACTGACTTCGAAGGCTCCCAGCTACTCTCTGCATTCACAACCATACAGCAACAACAGGCTGCAGTAAAGCTCCACAGGGTCTTCTCTCCCCGACAGAGGTTCGTGGACTGTTCGTCCACGTTATGTGGCTTCACCGGGTTGTAGGCGGGGACAGCGGGGCCCTCGTTGTTCCATTCATGCACGTCGGAACTTACCCGACAAGGCATTTGGCTACCTTAAGAGAGTCAGAGTTACTCCCGGCGTTAAACGGCCCTTAGCCCAGTTGAACCCAGGTTTTAGGTACCGTCACTGGCCAGGATACATAGGCCATACACATCCTTTCGGACTTGCGACCAACTGTGTTTTTATTAAACAGTCGGGACCCCCTAGTCACTGCGACCTGCAATTCCTATTCCTCATAAAAACTGCAGGCACTCCTTATACCATAGATACGGAGCTATTTTGCCGAGTTCCCTCGCCTTACGGTATACCCGACAGACCTTAGATTACTAATCCAGGGCACCAGTGTCGGTTCTCGGTACGGACATGAAAGGATCTCCCTTTACTTGCTTTCAGTGTCTCCTGGAATCGAGTAAACCCTCCTTGCGGAAGGCCATTCTTACCTCATCAAGGTTCTCACCATTACAGTACTCCCCCTGATTCGAATAATTAGACAGAACGACGATTCTGCTTACCCTATCCTGAAGCGACAAGCAAGGTACAAACGACCTTCCATGGCACTGGAATATTAACCAGTTTCCCTTTCGGATAACTCTGTTGAGGTTATTCTTAGGATCGGCTAACTCCCGGCTGATGACGCATTGCCGGGAAACCCTTGCCCTTGCGGTCACCGAGATTCTCACTCGGTTATGCTGTTACTACCACCAGGATCTGCACTAGTAGATCAGTCCACTGGACTTCACAGCCCAGCTTCTGCCCAATCACTACGCCCACCTACCATATACCAGCATTGCTGGTAATCTAAAGTATCGGTAATCTACTTTAGCCCCGTGCATTTTCGGGGCTCCCAAGCTCGGCAGGTAAGCTGTTACGCACTTTTTAAAGGGTGGCTGCTTCTGAGCCTACCTTCCTGCTGTCTTTGCTCAAGAACACCCTTTGGTTTGACACTTAGTAGATATTTGGGGACCTTAACTTTAGTCTGGGTTGTCCCCCTCTCGGTTATGAGGCTTACCCCACATAAACCCGCCTCCTAGCTTCTACGACGCTTGTACATTCGGAGTTCGAATGGACAGCGAGCCCTTTCGGGCCCTTACTGTCCGATCGGTGCTCTACAGAGCAAGCAATCTCCACTAAGGCAGGACTGCGATCCAATTCGGTGGGAACTAGCGATCACCAGACTAGATTGGTTTTTGACCCCTAATCCCAGATTAGAGGACCGATTTGCACGTCAGGACCCCTGCAGACCTCCAGCAGGCTTTCGCCCACCTTCGTCTTATCCAGGAATAGATCGTCTGGTTTCTAGCCTTACTGCTATGACTAAGACCCTTTCAGATCTCTCGCCTCACCTTCTTTTTACAAAGAAAGTTGCGCGAATTTGGTTTCCCTTCGCCTTCCCTTTTTAAGGTTAAGCTCGCCATAACAGTAATCTCCCTGGCCCGTGTTTCTAGACGGAGCGTATAACTCTAGAAGGTTTCAAATCCTTGCGGATTCTCCACCTAAATCCTTTCGAGCTATACACGTCTGTAACCGGTTGGTTTCAGGCGCTTTTAACCCCCCTTCCGGGGTACTTTTCAACTTTCCCTCACGGTACTAGTACGCTATCGGTCTTAGATAATATTTAGCCTTGGATGCTACTTTCACCCATATTC
>JBMDWR010000384.1:0-4309 GCA_048594645.1 Actinomycetota bacterium
GTCCTGCCGCGTCTGCAGGACGCGCGCGACGGGTTCGGCCCCCGCCGAGTCCGCGAGCGCGGCGAGCTCGTCGAGGTCGCTCTCCTCCAGACCGCGACCCACGCCGACCAGCACCGCCTTCTCCAGCACGCGGGGACGCCATGTCGCGGCGAGCGGCGACTCGAGCGTGGTCGTCTCGTGGATCCCGCGAGCGCCACGGTGGCCGTCCTGGGACATCGCGATCAGCCGAGCAGGCGTCCGAGGCGCTCCATCCCCTCGGACAGCCGGTCGTCGGGCACCGTCAGCGACATCCGCACGTATCCCTCGCCGCGCTCACCGTATCCGTTTCCCGGCGTGACGAAGACGCCCGTACGGTCGAGCACGCGATCGGCGAACGACACCGACGTCTCCCCCTCGGGGACGGGCGCCCACACGTAGCACGAGCCGAGCGGAGGCTTGAGCGACCACCCGAGCCCGTTCAGCGTTCCGACGACGAGGTCGCGACGGCGCTGGTACGTCGCCCTCAGCTCGTCGAGCTGCTCCGGCGGGCCCTCGAGCGCCGCGACCGCCGCGCGCTGGATCGCCGTGAACTGCCCGCTGTCGAGGTTGGTCTTCACGACGCCGAGCGCGCGGATCGCCTCGGCCGAACCTGCGGCCCAGCCGATCCGCCACCCGGTCATGTTGTAGGACTTCGATGCCGAGCCGAACTCGAGCGCGACGTCCTTCGCGCCGGCCACCTGCAGGACGCTCGGAGCGAGGTAGCCGTCGAACGTGATCTCGCTGTACGCGGCGTCGTGGAGGAGCAACAGGTCGTGCTCGCGCGCGAACGCCACGGATCGTTCGAACGTCGCGACGTCGGCCACGGCGGCCGTCGGGTTCCCCGGGTAGTTCAGCCAGAGGGCACGGGTGCGCTCGGTCACGGCGGCGGCGTCGAGGTCCGGAAGGAACCCCGTGTCTTCGGTCATCGGCAGCGGGACGGGCGTGCCTCCGGCCAGGCGCGTCGAGATCCCGTACACCGGGTAGCCGGGGTCGGGGATCAACGCCTCGTCCCCGCGGTCGATCGTCGCGAACGCGATATGGCCGATCCCCTCCTTCGAGCCGATCAGCGCCATCACCTGGGTGTCGGGATCCAGCGCGACGCCGAACCGGCGCTCGTACCAGGCCGCGACGGCTCGCCGGAACTCGGGGCCGCCGTAGTAGCTCGGATACCGGTGCGTCGCCGGGTCGGTCACCGCCTCGCGCATCGCCTCGACGATGTGCTGCGGCGTGGGAAGGTCCGGGTCGCCGACGCCGAGCGAGATCACATCCATGCCCTCGGCGCGCTTGGCGTCGAGCTTTCGGTCGAGCGCGGCGAACAGGTACGGCGGGAGCGACCCGACGCGGCTCGAGACCTTCATCGCGTCCCCAACCCTCGCGCCTCGAGCCACGCGGCGTCGATCGTCGCCTCGAAGACGCGCTCGGCCGGGCCGGTGAGCAGGACGTCGTCGGCCGTCCGCTCGACGACCAGCGATCCCCCCGGGAAGCGGACCTCGCTCCGGGCCGGCGCGAGACCGGCCTCGTTGGCCGCGACCAGCGCCGCGCATGCGCCGGTGCCGCACGCCATCGTCTCGCCGGAGCCCCGCTCCCAGACGCGGACCTTGACCGCGCCGTCGTCGACGGCGACGAACTCGACGTTGGTCCGCTCGGGGAACCGAGGATCGTGCTCGATCCGCGGGCCGAGCGTCCGAACGTCCACCTGGTCCGGATCCTGCTCCACGAACAGCACGAGATGCGGGTTGCCCATGGAGACCGCGCTCGCCTTGAACGTGCGACCGTCGATCTCGAACGGTTCCGTGAGGAACGGCCGGTCCGCCGGTCCGTCCATCGGGATCTCGGCACGGGTGAACGCGGGCGCGCCCATCCCGACCGTGACGCCTCGAACGGTGCCGCCCTCCACATCCAGCCGGAGCTGCTTGGCGCCGGCGCGCGAGCCGATCGTGAGCTCCGTCGCCGTGGTGTGTCCACGCTCGAACACCAGCTTGCCGAGGCAGCGGATCCCGTTCCCGCACATCTCGGCGAGCGACCCGTCCGAGTTCCGGTAGTCCATGAAGAAGTCCTCGCCGGCGCCGCCGCGGGTAACCCGGATCACGCCGTCCGCGCCGACACCCCGATGACGATCGCAAAGCGCCGCGACGAGCTCCGCCGACAGTGGCCGGCGGTCCTCGATGTCCTCGAGCATGACGAAGTCGTTGCCGGTCCCGTGGTACTTCCAGATCCTCATCGGCTCATCCATGCAGGTACTCCGAGATGTCGTCCACGAGCCTCGTCGCGCCGTCCGCATCGCCGTCGAACCATCGGATCCTCGGATCCCGCCGGAACCACGCGAGCTGGCGGCGCGCGAGCGCCTTCGTGCGCCTCACGGTCTGCCGGGTGGCCTCCTCGACGGAGAGCTCCCCCTGCACGCACCGCGAGAACTCAGCGTACCCGATGACCTGGCTCGCGTTGAGCCACCCGGAGAGGCCTCGACGCACGAGTCCCTCGACCTCCGCGAGCAGTCCGGTCGAGACCTGCTCGCGCACGCGGCGTTCGATGCGCTCGTACAGGTTCTGCCGCGGGACGGCGAGGCCGGCCGCGCGCACGCGCTCGGCGGGGTACCGCTCCCATGCCTCGGCGAAGCTCGAGAACGGCCTGCCGGTGATCGCCGCAACCTCGAGCGCGCGAACGGTTCGACGCACGTTGTCGGGGTCGATCCGGCCGGCCGCCGTGGGGTCGAGCTCGGCCAGGCGCCCGTGGAGGTCGCGAGCACCGACCGTCGCGGCCTCGCGCACCAGGTCCGCGCGCACCACCGGATCCGTCGGCGGGAACGACAGGTCGTCCACGATGGCGCGCAGGTACAGCCCCGAGCCACCGACCAACAGCGAGCGCCTGCCACGCGACCCGATGTCGGCTAGCGCGCCGCGCGCCATGGCCTGATACCGGGCGACCGTGAAGGGCTCCGACGGCTCGGCGATGTCGATCAGATGGTGGCGGACGCGCGCTCGTTGCTCGGGCGTCGGCTTGGCCGTCCCGACGTCCATCCCCCGGTAGACGGTGGTCGAGTCGACCGAGACGATCTCGGCGCCCAGGCGCTCGGCGACGACGATCGCGAGTTCGGTCTTCCCGGCCGCCGTCGGACCGACGATCGCGAGCAGCGGCTGGGCGTGGGCGGCAGGGTCGGGGCTCATCGGGCGAGCGCGGGCGCCTCGCGACGCGCCGGCTCGCCGTCGAGGTGGTGCGGGTGCGCGCCCACGATCCGAACGTCGAGGAACGTCCCGGGCGCGTGCTCGCCGGGGAGGTGCACGACGCGGTTCGTCCGCGTCCTGCCCTGCACGCCGCCCTTGCGACCGGTTCCCTCGACGAGGATCTCGACCGTCGCGCCTACCTCCCCGCGCATGCGTTCGAGCGAGATCTCTTCCTGGAGAGCCACCAGGCGCTCGAAACGCGCCTGGGCGACGTCCTTGGGGACCTGGCCGGGCATCGTCGCGGCGCGGGTACCCGGCCTCGGCGAGTATTGGAACGTGTACGCCTGGTCGAACCGCGCTCGCCGAACGACGTCGAGCGTGTCCTCGAGGTCGCGCTCGGTCTCGCCGGGGAACCCGACGATCACGTCGGTGCTCACGGCGATGCCAGGGATCGCGGCCCGGATGCGTTCGAGCCATTCGAGGTAGCGCTCGCGCCGGTAGGACCGCTGCATCGCCTTCAGCACCCCGTCCGAGCCGGACTGCAGCGGGAAGTGGATGTGCTCGCAGACCTTGTCGCTCTGCGCCATCGCCTCGATCACGTCGGACGTGAAGTCGTGCGGATGCGGGCTCGTGAACCGGATCCGGCGGATGCCGTCGACCGCGTTCACGGCTCGCAGCAGATCGGCGAACAGTGGTCGGCGGGACGAACCCGGGACCGTGAGGTCGCGGCCGTACGTGTTCACGTTCTGACCGAGCAACGTGATCTCGACGACGCCCTGTCGCGCGAGGCGTTGCACCTCGGCGAGCACGTCCCCGATCGGCCTCGAGAGCTGCGGGCCGCGGACCAGCGGCACGATGCAGAACGTGCAGGCGTTGTCACACCCCACGGCGATCGAGACCCAGGCGTGATGCGTCGCCTCGCGCAGGGCCGGTAGGGCGCTGGGAAACATCTCGGTCTGTTCCCGCACGTCGAGCTGTGGCCCTTCGGTCTCCGATGCGTGGAGCAGCTCGAGCAGGCCGGGGAGCGCGTGCGTCCCCACGACGACGTCCACCCACGGGGCTCGCCGCTGGATCGCTCCCCCGTCCTTCTGCGCGAGGCAGCCCGCGACGACGATGCGCAACCGGGGGTT
>JBMDWR010000385.1:0-1514 GCA_048594645.1 Actinomycetota bacterium
CTGGCAGCCGCGCTGGTCCACGAACCGCAGCTCGCCGTCCTGGACGAGCCGTTCAGCGGGCTGGATCCGCTCGGCGTCGGATCCCTCGCCGAGGTGCTGGTGCAGATCGCGTCGACCGGCGTGGCCGTCCTGTTCTCGAGCCACCAGCTGGACCTCGTCGAGGACGTGTGTCAGGACGTCGTGATCATCGACCACGGACGGATCGTGCTGTCCGGCGTGGTGGAGGAGCTCAAGGCGGCCTCGCCCCATCGTTCGCTCGAGATCAGGGTGGACGGTGAGCCGTTCGTACCGGTCCTGTCGAGCGGCACGATCACCAGCAAGCAGGACGGGCGGCTCCGCGTCCTGGTCGACGCATCGGTCGACGTTGAGGAGATCCTCGCGAGCGCACGCGGCGCCGGCGAGGTCACGTCCTTCAGCTTCGAGCCACCGTCGCTCGCCGATCTCTTCCGCGGCGCCGTATCCGAGGGACGGGGTGCATGAGCGGCTGGCGGCACGTGTGGCTGGTGGCCCGACGCGAGTGGAACCAGCGGGTGAAGACGACGTCGTTCCAGATCTCGACGCTGATCTCGATCGCCCTCGTGCTCGCGGTGATCCTGATACCGGACATGTACGGCGGCGGGGCGAGCCGAGAGCGCACCGTCGGCCTCGTCGGGGAGACCGCGGCCGAGCTTCCCGCTCTCCTCGAGGCGAACGGCAAGCAGTTGGATCTCTCCCTCCAGACGCGCACGTTCGCGGACGAGGTGGCCGGACGCGCGGCGCTGCGCTCGGGCGACGTGGCCGTCCTCCTCGTGGACCAACGGAAGCTCGTGTGGCACACCGCCGCCGACGCGCAGCTCCAGGCCGTCGTCTCGTCGTCCGTCACGATGCTCGAACGACAGCAGGCGATCGAGGAGCTCGGCCTGTCGGCCGACGACGCCGAACGGCTGCTTCGGCCGGCGGAGCTCGCCTCGACGAGGCTCGAGCCCGCCACTGCCGAACGCAAGGAGCGCGAGGAGCTCGCGTGGATCACGCTGCTCGTGCTGTTCCTGGCGCTCAGCGTCTACGGCGGGTTCCTGGTGATCGGCGTCGTCGAGGAGAAGTCGAGTCGCGTGGTCGAGGTCCTCCTGTCACGCGTCCGTCCGACCGAGCTGCTCGCAGGCAAGATCCTCGGCATCGGCGTGGTGGGTCTGGCGCAGATCGGACTGGTCGCCGCCGCCGCGCTGATCGCTCTTCGCTTCGCCGAGAACCCCTCGGCGAGCACGACTCCGAGCACCGTCGCGTGGGTGGTGCTCTGGTTCGTCCTCGGGTACGCCTTCTACGCGGTGCTGTACGCGACGGCGGGCTCGCTCGTCTCGCGTCAGGAAGAGGCGCAGAGCATCCAGTTCCCGATCTCCGCGCTGCTGATCGTCGCGTACTTCGTCTCGATGGAGGCGGCGCAGACGCCCGACGGCACGATGTCGCTCGTCGCATCGCTCCTCCCGCCAACCGCGCCGATGGTGATGATCGCGCGGATCGCGCACGGGAGCGTGCCGTGG
>JBMDWR010000386.1:0-2191 GCA_048594645.1 Actinomycetota bacterium
CCGGAGGGTCACTTCGGCCACTACCTGATGATGGCCGCGGCGCTCGGAGGTCGGTCGTGCACGGCGCCCGGCGAGCTGTTCAGCGAGTACGAGGCCTCGGTCGGAACCGGCCAGGTGCATGTGTGGTTCGAGCGGCCGGACGGCGGGTGGACCGCTTGATGCGGACGCGTCGGGCGCTGGGGTAGCGTTCGCCTAGTCAACGAGGAGGGGGGAGTTCGTCGTGGACCATCCGATGGCAGACGCCGGTCAGCCGGTCGTCGAGGAGTACGAACGGCTCGGCGCGAAGAAGCTGACCCTGATCGATGTGCTCGCGCAGTCGGTCGGCTTCATGGGACCCGTGTTCAGCGCCGCGTTCATCATCCCGCTGATCATCGGGGTGAACGTCGCGGCGCGAGGGGCCGGGACGTCGGCGCCGCTCGCCGTGCTGCTCGCGGCGATCGGGGTGTTCGCGCTCGGCTGGATCGTCGCCCAGTACGCCAAGCGCATCCACGCGGCCGGCTCGCTGTACGACTACGTCTCCAACGGGCTGGGCAGGACCGTAGGGGCGGCGACGGGCTGGCTGTACTACGGCGGCACGATCATCCTCACGACCGGCCTGGGCGTGCTCCTCGGCGGCTACGTCTACGACAACCTGTGGCCGACGCTGTTCGAGGCCGAGTCGCCGCTGCCGGTCTGGGTATGGGACGCGATCTTGGCGCTCCTCCTGTTCGCGGTCCTGTACTTCGGCGTGCAGATCTCCACGCGGGTCCAGCTGACGCTCGCACTCGTCTCTATCGCGGTCGTCCTGATCTTCTTCGTCACGGTCATCGCGGACCTCGGGGGCGACAACGACGTCGCCAAGGTCTTCGACCCGACGCCGACGCCGGACGGCTTCACCGGGATCTTGTTCGGTGTCCTGTACGGCGTCCTGATCTTCGTCGGGTTCGAGACGGCGGCGAACCTGGCGGAGGAGACCGCCGAACCGAAGCGGTCGATCCCCAGGGCGGTGCTCGGCGCGGTCGTGATCGTCTCGATCTTCTACCTGATCGCGTCGTACGTGGAGGTGGCCGGGTTCGGCTTCGATCTGGGCGTCATCACGAGCCCGGAGGTCGCCGGTGCGCCGCTGTTCGCGCTCGGCGCACCGGGATCGCCTGCGGGGTCCGAGTTCTGGCTGAAGGTCCTGCTGGTCGTCGTCTTCCTCGACATGCTCGCGGTCTACGTGGGTGCAGCAGTGGCGTCGACGCGCGGGGTGTTCGCCATGGCGCGCGACCGGCGGCTGCCCGCGCCGTTCGCCGCGGTCGCACGACGCTACGGCACGCCGGCCGGGGCGATCGTGGCGCTGATGGTCGTCCAGGTCGTGCTGATCGTGGTCGCCGAGGCGAACGAGACGCTCCTGGCGTTGCCCGAGCTGCCGCACTACTTCTCGGTCTTCGCGTGGTGCGCGACGTTCGGCGGATTCGCCCTCCTCGTCGTGTACCTGCTGATGTCGATCGGCGCGATCCGAGGCCTTGCCGACGACCCGAACAAGGTGGGGCTCACGATCGCCGTCATCCTCGGGATCGCGATCACCGCGGCGGCCATCTTCGGGTCGTTCTACAAGGTCACCAGCCCGACGCTGCTGGCGCCGTGGTCCGCGGTCATCTGGGGTGTGCTCGGCTACCTGTACATGCTCGCGGTCAAGGGGCGCGAGCCGGCGAGCGAGGCGCTGCCCGACCTCCGCACGTAGCGCCTCATGGGGCCGGGACGAGGCGGGGACGAACGGCCCCGCCTCGTCCTCATGCTGTCTGAGAACTGGACGCTGTGGTCGCCACAGGACCTTCGCGGCGTCGTCCGAGCGGCCGCCGAAGCCGAGCACGCCGGGTTCGACGCCGTCATGGTCAGCGAACACGTCGTGCTCGGCCCCGGCTCGGACGCCGAGGGCCTTCCGGCCAACCCGCGCGACTACGCGCTTCCCGGGAACCAGGACCCGTCGATCCCGTGGCCCGATCCGCTGGTGCTCCTCGCCGCCGTCGCCGCCGTCACCGAGCGCGTGCGCCTGGTGGCCGCGTCGGTGATCGCTCCGCTGCGGCATCCACTGCTGCTGGCCAAGCAACTCGCGACGGTCGACGTGTTGTCGGAGGGTCGGCTCGTGGTGCAGCCGACCGTCAGCTGGCTCCGCTCGGAGTACGACGCGCTCGGCGTGCCGTTCGAGCGCCGCGGGGAACTGCTGGAC
>JBMDWR010000387.1:0-5895 GCA_048594645.1 Actinomycetota bacterium
GCGTACGGGCTCTCGTCGTTGATCGTCGCGGCGGAGTCGATGCCGAGCTCGTTGAACACGAACTCGGCCACGATCGCGCCCTGGATCAGGTCGTTGTGCGCCGTGCGGAAGTAGAACGGCTGGTGCGCCTCCTCGGAGGTGAGCGCCGGGTTCGTGTTCGACGGCGAGAAGAGCAGGATGCCCTTGTCGCTCGTGATCGTGTCGGCGACGCCGAGCGCGGCGCTCGAGCACGACGTCCCGATCACCGCCACGATCTCGGGATCGGCGGCGAGCGCCGTCGCGCCGGCCTGGCCCCCCTCGGCCGAGCACCCATCGTCCTCCTGCTGGAGCTCGACATCGTGATCGAGGAGCTGCCCCGGCGTGCCGTCGAACGCGTCGTCCAGACGGTCGATCGCCAGGATGATCCCGTTGTTACTGTCCGTGCCGAGCGCGGCCGTGTCTCCCGAGATCGCCAGGAGCGACCCGATCTTGATCGGGCTGCCCGCGGGGATCTCGATGCAGCCGAACTCGTCGGCCTCGCAGTCCACGGCGCCACCGGTCTCCGTGCCGGTCGCGGATGTCTCTCCGCCGCCCTCGTCGTCCCCGCCACATGCGGCGGCGATCAGCGTGAGCACGCCGAGGACCGCGAGCGTCGCCAGGTACGTGCGGTTCCTCATCCAACCTCCCCTCGTCGTCCTTCGGTCCATGTCTGCATGGCCAAGACGCTGTTCTCGGATGGTCCCCCCTCTCCCTCCGATCCGAAGGGTGCTAAGTATCACATCCGAGCCGCGCCAAGCCACAGCCGACCCCTCCAGCGTGGATGTACGAGATCCGGGTTCGGTTGGACTGCCTACGCCAGCGGGACGGCGGCACGGAACGCCCGGGCCAGCGAGAGGGCACCATCCGTGTCGCCCCCGAGCAGCGGACGGACCAGGGCGCTTCCGACCACCACGCCGTCCGCGAACCTGCACGCCTCCACGGCCTGAGACGGATCCCCGATACCGACCCCGACGAGCAGCGGCCGGTCGGTGAGCGGCCTCAGACGTGCCACGAGCTCGGAGGCGGTCCGCGCCAGCCGCTCCCGCTCCCCGGTGACGCCGTAGGTCGCGACGCAGTACACGAACCCGCGTGACGCGTCGGCCACCGCTCGGAGGCGATCCGTCGACGTGCCCGGCGCCGCGAGGAACACGCTGGACACGCCGGCCCGCTGGCAGGCCGTCCGCCATGCGGCCGCCTCGTCCACGGGAAGGTCCGGAACGATGACGCCGGACACGCCGCAGTCGACGCACGTCTCCAGGAACGTGTCGGCGCCGAGCCGCCAGACCGGGTTCGCGTACGTCATGACGGCCACTGGGATCTCGAGCGCGGCCTCCTTGACGATGCCGAGCACGCTCGACGGCGTCGCGCCGGCCTCGAGCGCCAGCCGGGACGCCTCCTGGATCACGCCGCCGTCCATGACGGGGTCCGAGAAGGGGATGCCGACCTCGACGGCGTCGGCCCCCGCCTCCTCGAGGCCGCGCAGGAGCTGCGCGTCCATACCGAGAGATCCGCCGGTCACGTAGGGCACGAACGCCCGGCCCCCGTCCGCCAGCCGGGCGAGGAGGGCGCCCTCGAGGTCACGCACCCGGCGGACCGCCTTCGCCAAGGCCGCGTCCGAGCGCCGCGCGGACCGTCTCGAGGTCCTTGTCGCCACGGCCCGAGAGGTTCACGAGGACCAACGATCCCTCCGACAGCGGGCGTCGCAGGAGCCATCCGATCGCATGGGCGGGTTCGAGGGCCGGCAGGATGCCCTCGAGCGTCGCGAGGGCCCGGAAGCCCTCGAGCGCCTCGGCGTCCGTCGCCGCGACGTACGTCGCGCGGCCGGCGTCCTTCAGGAACGCGTGCTCCGGGCCGACGCCGGGATAGTCCAGGCCCGCCGAGATCGAATGCGTCGGCACGATCTGACCCTGCTCGTCCTGGAGAAGGTACGAGTACGAGCCGTGGAGCACGCCAGGCTCCCCCAGCGTGAGGGAACGGCAATGCTCGCCGAGCGCCTCACCGTTGCCGCCCGCCTCCACGCCGACGAGCGCGACGTCGCGGTCGCCGATGAACGTCTCGAAGATGCCGATCGCGTTGCTCCCGCCGCCGACGCATGCGACGACCGCGTCGGGGTCTCTCCCCTCGCGTTCCCGCAATTGGAGCTTCGCCTCGTCGCCGATCACGCGCTGGAGGTCGCGGACCATCGCCGGGAACGGGTGCGGTCCGGCGACGGAGCCGAGCACGTAATGGGTGTCGACGACCGACGCCGCCCAGTCGCGGAGCGCCTCGTTCAGCGCGTCCTTCAGCGTCCGGCTGCCGGAGGTCACCGTGACGACCTCGGCTCCCAGCAGCTGCATCCGCGCGACGTTCGGGGCCTGTCGGACCGTGTCCTCCTCGCCCATGTACACCACGCACGGCAGGCCGAACAGCGCGCACGCCGTCGCCGTGGCGACGCCATGCATCCCCGCGCCCGTCTCTGCGATGATCCGCGTCTTGCCCAGCCGCCGGGCGAGCAGGACCTGGCCGAGCGTGTTGTTGATCTTGTGCGCGCCGGTGTGGTTCAGATCCTCGCGCTTCAGGTAGATGCGGTAGCCCGTCCGTTCGGACAGCCGCGGCGCGAACGTCAACGGCGACGGCCGGCCCACGAAGTCTCGGAGCAGCGCGTCGAGCTCGCCGCGGAAGCCGGGGTCGTCGCGGAACCCGGACCACGCGGCCGAGAGCTCCTCGAGCGCCGGGATCAGGACTTCGGGCACGTACCGGCCGCCGAACGCGCCGAACCGGCCGCGCTCGTCGGGGAGGCCCTCGGTCATCGATACGGTCATCTCATGCGCCCGTCAACGACCGGAGCGTGGCGGCCGGGTCCGCGGAGCGCATAAGCGCCTCGCCCATGAGCACGGCCCTGGCGCCGGCGTCGACCGCGCGTTCCACGTCCTGCCGTGACGCCACGCCGCTCTCGAGGACGGCGACGCGATCCGCGGGCACCCGCCCGATAAGCTCGAGGGCGCGCGGGACGTCGACCTCGAGCGTTTCGAGGTCGCGCGCGTTCACCCCGATCACCGCCGCGTCGGTGGCGAGCACCTTCGCCAGATCCTCCTCGCCGTGCGTCTCGACGAGCGCACCGAGGCCGAGGTCGTCGGCCGCCGCCAGCATGCCCTTCAGCTCGAGCTCGGTCAGGACGGCGGCGATCAGCAGGACGGCGTCGGCGGCGGTGGCCCGCGACTCGATGACCTGCGCGGGATGGACGAGGAAGTCCTTCCGCAGCACGGGCAGCCCCACCACGCGACGGGCCGCCCGGAGGTCCGCGAGCGTGCCGCCGAACCACGTCGGCTCGGTCAGAACCGAAACGGCGGCTGCCCCGCCCACCTCGTACGCGCGAGCTTGCGAGGATGCGTCGACGTCGGCGATCTCGCCCGCGGATGGAGACGACCGCTTGATCTCCGCGATCACGGCACCGGCCGGCGCGGCCCGGAGCGGGGCCGCGAACGGGCGTGCCGGCGGGAGCTCGAGCGCGAGGGCCATCAGGCCGGCCTCGTCCAGCGGGCGCCGCTCGAGCCGTCGCCGAACGTCCGCCACGTGATCGGTGAGGAAGCCCATGGAGCCGCAAGTCTACGCAGGCGTCCCACCCGCGGCGGCGGTCATCCGAAGGCCGCCAGCGCCTCGCCGAGATCCAGCCCCTCGTACAGCGCGCGCCCGACGATGGCGCCCTCGACCGTTCCGCCGAGCGCCGCGATCGCCCGAAGGTCCTCGATCCCTCGGATGCCACCCGCCGCGAGGACCGGGACCGGCGAGTGGGCGGCGAAGGCCCACACGCCGTCCAGGTCGGGCCCGCCGAGCTCACCGACGCGTCCCACCTCGGTGAACAGGTACCTGCGCACCGGGACGTGCGCGAGCCAGACGAGCGTGTCCCACAGCGGCAGCTCGAGGTCCGTGCCTCTCGGCCTGACGGAGGGCCCATCCGCCTCGACGCCAACGATCAGCGCGTCGCCGAACGCCTGGACGAGCTCCTCCGCCCGCTGCCGAGCCCCCAGCGCCGCCGAACCCAGCACCACGCGGTCCGCGCCCGCGGACAGCAGCGCATCCACCTGCGGTCCAGACCTGACGCCACCGCTTGCCTGCACCGGTATCCCGAGCGCGCACACCGAGCGGAGCACCTCGATGTTCGGCGCCGTGTCCGCGGGCCGGTCACCCGTGGCGAGATCGACGTCGACCACGTGCAGGCGCCGCGCCCCCACTCGAGCGAACGTCTCGGCGGCCCGGACGGGATCGCCTTCGAACGCCTCGACCGGAACCCGCTCCGCCGCCGTCGCGCGCACCAGCCGGCCGCCCGCGAGATCGAGCGCCGGGATCACCTCGAACGCCATGCCGTCGGCCTACGCGGTCGGCGCAGGAACCTCGGGGACGTCCGGCACGCGGAGCGCGGTCCGGTTCGGGGCGACGGGCGCTACGCGGACGGCGTCCGCGCCGAGCAGGACGCGGAGCTCGGACAACAGCCCGGCGCCGGGCTCGACCTTGAGGGTTCCGACGTCCAGCGGGCGGACGCCCTGCGACGAGTGGAACCGCACCTGAACGGGCGTGACGCCCCTGTGGGCGGACAGGAGGTCCTTGAGCTTGGCGAGGACGCCGCTCGTGCAGCTTCGGGCGCTCAGGTCGATCACCAGGATCCCCGACGGCTCCGTCCGGCGCTCACCACCCAGGTCGGGCTCGGAGATCTCGACCGCGCGCAGCTGCAACTCCTCGCCCCGTCCGCGACGGTCGACCTTGCCCTTGACGAGCAGGATGGCGTCTGGCTCGAGCAGGTTCTGGAGGGTCTCGTACTGGCCCGGGAAGACCACCACGGTCACCCCGCCGGCGAGGTCTTCGAGACGGAACTGTGCGTACGGCTCGCCCTTCTTCGTGAAGCGGCGCGAGATCGTTCCGACGATCCCGGCGACCGTGACGGCGTCGCCGTCGCCGAGCGCCTCGGTCTCGGAGATCTCCATGTCGGCGAGCGCCGCCAGCCGGTCCTTGACCGCGAGGAGCGGATGATCCGTGACGAACTGCCCGAGCACCTCCTTCTCGAGCCGCAGGAGCGTCCGCTTGTCGAACTCGACGGGCGAGATCACGCCCTCGTCGATCTCGTTCGCGGCCTGCTCGCCTCCCCCGAACAGCGAGAACTGCCCGGCCGCCTCGGCCTTCCGCTCGGCCGCGATCGGACCGGAGACCTTGTCCTGGTTCTCCACCAATCCGCGCCTGCGGTACCCCAGCGAGTCGAACGCTCCCGCGTAGATCAGGCTCTCGAGCACCTTCTTCGTGAGGACCGAGGGGTGGACCTTCCGGCAGAAATCCGCGAACCCCGCGAACGACCCCTTCGCGCGCCTCGCGTCGATCACCTGCTGGACCGCCCCCGAACCGACGTTGCGGACCGCGGAGAGCCCGTACCGTATCTTCGGCTCGCCGCTCGCGACGGGCGCGAAGTCCTGCTCGGACTCGTTCACGTCCGGCGGCAGGACCTCGAGCCCCATCAGGCGGCACGCGTTCAGGTAGAACGGCTTGCGGTCCTTGTCGTCGCGGACGCTGGTGAGGACGGCGGACATGTACTCGACGGGATGGTGGGCCTTCAGGTACGCCGTCTGGTAGGCGATGTAGCCGTACGCGCACGCGTGCGACGCGTTGAACCCGTAGTCGGCGAACGGCTCCATCAGCTCGAACAGCTCCGTCCCCAGGCGCTCGCGGTACCCGTTCTCGACGCAGCCGCGGATGAACGTCTCCCTGTGGACCATGAGCTTCTCGCGGATCTTCTTGCCCATGGCCTGCCTGAGCATGTCGGCCTCGGCCATCGAGTAGCCGGCCATGCGGACGGCGATCTGCATGACCTGTTCCTGATAGACCATGATCCCGTAGGTCGAGGCGAGGATCTCC
>JBMDWR010000388.1:0-1145 GCA_048594645.1 Actinomycetota bacterium
TGGTGGGCGTACGAAGGCGCGAACGAAGGGAGGTGGTGTCGTGTCCGAGACGCAGGTCGTACGAGGGGTCGCGCCGTCGACGGCCGACCGGACGCGCGAGGGGCATGCCGGCCACCGGATCGGCTTCGGGAGGCATCTTGCGGAGATGGTGGCGGCGATGTGGCTCGGCATGGCGCTCGGGGGCGTGATCTTCGCGCCGGTCTTCACCGCGCTCGGGACGACCGCCAGCGAGGTCCGCGTTCGGTACCCGGAGGTCTTCCTCCTCGGCATGGCCCTCGTGATGACCGCGCCGATGGTGGCGTGGATGCGGCACCGAGGTCACGGATGGCGGGCATGCCTCGAGATGTCGGCGGCGATGGTCGTGCCGGGCGCCTTGGTGCTGTGTGCGTTCTGGTTGGGCATGACCGACGGACCGGCATGCGGTCTGTACTGCGCGCTGATGATCGTCGGCATGGTCGTGGCGATGGTGTTCCGTCGCGAGGAGTACGGCTGGCCCGAGAGGGGCTGACGTGCGGGTCGTGCACGTCTACACGATGAAGCGCGAGCCGTCGCGCGTCCGGGTGGTGGCTCAGGAGCACGCTGCGTACTGGGAACGGATCCATCCGCGTGGGTACCTGGGCGGACCGTTCGCCGATCGCTCGGGCGGGGTCATCACGTTCGAAGCCGACTCGGTCGATGAGGCCGAGAGACTCATCGCGGCGGACCCCTTCGTCAGGGGAGGTCTGCTCGAGAGCTCGTTGGTCAGGCAGTGGGTCCTCGAGTGAGACGTGTGAGGAACGGCGCCGTGTCAGGGATCAGCGGCTCGAGCCGTCCGTCAGGGCTCTGACAGACAGAAGCCTGACGTCGGCCGCGCTCCAAGTCGCAGCTCCGTCAGGGTTCTGACAGACAGAACCCTGACGTGCCGAGAGGTCAGATCGCAGACCAGTCCGACACCGGAAACGAGATCACCTGGCGTTCACCGCCCACGCCACGAAGACCTCGACGGACGTAGCCTGCGAGCGACGGAGGTCTCCGACGGTGGATCCGGACGACGCGCTCGAACGCCTCGCGACGGCTCGCGTGGGACGGCTCGCTACCGTGACGCCCGACGGCCGTCCCCACGTCGTTCCCTTCGTCTTCGCCGTCGTCGCGCGGCCCAGAAGACC
>JBMDWR010000389.1:0-12506 GCA_048594645.1 Actinomycetota bacterium
GGGGGTACCCCCCTTCTGCGGGCGCCCGTCGCCGCCCCCGAGCCCCGCCTCCCAGGCGGGACCCCCGAACCACCGTCCCTCGATCCACTGAGCAGCAAGGAGTCGTCCGATGCGTACCGACACCCGATCCACCTCGAGAAGCGCCGTCCGAAGGCTGGCCGCCGCGCGCCTGATCTCGGTGACCGGCGGGGCGGCCGCGTTCGCGGCGCTCAACTACACGGTGTACGAGCGCACGCAGAGCGCCGCGTGGCTGTCGGCATCGTTGCTCCTCACGTTCGGCATGAGCGGCGTGTTCGCGCCTCTCGGCGGGATCTTGGGCGACCGCTTCGACCGCAAGCGCGTGATGATCGCGTCCGACCT
The DNA here is from genome assembly GCA_048594645.1 of Actinomycetota bacterium. GTDB lineage: Bacteria > Actinomycetota > UBA4738 > UBA4738 > HRBIN12 > DASSJM01. The sequence continues at coordinate 361 of JBMDWR010000389.1, forward strand.
CGCCGGCGCGGCGTGTTTCGGCGCGATGGCGTTCGTGCACGATCCCGCGCTCCTGATCTCGATCGGGTTCGCGGCCGCGATCGTCGAGACGCCGTTCTGGTCCGCATCGACGGCCGCGATCCCGAACCTCGTCGGCGAGGAGGACCTCGCGTGGGCGAACGGCATGGTGCAGATGGGCGCCAACGCGGGGATCATGCTCGGGCCCGCCGTCGGCGGCCTCTTGCTCGCGGTCGCGAGCCCCGGGATCGTGTTCGCGATCAACGCCGCGTCGTTCGTCGTGTCGGCGATGATCGTCGTGATCGTGCGCGGCCGCTTCTCGGAGGACCGAGACGCGAACGTCGACGAGCATGGTGGCTTCCGTGCCGGTTTCGTGTTCATCGCGCGGGACCGCGTGCTCCGGACGATCGTTCTGGCCTGGGTGGTGCTCGTGTTCGGCATCGGGCTCGCGATGGTGGCCGACGTGCCGCTCGCCGAACTGTTCGGCACGGGCTCGATGGGATACGGGCTGATGATCGGCGCGTTCGGCGCGGGATCGGTGCTGGGCTCGTTCGCGGGGCGCAAGCTCACGGAGCGCACCGAGGCCCGAGCGCTCGTGATCGGAACCATCCTGATCGGCGCCTCGACTGCCGGCATCGCGCTCTCGCCGTGGTTCGCGCCGGTGCTGCTGCTGCTCCTTGCGGCCGGCATCGCGGACGCGCTGGTGATGGTCGCCGACCGGAACATCCAACAGCGGCGGACCCCGGATGCGGTGCGGAGCCGCGTGGTTGCGGCATCCGAGTCGGTCGTGATGACGGCGCTCGCGGCGGGGTTCGTGCTCGGCGGCCCGGCGCTCGAGGCGTTCGGTCCCAGGATCGTGTACGCGCTCGGTGGCGCGTGCGGCCTGCTGGGCGCGATCGTCCTCGTGCCGGTGCTCCGCTCGTCACGCATCACCGCCGAGGAGCCGGCGCTCGAGCCGGTCTTCCCGGAAGCGGCCGAGCTCGTCATCGACCGGGTCGTGGGGTAGACGGAGGTCGGGGGGCGATGGACACTCGCGCGGTGACCGCCCCCCGAACCGCCGTCCGCCGCCTCGCGCTCGCGCGGGTCATCTCGGTCACGGGGAGCGCCGCGGCGTACACGGCGCTGATGTTCGAGGTCTACGACCGTACAGGGTCGTCGTTCTGGCTCGCAGCCGCGTTGCTCGTGACCGAGGGCGTGAGCGGGCTCGTCTCGCCGTTCGCCAGCATGCTCGGGGACCGGTTCGATCGCCGAAGGGTCATGGTCATCTCCGACCTCGCGGCGGCGGTGTGCTTCGCCGGGATGGCCGTCGCTTCGGTGCCGGGACCGCTCGTGGCGGTCGCGTTCCTTTCCGCGCTCGCCGAGGCGCCGTTTTGGCCGTCGTCGAGCGCCGCGATCCCGAACCTCGTCCCGCCCGAGGAGGTCGGCTGGGCGAACAGCCTCGTCGCCGTCGGTCGCAACGTCGGGATCATGGCGGGTCCGGCCGTCGGAGGCGTGCTGCTCGCGGTGGTCGGCGGATCCTGGGTCTTCGCGATCAACGCGCTCTCGTTCGTCCTGTCTGCGGCGCTCGTCGTGTCGGTCCGAGCACCGTTCGCCGGCGACCGGTCGGACGAGACACAGCATCACGGCGTCTGGGCGGGGTTCCGCTACCTGTGGCGCGAGCCCGTCCTGCGGCGGATCGCCTCCGCGTGGATCGTGATCGTCCTTGGCATCGGGATGGCGATGGTGGCGGACGTGCCGCTCGTCCGTCTGTTCGATGCCGGGTCGTTCGGCTTCGGCGTGATGGTCGGTCTGTGGGGCGCGGGCTCGATCCTCGGCTCGCTCGCGGGCCGATGGCTCTCGGACCGCACGGAGGCGCGGTGGCTCGTGATCGGGACGGTGTCTATGGCGGCTGCGGCCACCGCGATCGCGCTCTCTCCCTGGTTCGCGCTGGTGCTGGCGCTCAACATGGCGTGGGGCGCGGGGGAGGGGCTCACCGGCGTGGCCGAGCAGAACCTGTTCCAGCGCAGGACGCCCGACGCCGTTCGCAGCCGGGTCCTCGGGGCGAGCGAGGGACTGTGGCACGCCACGCTGGCCATCTCCTACATGGCCGCGGCCTTCGTCCTGCCGGCCGTCGGCCCGCGGGGCATGTACGCGCTCCTCGGCGCCTCGGCGCTCCTCGGAGCGGTGGTGCTGCTGCCGCTGATCCGAGACACTCGTGCCGCCGCCGCCGTGGATATAGGCGTATCCGAGATCGTCGCGTCGCTGGAACGGCCGGGCTCGCGCTGAGTCGCCTTCGCAGGGTATGGTCGTGGCTTGAACGGTCGTTCAAGTTCTGCGACGGAACCCTCACTCCACGGGTCGAACACGTACGACGCGATCGTGATCGGGGGCGGGCACAACGGGCTGGTTGCGGCCGCGTACCTCGCGCGCGCCGGCGCGAGGGTCCTGGTGTGCGAAGCCCGCTCCAAGACCGGAGGAGCCGCCGCGACGGACCAGCCGTGGCCGGATCACCCGGAGTTCAAGGTCACGACGCTCTCGTACGTGATGAGCCTGATGCCCGACACGATCGTCCGAGATCTCGATCTCGCACGCCACGGGTACCGCGTTCACCCCGTCGGCCCCTACGTCGTTCCGTTCCCCGACGGACGCGTGATGATCGAGTACGACGACCCCTCCCGGAACCACGAGGAGTTCGCGAGGTTCTCCAAGCGCGACGCCGACGCGCTCGAACGATGGGAGGCGTGGCTGGGCGGGCTCGCAGCGGTGCTCGGCCCGCTGCTGATGAGCACGCCACCCCGGCTCGGCTCAAAGCGGCCCGGCGACCTCCTCGAGCAGCTTCGGCTCGCGTGGCGCATGCGCGGCCTGTCGGTTCGAACCGTGGGCGAGGTCACGCGCCTGCTCACGATGAGCGTCGCCGACCTACTCGATCGGTTCTTCGAGTCGGACGAGGTCCGAGCCGTCATGGCGATCGACGGGCTGATCGGCACGTGGGCCGGGCCGTACGAGCCGGGAACGGCGTACGTGATGGCGCACCACGAGATCGGCGACGTCGGCGACGGGACGCTCGGGTCGTGGGGCGTTCCCGAGGGAGGCATGGGCGCGGTCGCGGCGGCGATCGAGCGGAGCGCCCGCGCGTTCGGCGCCGAGATCCGGACGGACGCGCCCGTGGACAGGGTGCTCGTGTCGAACGGCCGCGCCGGAGGCGTCGTCCTTCGGGACGGCGAAGAGATCCGGGCGCCGATCGTGGTGTCCGCGTGCCATCCGAAGATCACCTTCCTGCGCCAGCTCGACCGAGCAGAGCTGCCGCCGGAGTTCGTCCGCGACATCGAGCACTGGTCGAGCCGCTCGGGCGTCGTGAAGATCAACCTCGCGGTCGGCAGGCTCCCGACCCTCGCGGCCGCCCCCGAGTGGAAGGACTTCTCCGGTGGATTCGAGATCGCGCCGTCGCTCGACCTGCTGGAGCGCGCGTTCGAGGAGGCGCGCGCCGGCCGTCCGGCGACGTTGCCCTTCTCGGACGGTGTGATCCCATCGACCCTCGACCCGACGCTCGCGCCCGAGGGAGCGCACGTCGTGTCGCTGTTCACGCAGTGGGTCCCGCACACGTGGTCGCAGGAGCCGCACCGCGACGAGCTCGAAGCGTACGCGGACCGCGTGATCCAGGCGTACGACGACGTCGCGCCGGGCTTCCGGGAGTCGATCGTCGCGCGCCAGGTGCTCGGCCCGTATGACATGGAGACCGAGTGGAACCTGATCGGCGGCAACATCTTCCATGGGGAGCTCTCGGCCGATCAGTTGTTCCACATGCGGCCCGTGCCGGGATACGCCGACTACCGGACGCCGATCGACGGCCTGTACCAGTGTTCGAGCGCGACCCACGGCGGAGGCGGCGTCTCCGGGATCCCCGCGTACAACTGTGTGCGCGAGATCCGCAACGATCGCCGTCGTGGAAGGAGGAGGCGGTGAGGGAGCCGTACTCGTTCACGTTCTACACGGCATCGTGGTACCGACGCTCGCCCTATTGGCAGCGCACGGTCGAGGCGGGATGCACGTCGTGGGACCTGTACAACCACATGCTGATCCCGACGCTGTACGACGACGACGACGAGAAGGAGTACTGGCACCTCGTCGAGCACGTCGGCCTGTGGGACGTCGCCGTCGAGCGACAGGTCGAGATCACGGGACCGGACGCCGCGAGGTTCGCGCAGCTGCTCACGTGCCGAGATCTCTCGCGCTGCGCGGTGATGCAGTGCAAGTACGCGCCGATCATCGCGCCGTCGGGCGGCATCGTGAACGACCCGATCCTCCTTCGCCTGGGCGAGGACCACTTCTGGCTTTCGCTCGCCGATTCGGACGCGTTGCTCTACGCGGTCGGCGTGCAGGCGTTCGCCGGCATGGACGTCGAGATCGGTGAGCCCGACGTCTCGCCGCTCCAGGTCCAGGGACCCAAGAGCAAGGACGTGATCCGGTCGCTGTTCGGCGATGAGGTGGCGGACCTGCGTTACTACTGGTGCTGGCAGGGCGAGCTCGGCGACATCCCGGTCGTCGTCTCGAGGACCGGATGGACCGGTGAGGTCGGCTACGAGATCTTCCTGCGTGACGGCGCTCGCGGGACCGACCTGTGGGACCGTGTCATGGCGGCCGGGGCCCCGTACGACATCCGAGCGATCGCGCCGAGCGACCAGCGCCGCCTGGAGGCGGGGATCTTCAACTACGGCAACGACATGACGATCCAGGACACGCCGCTCCACGTCACGGGGATGGAGCGCCTCGTCGAGCTCGATGCGGACTTCATCGGCAAGCGGGCGCTCGAACGCCTGGCAGCCGAGGGTGTGGACCGCAAGCTCGTCGGGGTCGAGATCGACGGCGAGCCGTTCCGGTTGTGGCTCGAGGAGTTCTGGCCCGTGCGCAACGGGGGCGAGGTCGTGGGCCGCCTGGTGAGCGCGTCGCACTCGTTCCGGCTCGAGAAGAACGTCGGCTACGCGTGGGTGCCGATCGGACTGGCCGCGCCCGGCACCGAGCTCGAGGTCGTGTCGCCCGACGGCCCGGTGCCGGCCGTAACGGCGCCCCTGCCGTTCCTGGACCCGAACAAGGACATCCCCAAGGGCTGACGGCGCGGCAATATGGACGGGTGGAGACCCTGAGCGGCCACCTGTTGATCGCGGGCTCGTCGCTCGTCGATCCGAACTTTCGGCGCACCGTCGTGCTGGTGGGTCACCACGACGAGGAGGGTGCCGTCGGCGTCGTGTTGAACCGCGAGTCCGACGTCGAGGTCGCTCGAGCCGTGCCGCCGCTCGCGGGGCTCGTGGAGCCCGGCGAGCGGCTGTTCATCGGCGGACCGGTCTCGGCGCAGTCGGCGGTCGTGGTCGCGGACTTCGAGCATCCAGAGCGCGCCGAGGTCGTGGCGTTCGACTCGATCGGCTTCCTGCCCGAGGAGACGGACGCGGCGTCGATCGGCGGGCTCCGGCGGGCGCGCGTGTTCGCTGGGTACGCGGGGTGGGGAGCCGGCCAGCTCGAGACGGAGCTGGAGGAAGGGTCGTGGATCACCGTGCCGGCCCTCGCGGACGACGTCTTCACGGACGACCCGGCGTCGCTATGGAGCATCGTCTTGCGCCGCAAGGGGCCGGCCTTCTACCTGATGTCGACGATGCCGCTCGACCCGTCGCTCAACTGATCGATCCGAGGTCGCAGGCCGCTCGGGCCTCGGTAGGCTCGACGGCTCTCACCACCGAGGAGGATCGATGGCTCCGGAAACGTTCACGTTCTACATCCAGCCGTGGTACCGGAGATCGCCGTACCTCGCGGCGACCAAGCGGCACGGCTGCAAGAGCTGGGGCCTCTACAACCACATGCTGCTTCCGACGCTGTACGACGATCCCGTGACCGAGTACGAGGCGCTGGTCGGTGGCGTAACGCTCTGGGACGTGGCGGTCGAACGGTGCATCGAGGTGGCCGGCCCCGACGCGTTCGACCTGGTCAACCTCGTCACGTGTCGCGACCTGACGAAGGTCGGGCCGATGCAGGCGCGGTACGCCCTGCTCACCGCCCCGTGGGGCGGCATCGTGAACGACCCGGTGCTCCTGCGTCTGGACGAGAACCGGTTCTGGCTGGCGCTCGCCGACTCGGACGCGCTGCTGTACCTCGCGGGCGTGGCCGGCGCGAGGGGCATGGACGCCCGGATCGCCGAGACCGACGTCGCGCCGATGCAGGTGCAGGGGCCGCGCTCGAAGGACGTGATCCGAGATCTCTTCGGCGATGCCGTCGCGGATCTCCGCTACTACGGCTGTGGGCAGGCCGAGGTCGACGGCATCGAGGTCGTCGTGAGCCGGACCGGCTGGACCGGGGAGGTCGGGTTCGAGGTCTACCTCCTTGACCCCACGCGCGGCGACGAGCTGTTCGAGCGCGTGTTCGGCGCGGGCGAGCCGTACGGGATGCGCGTGACGGCGCCGAGCGAGGCTCGGCGGATCGAGGCAGGGATCTTCAACTACGGCTCGGACATCCGCATCGAGGACACGCCGCTGCACGTCACCGGGCTCGAGCGATTGGTGGAGTGGGACCAGGAGGCAGACTTCCTCGGTCGGAGCCGCCTCGAGGAGATTCGCGACGGGAACCTCGTCGACCGCAAGCTGGTCGGCCTCGAGATCGGGGGCGAGCCGATGCGCGACGAGGGTGCGCTCAACGACTTCTGGCCGCTGTACGACGCAGACGCGCGGGTCGGACGGATCACCGCAGGTACCTGGTCGCCGAGGCTCGAGAAGAACATCGGATACGGATGGGTGCCGATCCGTTGGGTGCAGATCGGTTCTGCGTTGGAGGCCGAGACGCCGCGCGGACGCGTTCCGGCCGTGGTCGCGCCGCTGCCCTTCGTCGACCCGGCCAAGGACGTTCCCAAGTCGTAGCCTCGACTGGTGGTGGGTGGATCGATCTCGTTCGACCGGGCTGCGGACCACTACGACCGGACGCGGGCCATCTCCGAGGACACGATGGGGCGCACGATCGCGCTCCTCGCCTCCGAGCTCGTCGACCGCGGCGAGGTCCTCGAGGTGGGCGTCGGTACCGGCCTCCTCGCCCTTCGCCTGCACGAGGCCGGCGTTCGGGTCACCGGCCTGGACCTGTCGGAGCCGATGCTCGCGAGGCTCATCGAGAAGGCCGGGGGCGAGCCCCCGTTCCCGCTCGTCCTGGGCGACGCGACACGGATGCCGTTCGGCGATGGGGTGTTCGACGGCGTGTACCTGCGCTGGGTGCTACATCTGATCTCGGACTGGACGGTCGCCGTCGCCGAGATGGCTCGCGTGGTCCGTCCGGGCGGCGTCCTGCTCGTCTGCCTGGGCGTCTTCGATGAGGCGACGGCGGCGATCCGCGCGCGGTTCACCGAGATCACCGGCATCTCCACCGATCCGGTCGGGCTCATGTGGGGCGAGCACGAGGTGCTCGATGCCGAGCTCGAGCGGCTCGGCGCGACGGTCCGTTTCCTCCCGGGCATCCGTGAGGAGCAGCAGGAGACGGTCGCCGAGTTCCTCGACGACGTGCAGGAGGGCCGCTGGTCGTGGACGTGGCACGTCCCCGACGACGTTCGCCTCCGGGCGGTGACAGAGCTCCGGCCCTGGGCCGAACGGCGCTTCGGGCCGCTCGATCGATTCCAGCGCTACGAGGTCGAGACCGTCTGGCGCGCCTACGACCTGCCTGCCGGCTGACCGACCGCTCACCGCGGACGCGACCAGCGGCTATCCTTTGCGAGCCGGGTCTTCGCCGGCCGAAAACGCCGTACCAGGAGGCTCTGAGATGCCGATCACCGAGGTCGACAAGATCTGGATGGATGGCGAGCTGGTGGACTGGAAGGACGCCAAGATCCACGTGCTCTCGCACGCGCTGCATTACGGCAGTGGCGTGTTCGAGGGGATCCGGGCGTACGAAACCGCGCGCGGGCCCGCCGTGTGGCACCTCGAGGAGCACCTGAAGCGGTTGTTCCGCTCGGGGAAGCTCTACCACATGGACATCCCCTACTCGCACGAGGCGATCACGGACGCGACCAAGGAGGTCATCCGCGCCAACGGGCTCAACGCCTGCTACATCCGCCCGCTCGTGATCCGAGGCTACGGAGAGATGGGCGTGAACCCCCTGAACGCGCCGATCAGCGTGATCATCGCCGTCTGGCCGTGGGGCGCGTACCTGGGGGAGGAGGCGCTCGAGCAGGGCGTTCGCATCAAGATCTCGTCGTGGCGGCGGAACGCCCAGAACGCGCTCCCGTCGTCGGCCAAGGCCAGCGGCCAGTACATCAATGGCGTCCTCGCGAAGGTCGAGAGCCTGAAGGCGGGCTACGACGAGGCCATCATGCTGAACGAGCACGGCTTCGTGACCGACGGCTCGGGCGAGAACGTCTTCGTCGTCCGCGACGGCAGGCTCACCACGCCACCGATCCACGCCGGATGCCTGGACGGGATCACGCGTGCGACGGTGAAGATCCTCGCGCAGGACCTAGGCTACGAGGTGACCGAGGAGAACCTCGTTCGGACGGATCTGTACAACGCCGACGAATGCTTCTTCACGGGAACCGCCGCCGAGATCACGCCGATCCGAGAGGTCGACGACCGCATCGTGGGGGAGGGCCATCGCGGGCCGATCACCAAGGAGCTGCAGGGAGCCTTCTTCGCCGCCACGAAGGGCGAGACGGAGAAGTACGCCTCCTGGCTCACCTACGTGAACGACTGACGCGTGAGCGATCGAGCGTCGGCCGGCGAACCCGTGAACGCGGAGGAGCTGCGCTACCGCCTGCCGCGAACGGTCGTGCCGCGACGGTACGATCTCACGCTCGAGCCGGACCTCGATGCCGGAACGTTCTCCGGGTCCGAGGCCGTCACCATCGAGATACAGGAGCCGATCGAGGAGATCGTGCTGAACGCCGCCGACCTGGACGTCGGGCCGGCCCGTCTGAACGGACGCGACGGAACGATCGACGTCGCGTCGATCCGCCTGGATCCGGAAACCGAGCGCCTCCACCTGGTGCTGGATGGATCGGCGACGGCCGGTGAGTGGACCCTGCACCTGGACTTCCGCGGATCGCTCTCCGAGCAGCTCCAGGGTTTCTACCGCTCGACGTACCAGGACGAGGACGGCGCCACGCGGACGATCGCGACGACGCAGTTCGAGTCGACGGACGCGCGCCGGGCGTTCCCGTGCTGGGATGAGCCGGACCGCAAGGCCGTGTTCGGCATCACGCTTGTCGCGCAGGAGGGGATGCTCGCGATCTCCAACGCGCCCGAGGTGGAGCGCGAGCCGACCGGAGACGGACGCCTGCGGTTCCGCTTCGCCGACACGATGCCGATGTCGACGTACCTGGTGGCGTTCGTGGTCGGCCCGCTCGAGGCGACCGAACCGGTGGACGTCGACGGCGTGCCGCTCCGGATCGTGCATCGGCCCGGCAAGGAGGACCTCACGGCGTTCGCGCTCGATGTCGGTGCGTTCTGCCTGCGCTTCTTCGCGGAGTACTACGCGATCGCGTACCCCGACGAGAAGATGGACATGATCGCCCTGCCGGACTTCGCGCAGGGCGCGATGGAGAACCTCGGCTGCATCACCTACCGCGAGAGCCTTCTGCTGATCGACCCGGACAAGGGCACGCAGCCCGAGGTCGCGAGCGTGGCCGACGTGATCGCGCACGAGCTCGCCCACATGTGGTTCGGCGATCTCGTGACGATGCGGTGGTGGAACGGGATCTGGCTGAACGAGGCGTTCGCGACGTTCATGGAGCTGCTCGCCGTGGACGCGTACCGGCCCGACTGGGAGCGCTGGAGCCACTTCCTGCGTTCGCGCGCGATCGCGTTCGAGGTCGACGCGCTGGAGAGCACGCGCTCGATCGAGTATCCGGTGCATTCGCCCGACGACGCTGCCGGGATGTTCGACATCCTCACGTACACGAAGGGCGCGGCCGTCCTTCGCATGCTCGAGCAGTACCTGGGCGCCGAGCGGTTCCGTGACGGGATCCGCCGGTACCTGGACGAGCATCGGTTCGCCAACACCGAGACGCACGACCTGTGGGACGCGATCGAGAAGGCAACGGACGAGCCCGTTCGCCGGATCATGGACGGCTGGATCTGGCAGGGCGGATACCCGATGGTCTCGGCGCGGCTGGAGGATGGCGAGCTCGCCTTGGGGCAGCGCCGCTACCAGACGTCGGGCGGCGAGGACGACACGGTCTGGGACGTTCCGCTGCTGGTCCGGACGAGCGAGGGCACCCAACCCGTCCTGGTCGAGCCCGGAGGCATCTCGATCCGGGTCCCATCGGCGGGCCCGGTCGTCGTGAACGCGGGCGTCCACGCGTTCGTCCGCGTGGAGTACGACGACGAGCTGCTCGGGCGGGTCACATCGGACCTGGGCTCGTTGTCGACGGACGAGCGCACGCAGCTCGTCGACGACACGTGGGCGGCCGTCGTGGCGGGGCGGAGGTCGGCCGTGGAGTTCTGCCGGTTCGCGGGGTCCTTCGCCGACGAAACCGAGCTGCCCGTCTGGCAGTCGCTGCTCCAGGGTCTGGCGTGGTGTGAGCGGTTCCTGAACGCCGGACCGCGCGAGCACTTCCGGGGGTGGATCCGCGGGTTGCTGTGGCCGGCCGTCGAGCGGGTCGGCTGGGAGCCCCGCGAGGGCGAGCGCGAACTGGACAAGCCGCTCCGCGGCGCCCTGGTCACGGGGCTGGGGGTGCTGGGCGCCGACCCCCACGCGTTCGGCCTGGCGATGGAGATCGAACGGGAATCGAGGGGCGATGAGGCCGTCGACCCGTCGCTCGCGGCTGCATCGGTGGCGATCGTCGCGGCGGGCGGCACGCGCGAGGACTACGAGCGCTACGTCGAGGCGATCGCCCGGGCCCGAACGCCGCAGGAAGAGCTCCGGTACCTGTACGCGCTCCCGGACTTCCGCGACCCCGTGCTCGTCCAGCGCACGGTGGAGAAGGCGCTCACGGCCGACGTTCGGGCCCAGAACACGCCGGCCGTGCTCGCGCGCGCCGTCGCCAATCGTGACCACGGCGCCCGCGCGTGGGCCTTCGTCAAGGAGCACTGGGACGAGATCGTCGCGCGGCTCAACCCGACGACCGTGGTGTACGTGGCCGACGGCGTGCGGTACCTCACCGAGCCCGAGCAGGTCGAGGACGCCGCAACGTTCTTCGCCGAGCACCCGATCCCACAGTCGGGCCTCATGCTGCGGCAGATCCTCGAGCGTCAGCGTGTGAACGAGGCGTTCCGCAGGCGCGCGACGCCGGAGCTCATGGCCGCCTTCGCGAGCGGTTCCGAGCTCAGCTGATCGCGGCCAGGTCGCCGTTCGCGCCGCAGACGATCGCAACGACGCGCTCCTCCGGGTCTGGGATGTAGGCGCCTGAGAGGACCGCGGCGAGGGCGGTCGCCCCGCCGGGCTCGGCGAACACCCGGGCCGAATCCCAGAGCTGGCGCTGCGCGCTGCGGATCGCGTCGTCGGAGACGAGGACGATGCGTTCGACGAACCTCGAGGCGACCTGGAACGCGATCTCCCCTGCGCGCCGGCAGCCGAGCGAGTCGGACGCGTAGCCGCTGTACGTGACATCGACCGGCCTCCCCGCCTCGAGCGCCGACGCCATGCACGTGCTCGTCTCGGGCTCGACGCCTATGACGCGCGTTCCGCCCTCGTACCATCCCGCGACGCCGCCGATCAGGCCGCCTCCGCCGATCGCGACAAGCACGGTGTCGGCGTCCGGGACCTGCTCGGCGAGCTCGAGCGCGATCGTCCCCTGGCCCGCGACGATCTCCCGCTGGTCGAACGCATGCATCACGAGCGCGCCCGTCTCCTCGGCCCGACCGCGGCTCGCCTCGAGCGCCTCGTCGTAGTAGCCGTCGGCGACGGTCACGCCGGCGCCGAGCATCCGGATCCGGTCGGCCTTGATCTTGGGTGAGTTCGACGGCACGAAGATCTCGGCGCGATGGCCGAGCGCGTGTGCGGCATACGCGACCGCGAGGCCGAAGTTCCCTCCGGACGCCGCGATCACGCCGGTCTCCGGCACATCGGAGCAGAGCATCTTGTTGAACGCACCGCGCGGCTTGAACGAGCCGGTGTGCTGCATGAGCTCGAGCTTGAGCGTGAGCCGGCATGGCATCCCGAACGCTCGCGGCTCGAGCGTGACGACCGGCGTCCTCCGCACGTGATCGCGGATGCGA
>JBMDWR010000039.1:0-1016 GCA_048594645.1 Actinomycetota bacterium
CGCTCGGCGAGCGCCCAGGTGACCTCCTGGTAGTGCTCGGGGAGATCCGGGAGCCCCGAGACCGAGCTCCAGTGCGTGTGCACGAGCAGCCGCTCGGGCTCGATGCGCACGATCGTGCCCTTGTCCTCGTACGGCGTCCCCCGGTACTCGCCGCGGTGGACGATCGGGCTGCCCTCGACCCAGTCGGTCTGCGTGTCCACGCCGAAGAACCACTGCCGTATCCGCTCGGGCGTGGTGAGCGCCCGCCACACCTCGGCCGCGGGGGCGTCGATCGTGACGGACTGTCGCGTCGTGATGCCGGTGTCCATGGCGAACACCAGTATCCGCCGCCGGCGTCGATGCGGCACCAGCGGCGCGGCGAGCAGGTGGCCGGTGGATGTGTGAGGCGCTTACAGCTCGACGGGGATGCGCTCGTCGCGCTCCCCGAGTACGAAGTGCTCCGACGCGCGAGCGCGGTACAGCCTGATCTCCGCCGACGGCGCGACGTTCTCCGGCGCCCACGCGGCGCCGCCGTGGCGGAGCGAGCGGCTGGAGAAGATGCTGATCCCGCGCTCGACCTCGCCCGGATCTTCGAACGAGCTCGGCGAGCGCCGTCATGTACACGGCCTGCCCAGCGCCGATCGGCACGGTGGAGTCGAAGATCGCGATGCTCACCTCCGCGCGAACCGCGATGTTCCGCGAGTGACGCGCCTCGGGGCGCGAGACCCAGAACAGCTCGGAGTAGCCGAACGGCGCGTAGTAGACGGGCGAGACCCACGGCACGCCGTCCTCGTCCGCGGTGCCGAGCGTCATGTACAGGTTGTCGTCGACGATCCGGCGTGCGACGTCTCCTCGGTCGGTTCCGTCTCGCATCATCGACTCAGGCGGCGTCGGCTGCCCGCTCCAGCTCGGCGATGTCGATCTTGCGCATCTGAAGCATCGCCTGCATCGCCCGCTGCGCGCGGGCGGGGTCGGGATCGGACAGCAACGCGCCGAGACGGCGCGGGATGATCTGCCACGACAGCCCGTAGCGGTCC
>JBMDWR010000390.1:0-3561 GCA_048594645.1 Actinomycetota bacterium
TCCAGCACGGCGGCAGGTGAGCGGTCTCGATCCGAAGCGCTTCCAGCTGATCGCCGCCGTGCTCGACCGGGGCGGCTTCCGGTTGGGCCGGGCCGAGGTATTCGGCGCCGTCGCAGGCGGGGCCAGGATCGATGACGCGGCTTCGGACCTCGCCGTTGCGGCCGCGATCGCATCCGCATTCACGGGCGTCCCGCCGCCCGCCGCCTCGGCATTCGTCGGCGAGGTCGGCCTCACCGGCGTCGTGCGGCCCGCCCCGGCCATGGGTGCACGCCTGTCCGCGGCCAAGTCCGCGCGCATCCGTACGGTCTTCGCCCCGCCGGGTCCCCGGTCCGTCGACGGGGTGCGGATCGTCGGCGTTCGGCACCTGCTCCAGGCGCTCGAGTGGACGGGGAAGAGCGCCGGGGGTGCTCGCGGCCATCCGACCTAGGCCGCGGCATGCCGGAAATGGCCGAAACGGGCCTCTGACCAGCACTTTTGATTTGCGAGCGGCGACGCCAGCGTGCTACCCTTGGAACGGTTCCGCCGCCTCGTCAGCCGACTCTAGGGGGTCTTGTGTTCCGTAAAGGCGACACGGTTGTGCATCCGGAACACGGAGCAGCAGTCATCGAAGAGCTGTGCGTGAGGGAGTTCCTCGGGGAGAAGCGCAAGTACTTCAAGCTCCGTGTGTCGTACGGCGATCTGACGCTGATGGTGCCGGTCGACAGCACGGAAGAGGTCGGCCTCCGATCCGTGGTCGGCAAGAACGAGGTCAAGAAGGTCCTCAACGTCCTTCGCGAGGACGAATCGAAGATGGCGGCCAACTGGAGCCGGCGTTTCAAGAACAACATCGAGAAGCTGCGCTCCGGCGACATCTATCAGGTCGCCGAGGTCGTGCGGAACCTCTCGATCCGCGAACGTGAGCGTGGTCTTTCCGCAGGCGAGAAGCGCATGATCACGAAGGCGCGTCAGATCCTCGTCTCCGAGCTCACCTACGCGACCGGCGGTGGCGAGGAGAAGGCCGAGGCGATGATCGACAAGGTCCTCGACGAGTCGCACGGCGCGCGTGCGATGGCGGGGGCCTGACCGCACCCGCCACCTGATCTCGAGGCACCCGGTCGCTTCGACGTCGGTCGACGTCTTCGAGCGCCCTCCGGCGTTCGGCAGCCTCCAGTAACCTCGGCGTCGTGACTCGGGCCGTCGCGATCGTGCTCGCCGCCGGACGGGGCGAGCGGATGGGCTCGGCGACGCCGAAGGCCCTGATCGCGTTCGGCGGGGGAACGCTCCTCGGTCGTTCGGTCGAGCGCGCCTCGGCGTGCGCCTCGGTCTCCAGCGTCATCGTCGTGGCGCCCGCCGGCTGGGAGGAGGCCGCACGCGCGGCCGTCGCCCCCTATCGCGTCGCGACGGTCGTAACGGGCGGTGACACGCGGCAAGCTTCCGTGAGGGCGGCCCTCCCGGTGCTGCCGGGCGACGTCGACGCGGTCGTCTGCCACGACGCGGCGCGCCCGCTCGCCTCGACGGCGCTGTTCGCCAGGACGATCGACGCGCTGGACGGATGGGATGGGGTGATCCCCGTCCTTCCGGTGGCCGAGACCGTGAAACGCTTGCAGGGGAACGTCGTCGTATCGACCGAGCCGCGCGACGCTCTCGCGCTCGCCCAGACGCCGCAGGCGTTCGAGCCCCAGGCTCTTCGCAAGGCGCACGAGCAGGCCGTGGCGGACGGGTTCGAGGGTACGGACGACGCCTCGCTCCTGGAGCGGGCGGGATTCAAGGTCCGAACGATCGCCGGCGAGCGAACGAACCTGAAGCTCACGACGGCAGACGATGTTCGGATCGCCGGGGCGATCGAGGGCTGTGCGTCCGACCGCAGAGTCGGGCTCGGGTTCGACGTGCACCGGTTCGAGCACGGCCGCGACCTGTGGCTCGGGGGCGTCCGGTTCGACGGCGAGGACGGTCTCGCCGGACACTCCGACGGGGATGCCGTCTGCCACGCGCTCGCCGACGCGCTGCTCGGCGCCGCGGGTCTCGGCGACGTCGGGATGCACTTCCCGGAAGACGCGCCATCGACGCAGGGGATCCCCGGGCTCGACCTCCTGGGGCGCGTCGTCGAGATGGCGGCGGAGGCCGGTTTCGAGCCGGCATCATCCGATGTGACCGTGATCGCCGAACGCCCTCGCGTGCACCCCGCAGCCGCCGAGATGCGGGAGCGACTCGCGGCCGCGCTCGGCGTCGGGGCCGAACGCGTCTCGGTCAAGGCGACCAGGCCCGAAGGTCTCGGCCTGTCCGGCGACGGCGTCGGATGCATCGCGGTGGCGGTGCTCAGGCGACGCTGACGGGGGACCGGAACGTCCGCGATGCAGATGCGCCTGGGGGGACGCCGAGCGGTCCTCGAAGCGGTTCGCGCCGGCGTCGCGCACGAGATCCTCATCGCTCGAGAGGCTCGCGCGACCACGGGTCTCCGCGAGCTCGTCGCGGCCTGCGTCGAGGTCGGCGTAGACCTGCGCGAGGTCGACCGCACACGGCTCGATGCCTTGGAGCACGATCATCAGGGCATCGTGGCGACGATCTCGCTGCCTGACCCACTCGGCGAACGCCAGCTCACCGAGTGGCGGTTCGCCGACGACGCGCTCGTGGTCGTGCTCGACGGCATCACGGACCCCAACAACCTCGGGGCCGCGGCTCGGTCCGCCGAGGCGGCCGGTGCCGCGATGCTCATCACGCGCAGGCGTCGGGCGGCCGAGATCACGCCCGCCGCGGTGCGCGCCTCGGCGGGGGCGATCCTGCATCTCACGCACGCCCGTGTCGCCAATATCGCGCGGGCGCTTGACCGGCTGCGGAGTGCCGGGTTCACGACCGTGGGCCTGGACGAGGCGGCCGACAAGAGCGTGTTCGAGGCGCATCGACCGGACGGCCAGATCGCGGTCGTCGTCGGATCCGAGGACGAGGGGCTCGCGCGGCTGACCCGCGAGGCATGCGACGTGCTCGTTCGACTCCCGATGCTGGGGCGCGTCGGGTCTTTGAACGCGTCGGCGTCGTTGGCCGCGGTGCTGTACGCGTTCGTGTTGCCGCCGCGGGACGCGGCGTAGACTCGCATCGCGCCGGCGTAGCTCAGGGGTAGAGCAGCTGTCTTGTAAACAGCAGGTCGTCGGTTCGAATCCGACCGCCGGCTCGAGTCGCTTCGAACGTCTGGCGCCTGCACCACGGCAGCCGTCCTGGCTAGCCGAGGGAGCTACCCACCGCACCACGGGTGGGTCCGGCTCAGCGGGCGATCGGACCGATCCAGATGCCGGACGTGAGGAAGATCGCCGGCATGATGAACAGGATCGCGACGAACCACCAGAGCCGGACGTTCGAACTCACGACCCAGTCGTCGAGCCGCATGACACCCTCGACCAGCGGGCGGTACGCGAACGCGAGCAACAGCAGCGAGATGAGGCTGACGGCGATCGCCTGCGCCAGGACGATCTGGACGGCGACGGCGTTCCCCAGGACCATGGCCGCGACCAGGGTGTCGGCGAGCGTCGTGATGTTGGCGCCCATGATGTACGGGATCGCCTCGCGGCGTTTGACGTAGCCGCGGCTCGC
>JBMDWR010000391.1:0-20279 GCA_048594645.1 Actinomycetota bacterium
CTCGAGCTGGAGCGGCTGCCAGCGGTTCGGGTCGCTCATCTCGTCGGGATCGGCGTCCGCGACGACGAGCGGCGCGTTCACCGATCGGTAGTCGCTCGTGTAGCCGCCCGCTTCGTTCGACCCGTCCTCCATCCCGGAGGCGATCACCGTCGCGGCGATCCGGTTCCCGAGCGCCGCCGGCGAGTCGCCCTCGGTCGTCGTGACGTTAATCGGATAGCAGAGGTCCTGCATCACTTGTCGGAACTCCAGACGCGAGTCGGTCGCGCCTACCGCCGTCCGGTACCGATGATCGAGGATCCGGAACGCGGCGTAGCTGATCGCCTCCTCGCGCGCGACCGTCGCGTCCTCGGCGGTGTGCGTCTCGTCGACGAAGACGCCGACCGCGTCCGGGTCGTACGCTGCCCACGCATCCCACATCGCCGCAGAGACGTGGTACAGGTTGCGGGCGTGCAGCGTCGGCGCCGGCAGGGCACGTCGGATCGCGGACAGCAACGCTTCGTCCCATCGCCGGGCGACGGACCAGCCGGCTGGCGCCGCGACGCGTTCGCAATCGGTCCCATCGTCGGCCGAGACCCGGACGAGCGCCACGCTGGCGACGACGAGCGTCAGTCCGACTGCCGCACCAATGACGAACGCCGAACGGCCCGAGCGCCCCCGAGGCGACCTCGCGACGCTCACCGCGCGACCCCTTCGCTCGCCGCGACGGCGCCGTTGCGGCGAGCGAACGCAGCCGGGTCCACGATCACTGCCCAAAGGGCGAGCTCGGCGGCGCCGATCAGCGGAGCGTCGGGACCCAAGGCGCTCGGCGCGATCGTCGCCATCGCTCCCGGCGCGTCTAGGGTCCTGAGCTTGGCTCCTTCGAGGACGGAGGCTTCGAGGTAGCCGAACAGCCGCTGGTAGAGGCCACCCAGGACGACGAGCTGCGGGTTGAACACGTTGATGAGGTTGCCGATGCCGAATCCGAGCCACCGTCCGATCTCGTCGAGCGCCCTAAGCACCGCCGCGTCGCCGCCGCCAGCCCGCTCGGCCACCTCGTCCAGATGTCCGGTTCCTTCCTCGACGCCGGCGGCGCGCAACAGGGCCGCCTCCCCGGCTCGAACCTCCCAACAGCCGGAGGCGCCACATCGGCAGGCCGGCCCGGCCGGATCGATCAGGGTGTGCCCGGCCTCACCCGCGTAGCCCGCGGAGCCGAGCAGCGGCTCCCCGTCGACGATGATCCCGGCTCCGATCCCAACCTCGCCCGAGACGTAGATCAGGTTGCGGATCCCGTGATGGCGGCCCCGGCGCTGCTCGGCAAGCGCGCCCAGATCGGCTTCGTTCGCGGCCATGATCGGAGCATCCAGGCCGAGCTCGCTGGCCAGCATCGGGGCGAGGGAGACGTCCCGCCACCCGAGGTTCGGGGCCAGATGCACGAACCCGTCGGATCGGCGCGTGAGGCCCACCACCGCGACGCCGACGCCGGCGAGCGTGCCGGCCGGCAGGGAGGCGACGAGGGGTCCCGCGAGCTTCGCCACGTCCTGGACCGTGGCCTCCGGCGAGAAACGGCCGCGCGGTCGGGCCACGCGGACCCGGTTGTAAACGTGCCCGCCGAGGCCGACGGTCGCGACCGCGATCGAGTCGACCGCGAGCTCGACGGCCAGGACCATCGCCCCCTCGGCCCTGGCCTGCGCCAGCGGCGAGGGACGGCCGGGCCCCGATGGGGCCGCCCCGGCCCGCTCGTCGATCAGCCCGAGGTCGGTGAGCTCTCCGAGGAGATCGCCGATCGTCGAGCGGTTCAGCCCGGTCGCCGCCACGAGGTCGGAACGGGTGAGGGGACCCAACAGATGGAGCCGTTCGAGCACCGCTCCGAGGTTGTGGCGCCTGATCTCCTCGGCGGCGACGCCGCGCCGCCAACCGGGGCCGGCCGCGACGGTTCCGGGTTCGTCGTACCGATTTGTTGGCGACCCCACGCTATCCACCTTCGTCTTCCCGCCACGGTCTTGCCGACGGGACGATCGCGAACATGCGAACCTCGGCTCACGCGCGCGCAGGGTATCCGAGCCCAGCGGCTCGACGCAAGGCGGCTCCGACCTCGTCGAAGGTCCTGATCGCAGGGTCCAACGGGATTTGTTGCGCGCTCAGACGAAGTGTGACATGGTGCCCGCGGCCCGAGACCGACGGCCACATGCGACCGCTCGGGTGCATCGCGATCGGCCCGTCGAAGGCCCGAGGGGCCTGCCGTGCGTAGTACTTCGGAAAGGGGTGGCGCATCCGATCCTCGCCATCCGGGAAGGGGGGAAGTCTCGTGAAGCGTCGATCATGGGTGATCGCCCTGGCGCTCGCCGCGTTGGTTCTGGCTGCCTGCGGCGGGGACGACGAGGGCGGTGAGACCGGCGCGACCGGTGCCGAGACCGGTGCCGAGGGGATCACCATCGGCGTGTCCTGGAACAACTACAACGAGGAGCGCTGGGCCAAGTGGGATGAGCCCGCGATCCAGGAGGGCATCGCCACGTGCGACGCCGACTACATCTCCTCGGACGCGGGGTCGTCGGCCGAGCAGCAGCTGACGGATGTCGAGAACCTGATCGCTCAGGGGGCGGACGTCGTCCTCATCCTGGCGCAGGACACGGAGGCCATCGTGCCGGCGGTCCAAAGCGCCCTCGAGCAGGGCATCCCGACGGTCGCGTACGACCGTCTGATCGAGGACCCCGGGGCGCTGTACGTCTCGTTCGACAACGTCGAGGTCGGCCGCCTGCAAGCGCAGGCCGTCTACGACCAGGTACCGACGGGCAACTACGTGTTCATCAAGGGCAACTCGGCCGACCCGAACGCCGACTTCGTTCACGGGGGCCAGCTCGAGGTCCTGCAGGCCGCGATCGACGCGGGTGACATCGTCAACGTCGGCGAGTCCTACACAGACAACTGGGACCCGGCGGTCGCGCAAACCAACATGGAGCAGTTCCTGACCGAGAACAACAACGACGTCCAGGCCGTCGTCGCGTCCAACGACGGGATGGCGGGTGGCGTGGTTGCCGCGCTCGAGGCCCAGGGACTTGCGGGCTCGGTGGCGGTGTCCGGACAGGACGGCGACCTCGCCGCCCTGAACCGGGTCGCCCTCGGCACCCAGACGGTGTCCGTGTGGAAGGACGCTCGCCTGCTCGGCGTGGCCGCCGGCGAGGCGGCGTGCCAGCTCGCGCAGGGCACGGCGCTCGAGGAGATCCCAGACACGGTGACCTTTACGACGCCGATCAACGATTACGACATGACGTCGATCCTGCTGACGCCGGAGGCGATCACCCAGGACAATCTCGACGTCGTGGTCGACGCCGGATGGATCACGACGGACGAGCTCTGCCAGGGCGTCGAGCCGGGCAGCGTGGCCGTCTGTGAGTAGACGAACCTGAGGTGAACGAGCGCTGACCTCGGACCCGCGGCTCGACGAGAGCCGCGGGTCCACGGTCGGCGTAGGATGCTCCGAGGCATAGTGGCTGACACCGACGTTTCCGCAGCCGAGTCGGCGCAGCAGGCGCCGGCGACGGAGCCACAAGAGCGCGAGGCTCGCTCGTTCCGCGCGGCCCTTCGGTCGGCGGAGTTCGATGCTCGACTCGCCGGCATGCTGGTCGCGCTTGCGATCATCTGGGTGGGCTTCAACATCTTGTCGGGCGGGACGTTCCTGACACCCAGGAACCTATGGAACCTGTCGGTCCAGACCTCGGTCGTGGCGATCATGGCGACCGGGATGGTCCTGATCATCGTCACGCGGAACATCGACCTGTCGGTCGGCGCCGTGATGGCGGTCGTCGGCATGATCATGGGCGTCGCGCAGCACGACTGGCTCCCCGAGTGGCTCGGCTTCGACCATCCGTTGACCTGGGTCATCTGCGTGCTGCTGGGTCTCGCGCTCGGCGCGGCCGTCGGCGCACTCCAGGGGTCGATCGTCGCGTACGTGGGCGTGCCCTCGTTCATCGTGACGCTCGGTGGGTTCCTCGTGTGGCGAGGCGTGGCCTGGTGGACCGCCAGCGGGCAGACGATCGCCCCGATGGACTCGAATTTCCGGCTCCTCGGCGGCGGATCGGAGGGGACCATCGGGGGGATGGCGAGCTGGATCTTGGGCATCCTCGCCTGCATCGCGATCGTCGCCCTCCAGCTCACGCGCAGGCGGCAGCGGGCTCGGTACGGGTTCCACCTCCGGCCGATGTGGGCGGAGGTGGGCCTCGGGGTGATCTCCTGCGCGGCCGTCCTCGGGGCGGTCGCCTACCTCAACCGCTACTACCTGCCTCCGGCGCTGGCCGAGCAGCGTGGCCAGGCCGGGCAGGATATCTCCCTCGGCCTGGCCTACCCCGTACTCATCGCGATCGCTGTCGCCATCTTCATGACCTTCCTCGCGACGCGCCGTCGGTTCGGGCGCTACGTCTACGGCATCGGCGGCAACCCGGAGGCGGCCGAGCTCGCCGGCATCAAGACCAAGCGCACCATCCTGAGGACCTTCACGATGATGGGCCTGCTCGTCGGCCTGGCGGCCGCGGTGCAGATCGCCCGGCTGAACGCGGCGGTGAGCAGCCTCGGGACCGGCATGGAGCTCAACGTCATCGCGGCCGCCGTCATCGGCGGCACCTCCTTCACGGGTGGGATCGGCACGGTCTCCGGCGCCGTCCTCGGCGCGCTCGTTATGCAGTCGCTGGTGTCGGGCATGGTCCTGATGGGGGTCGAGGCGCCGCTCCAGGACATCGTCGTCGGGATCGTGTTGGTCCTCGCGGTGGGCCTGGACACGGTCGTCCGGAGGAGGGCGGCCAGATGATGGAGCAGACGGCGACGCGCGCCCCGCTCGTGGAGCTCCGCGACATCCGCGTCGCGTTCGGCGGCGTGCACGCCGTCGACGGGGTCACGGTCGATCTGAACGCGGGCGAGGTCGTCGGGCTGGTTGGCGGCAACGGCGCGGGCAAGACCACACTGATCAAGACGCTGTCGGGAGCCCACCCGGCCGACTCCGGGGAGATCTTCATCGACGGGACGCCCGTGACGATCGCGACCCCGAGGGACGCGAAGGAGCTGGGCGTCGAGACCATCTATCAGACGCTCGAGCTTGCGGACAACATCGACGCGTCCGGGAACGTGTTCCTCGGCCGGGAGATCACCACGCGCCTCGGGAACCTCAACGACAGCGCGATGGAAGACGCGACGCGCAAGCTCATGAACCGGCTGAACCCGAGGTTCCAGAACTTCGTCGTCCCGGTGCAGTCCCTTTCGGGTGGCCAGCGACAGTCGGTGGCGATCGCGCGGGCGCTCCACTTCAACGCTCGGATCCTGATCATGGACGAGCCGACCGCAGCGCTCGGGCCCGCCGAGACCAAGCAGGTCGGCGACCTCATCAGGCAGCTCAAGTCCGAGGGGATCGGCATCTTCCTGATCAGCCACGACATCCACGACGTCTACGACTCAGCCGACAGGATCAGCGTCATGCTCCAGGGCAAGCTCGTCGGCACCGTCAACAAGGATGACGTGACCGTCGATGAGGTTCTGGCCATGATCATCCTGGGCAAGCTGCCCGGCGAGGTGACCCAGAAGGATCTGGCGGAACTGCACTGAGCGGCAGATGAACGCCGTGAAGATCGTCGGTCCCCGCCGCGTCGCGATGATCGACGTCGAACCGCCCGTCCCTCGACAGGCCGAGGCCCTGGTCCGCGTGCTGTCCGCGTCGCTGTGCGCCACGGACCGGCGGATGGCTGCGCTGGGAACGCATGCTCCCAGGGTCCCGGGCCATGAGATCGCGGGAGTGCTCGAGGACGGAACCCCGGTCGGCGTACACCCGAACATCGGCTGCGGCCGCTGT
This sequence comes from Actinomycetota bacterium, assembly GCA_048594645.1. Classification (GTDB taxonomy): domain Bacteria; phylum Actinomycetota; class UBA4738; order UBA4738; family HRBIN12; genus DASSJM01. The sequence goes on from JBMDWR010000391.1 coordinate 5,810, forward strand.
CCGTCGTGCGCGGCCGGCTTCGAGAACCGATGTCCGGACCACGTCGACATCGGCATCCATCGCGACGGCGGCCTTGCCCAGATCGTCGCTGTGCCCGAGCGTCACGTCGTGCCGCTCGACGGCCTGCCGATCGATCGCGCATCGCTCGCCGAGCCACTCGCCACGGTGCTCCACGCGGCCGGTCTCCTGGCGCCGACCGTCGGCGCTGAGGCGCTCGTCGTCGGCGCAGGAACCCTCGGGATCCTCGGGATGTGGGCGCTCCGGTCGCTCGGCGCGCGCGTGACGGTGATGCAGAGGTCCGAGCCGCGTCGCGCGCTCGCGTCTCGACTCGGAGCCGACGCCGTCATCGGTCCGGACGACGACCCGCCGGCCGCGATGGATGTGGCGCTCGTCACGGCCCCCGGGCCGGAGCCGTTGCGCTGGACACTGGACCGCGTGAAGGTTGGCGGCACCGTGCACGCGTTCGCTGGAACGCCGGGGGGTGCTCCCGTCGACGCGAACGTCGTCCATTATCGCCACCTTCGGCTGGTCGGGAGCACCGGCTCGACGCTCGGGGACTACCGATCCGCGCTCGAGCTCGTGCGCTCCGGCGGCCTGCCGCTCGAACGGCTCCCGACGACCGTGTTGCCGCTGGAAGATGTGCCTGCGGCGCTCCTCGACCCCGACCCCCACGCCCTCAGATACGTCACGCAGCCGTGGGGTACGACCGCCATCGGTCGATCGATGCCGTGAGCTACGCAGCCAACGATCCGATCCGCGTAGCCGTGATCGGATTCGGTCTGGGCGGCGCCGTCTTCCATGCGCCGCTCGTCGCCGCGACGCCGGGGGTGCACCTCGCGTCGATCGTCACGAGCGATCCCCGGCGGCGCGCCCGAGCCGAGGAGCGATATCCGCAGGCCCGCATCCTCCCCGATGCGGAGGCGCTGTGGGCATCAGCGTCCGAGCACGACCTGGTCGTGATCGCCACACCGAATCGCTTCCACGCCCCGCTCGCCATTTCGGCGTTCGAGGCCGGTCTGGACGTCGTGCTGGACAAGCCGATGGCGACCAGCGCCGCCGAGGGCCGGCAGGTTGTCGAGGAGGCCGAACGCCGCGGGCGCTACCTCACCGTCTTCCAGAACCGCCGTTGGGACGGCGACTTCCTGACCCTCCGACGGCTCCTCGATGAGGATGCGCTCGGGACCATCGTCCGCTTCGAATCGCGGTTCGAGCGCTGGCGGCCGGAGGTGCAGCAGGGCGCCTGGCGCGAGCGCGCCGAAGCGGAGGAGGCGGGCGGCCTCCTGTTCGATCTCGGTAGCCACCTGATCGACCAGGCCGTCCAGCTGTTCGGCCCCGTGCGCGCGATCTATGCCGAGGTCGACCGCCGACGACCCGGTGCGGTCGTCGACGACGACGTCTTCGTCGCGCTCACGCACGGATCGGGGGTCAGGACCCATCTGTGGATGAGCGTTCTTGCCGCGATCCGTGGACCGCGGCTCCGCGTGCTCGGACTCGCGGGGACGTTCGAGAAGCACGGGCTCGACGTTCAGGAGCAGGCACTCGCCGATGGGATGCGTCCGGGCGACGAGGGGTGGGGCCTCGACACCCCCGAGCTTTGGGGGCGAGTGTCCACAGGCGATCAGGAGCGACCGATCGAGACGGAAGCCGGGGCGTACGAGGCGTTCTACGCAGCCGTTGCGCGCTCACTCATCGAAGGTGCACCGCCCCCCGTCGACCCCCGCGAGGCCGTCGGTGTTCTGGAGATCATCGAGGCCGCCTTCGAAAGCGCCCGCCGGGTAGCAGCGATCGCGATGCCCGATATGCGCTGAACCCCCACCTCATCGGCTCGCGTCGCGGACGCACCGGGTCGCCCACGGGATCGCCTCGAGGCGCTCGGACCCGATCGGCCGACCGCACTCGTCGCACGCCCCGTACGTCCCGTCGTCGATCTTCTCGATCGCGCGCTCGACGTCCCGCAGCTTGGCGTCGAGCTTCTTCGCGGCGTCGACCTGCGCGATGCGCTCGACGGCCTGCGTGGTGCCCTCACCGACGCGCTTGCCGAACGACACCGCGCCCATGGGATCCCGCGGCGCCGCCGTGAGCCGCTCGAGCTCCGCCCGGAGCTCGTCCCTGACGTGCTCGAGCTCGGTGCGCACCGTGGGGTTCGACATCGCTCAGACGCCCAGGTAGTCGGGATCGCCGCCCGCCGGCTCGACCTTCCCGTTGCCCTCGGTCGGACTGAAGATCGTCGGCGCGGCCAGCGAGCGACGGTGCTCGAGCTCCTTGTACACGTCGGTCGCGTAGTCGACGCACAGCACGACGAGGTCACCGGGCCGCGAGCGGGCGAGCGCTTTGCGCGTCGCGTCCATCTCGTCGACGACGATCTCGGCGCTGCCGGCGCGGGCGCCCGCCGATATCGCCTCCTGCACCCCTGCGAGGATCAACGCCGCCGTCTCGCCGCGCCGTCGCCCGCGCGTGTTCCGGTCCTCACGGATGATCACGTCGTCGAAGTGCTTGGCGGCAACCCTGCCGAGCTCCCGCATGTCCTCGTCGCGTCGATCTCCGGCCGTCGCGACGACCGCGACCCGCAGGTTCGCGCTCCACGACGCCTCGCCCGGGCGTCCGCCGGTGGGGGCATCGGAGGTCAGCCGTTCGACGAAGTCGCCGAGCGTCGCGAGGCCCGCCGGGTTGTGCGCGTAGTCGACGATCACCTTCACGCCGTCCAGGTCGAAGACGTTCAGCCGTCCCGGCGCCTGGTAGATCGACGTCGTGAACGACCGCAGGCCCTGGCGGATGTCGTGCAGGTGCGCTCCGGCCGCATGCGCCGCGGCGGCGGCCGCCATCGCGTTCTGGACCATCATCCGGGCACGGCCCTCGAAGGTGGACGGCAGTGTGTGCACCCACGCGATCGGCATCGTGCGACGGCCTTCCTTGATCACCATCATCTCGCCGAGCGGCCCCTTCTCGAGCACCACGGCCTTGCCCCCGCGACGAACCCACCGCTCGACGAGGTCGTTCTTCTCCTGCATCGAGAACATGATCACGGACCCGCTGCACGCCTTGCGCATCTCGGCGACGAGCGGGTCGTCGGCGTTCAGCACCGCGTAGCCGGTCTTGGGCACGGCCTCGACCACCACCTGCTTCACGGCCGCGAGCTGCTCGAGCGAGTCGATCCCCTTCAGGCCCAGATGGTCCCCGGTGACGTTCAGCACGACAGCGACGTCGTTCCTCCCGTAGCCGAGCCCCTCGCGCAGGATCCCGCCGCGCGCCGTCTCGAACACCGCGAAGTCCACCCGCGGGTTCTGAAGCACCATCTGCGCGGATTTCGGCCCGCTCGCGTCCGCTCGCTTCACGAGGCGCTCGTCGATGTAGATCCCGTCCGTCGTCGTCATCCCGACCGAACGCCCCATGCCCTTGAAGATGTGCGCGATCATGCGCGTCGTCGTGGTCTTGCCGTTGGAGCCGGTCACGGCCACGATCGGGATCCTCGACGGCATGCCGCTCGGGAACAGGAGGTCGACGACCTCCTTCGCGACGAACTGCGCCTCGCCCTCGGTCGGGTGCGTGTGCATCCGGAAGCCGGGTGCCGCGTTGACCTCGACGATCGCACCCCCGGTCTCTCGGACGGGATGCGTGATGTCCGGCGTCAGGAAGTCGATCCCGGCGACGTCGAGGCCGACGACGCGAGCCGCCTCCTCGGCGATCTCGACGTTCTCCTCGTGTGCCTCCCACGTCCGGTCGATCGAGATGCCGCCCGTCGACATGTTGCCCGTCGCAGCCAGCTGCACGAACGCACCCTCAGGTGGCACGTCGTCGAGCCCCAACCCCTGCTTGCGCAGCAGCTCGATCGCGGCATCGTCGACGGTGATGCGGGTGAGCACCTTCTCGTGACCGATGCCGCGACGCGGGTCCGAGTTCGCGATCTCGACCAGATCCGAGACCGTGTGCTTGCCGTCACCCGTCACGTGCGCCGGGACGCGCTCGGCGACCGCGACCATCCGACCGCCGATCACCAGCACCCGGTAGTCCTGACCGGTCACGTAGCTCTCGACGACGACCTGCCCCCTGCGCGCCTCCGCGACCGCCCGCCCGAACCCGGTCCGGACGTCCTCGTCGCCCCGAAGGTCCAGTCCGACGCCTCGGCCGTGGTTGCCGTCGAGAGGCTTGGTCACGACGGGGAACCCGATCCTGTTCGCCGCGGCGACGGCCTCCTCGACGGTGCGGACGATCTCGCCGCGTGGGACCGGAAGGCCCGCGGATGCGAGCAGGCGGCGTGTGACGTCCTTGTCACCGGCGATGTCGACGGCGAGCGCGCTCGTCTTCGAGGTCATCGTCGCGCGGATCCGCTGCTGGTACTTGCCCCATCCCAGCTGGACGAGCGACGCCTCGTTCAGCCGGATGAACGGGATGTCGCGGCTCGCAGCCTCGTCCAAGATCGCCTGCGTCGACGGTCCGAACGCGCGCCGTTCGGCGAGCCGGATCAACTCCTCGAGCTCCGCGAGGAAGTCGAACCCCTCGACCGGCCGGACCAGATGGTTCACGAGCCGGACGGCGAGGTCGCCGGCCGCCATGCCCACGCGCTCCTCCCAGTACCCGTAGATCACGTTGTAGCGACCTGGCTCGCCGGCGCTGCGGGTCTTGCCGCGGTACACGTGAGAGCCCGTCTCGCGCTGAAGCTCGAGCGCGATGTGCTCGGCCACGTGTCCCGCCCACGTTCCCTCGCGCAGCCGTTCCCCGAAGCCGCCCCGGCGGCCGAGCGAGCACGAGTGATCGGCGACGCCGGGAAGCATCTCGAGGAGGCCGTCGACGAACCCGGGGATCGTGTCCGAGGGCCAGTCCTCGAGCGAGCCCAGGTCGACGAGCAGGCGGATCGCCGGGTCGTACGACCAGTAGTTGGGGCCTCGGAAGACCTGCCGTTCGACGACCTTCAGGTCTGGGCCCAGCGGACGCCTGTCCACCGGCGATTGCTTCCTCGTCCGCTTGCGATCCTCGCGTGTGCCGGCCCGGCCCTCGCTCACTCCGACGCCTCACGTTCCTCGCCGGGCGCGCCGGCGAGCAGCGCCCGCGCCCGCAGGTCGAACCAGGTCGCGTCGGGCAGCGAGTGCACGACCGCGCCCGAGACCATGAGCGGCCGGTGACCCTTTGCCTGGTGCGCGTCGGTCATCACGCGAGACCCGTCGAGCACCGTGACCGCGCCCCTGCCGACGACCTCCATCGAGCGGTCGCCGTAGACGATCGCGGCGGTGTCCTCGTCGAGGCCGACGCCCAGCAGCGACGGCGACTGGGCGACGACCGCGAGCAGCCGCCCGAACCGGCCGCGCTGCTCGAAATGCTGGTCGATCACGAGGCCGTGCAGCACGCCCAGCCCCGCCGCGAGCTGCGCCATGCGGAGCTTGGGCGTCTCCCCACCGCGGCCGAACGCCATCATGTGCGTCGCCATCGCGCTCGCGCCCGCGGACGTCCCGGCCAGGACCGCGCCCCGGTCGTGCGCCCGATGGATCGCGTCGGCGACGCGGGTCCCCGCGACGACCGAGGACAGACGGAGCTGGTTGCCGCCGGTCAGGAACACGGCGGTCGCGTCCGAGAGCGCTGAGGCGAGCTCGGGATCCTCGGCCTCCGAGCGTTCCTCCGGCCGGATGCCGGAGACGTGCCCGATCCCCATGCCCTCGAAGAGCTCCCGGTACCGCTCGGTCGCGACCTCCCCGAGAGACGACGCCGTCGAGACCACGACGACGTGCCCATCAGGGGCTCCCGCGAACGCCCCGAAGCGCGAGAGGATCACCTTGTCGCGGACCTTGTCCTCGGCGCCCCCGATCAGCATGACGGGGCCCGCCCCGCCGAGGGAACGGATCGATGCGCCGGCTGACGAAGAGGTCACGGTGCGCAGAAGTGTATCCGCACGCGCATGCGAACCCGGTGAAACGTGTCCCCCGAACACGCCGTGGACCCCGCGTCGGGTCAGTCCGAGGACGCCGGCGGATGTGAGGGCCGCTCGCTCCGCTCGGGGTCACCCGGAGGGCGCAGGATCAGTTGATCGTGCGGCTCGACGACGTCGACCGTGCCGTCGAGGCCCGCCTCCACCCAAAGCTCGAACCCGTCGCGGCGGATCACGTCGTCGCCCTCCTGCCGTTCGTCCGTGAGCTCGAAGGCCACGCCGGTCGCGGTCCGGTGCAGCCGCACCGTCGCGCTCGCGTTGAACCGACGGGCGGCCTCGTGGGTCCGCGTGAGGATCTCGACGGCCCAGTCGCTGAAGCCGAGCACCATCCCGCCATCGTACGGGCGGCGCGGATGCCCGGCCGGGCGCATAAGAGCGAGGCGCTGGGGAGCGACGCCGGATCAGTCGCCCAGCCGCCGCGGCCGCTCGCGCACGCCGGTCCCCGACCAGTCGCTGCCATCTCGCGAGTCGCGGCCGAACGCGACCGCCGCGACCCACAGCAGACCGATCACCAGGAGCGTCAGGGCGATCTCGAGCGGCGCCATCAGGCCACCACCTTGCGCTGGCGCATCAGCCGGCGCCCCGCGATCACGAGACGAGCGCCCAGCGCCTGTCGCGCCCCGGTGCGCCTGCGCGTTCGGCGCGGGCGTGGGACGGACCGAGCCTCGGCACGCAGCGCCTCGGCGCGGGCGCGGCTCAGTTCCGAAAGCATCCCGGGTGTCAGCAGCTCGTCCACCTCCTTCGGCCGTCGTAACCTACAACGAATCCTATACTGGTTAGCGTAACTTGTCAATGGATTTCGATGGTGTACACTGCCGGTGACACGATGCTCGACTTCGTTACGCACGACAGCACCACCCCGCCCGCCCCGGGCGACCTCGAGCTGCTGCAGCGGTTCGTGAACCTGCACGTCCACGACGTCGAGGGGACGCACCTCGATCCTCCGGCGGGGGTGATCCGCTCGTTCCTCGTCGGCCGCGGCCTCCTCTCGGAGAACGAACGGTTCACCGATCGAGACCGTGAGACCTACCTGCGACTCCGCGACGCGATCCGGGGTCTGATCCTGACCGAGGGGGACGAGCCGATCTCCGCGGAGGACGCGGAGACGATCGACGCGGTCGGCCTCCAGGCCGGGCTGCACCCGCACTTCCACGAGGCCGGCGCCCCCACGCTCGAACCCAAGGGCGAAGGCGTCGCCGCCGCGTTCGGCGCGATCGTGGCGATCGCGTTCGTGAGCGCGTTCGACGGGACGTTCGAGCACCTGAAGCTCTGCGCCGACGAGACCTGTCGCTCGGCGTTCTACGACCGCTCGAAGAACCACTCCGGCCGCTGGTGCTCGATGTCGACGTGCGGCAACCGCGCCAAGGTGCGGGCATGGCGGGAGCGCCGGCGGACCGAGACGTGAGGTCGTTCGAGCTCCCCTTGCTCGGCGCCGGCGGCGAACCGGTCGACCTCGTTCGAACGCTGAACTCCCACGGGTTCGTCGACCTCGCCCCGATGCGCCCCGCGCCGGACTACCGCTCGCTCGAGATCACCGTGCGTCCGCGCCGTGGCCGCCCGCGCACGCTCCGGATCGAGGCCGGCCGCAAGGGACACGCGAAGGTGTCGGTCCTCGGCCCGGCCGTCTCGGACGCGCTCGCGCGGGACCTGACCCGCATCGTCCGGCACGTCCTGCGGTTCGATGCGGACCTCTCGGGCTTCTACGTGGCCGCCTCCGCCGACGCCGACCTGTCCTGGGTGGTCTCGGGGGCGGGTCGGATGGTCCAGAGCCCGAGCGTGTTCGAGGACGTCGTGAAGACGATCTGCACCACCAACTGCGCCTGGTCGGCCACCGTCCGGATGGTGCACGCGATCGTGCAGAACCTCGGCGAGCCGGCGCCGGGCGCGCCCGCCGACGGTCCGTGGGGCCGAGCGTTCCCGACGCCGGTCGCGATGGTCCAGGCCGGGGAGGCGTTCTACCGCGACGTCGCTCGAACGGGGTACCGGGGCGCCTACCTGGTCGAGCTCGCCCGCAGCGTCGTCGAGGGCGAGATCGATCTGGAAGCGTTCGCGACCGCGACGCCGGACGAGCTGCCCGACGAGGAGCTCGAGGCGCGACTGCTCGCGCTGCCGGGCGTCGGACCGTACGCCGCTGCGCACATCATGATGACGCTCGGCCGGTACCACCGGCTGATCCTGGACTCGTGGACGCGGCCCACGTACGCGAAGCTCGCCGGCCGCAAGAGCGTGACGGACGCCGCGATCGAGCGCCGCTTCCGGCGGTTCGGCGCGTACGCGGGCCTCGCGTTCTGGCTCTTCCTCACCCGAGACTGGGTGGAGTGAGCCTGCCCGAACGCCGATAGTTGTCCCGCAAGCATCCCGAGCGCATACTGCCCCGGGCCCTGCGAGCAGGACCTCGGCGACGAACCCGAGAAGGATCCGATGAGCGAACCGTTATGGCGCTTCCCCGTCGTGCGCGGAGTCTGTGGGCCTACTGGCGCGCGGAGCAACGGACCCTGCGACAGGGTCTGGCCGCGCTCGCCGTCAGCACGCTGGCGGCCTTCGTCGCCGGCCTGACCCTCGCGCACGTCACCGGCACGCTCGAGGAGCTACCGGGTCTGATCGTGCTGATCCCCGCCGCCGTGGGCATGAAGGGGACGATCTTCGGGGCGATCGGCGCGCGGCTCGGCACGGCCAACGTCGCGGGGGTGCTCGAACCGACCCTTCGCCGCGGCGGCGTCCTGCACCGCAACGTCTACGTCGCGATCGTCACCACGTTCTCGTCGTCGCTGTGGCTGGCCGTGCTCGCCAAGCTCGCGACCGAGGCGTTCGGCGAGGAATCGATCGCGCTCTGGAAGCTGGCCACGATCGCGATCGTCGGCGGCGCGATCGGCTCGGCGCTGATCCTGATGATCACGATCGCGCTGTCCGTGCTGTCCTACCGGCGCGAGTGGGACCTCGACTCCGTCTCCACGCCGATGGTGACCGCGCTCGGCGACATGACGACGCTGCCGAGCCTGTTCCTAGCCACGTACCTGCTGGACTCGAACGCGGTGGCCGTGCCGTCGGCCGTGATCGCGATCGCGGTCGCGCTCTTCGCGACCGTTCGCTCGTACACGATCGGCGACGCTGCGATCCGACGCATCGTCGTCGAGATGACGGCCGTGATCCTGCTCACGCCGGTCCTCGACGTGCTGGCGGGATCGCTCCTTCGGGCGCGTGAGGACCAGCTCGTCGCCGTCCCGGTGCTGCTGGCGCTGATCCCACCGTTCGTGTCGCAGGCGGGCGCGCTCGGAGGCATCTTCGCCTCGCGGATCGCCTCGAAGCTCCAGATGGGCGTCATCACGGCGCGCGGGCTCCCCGAGACGCCGGCGGTGGTCGACGCGTCGATCGTCTCCGCGCTGTCCGTCGCCGTCTTTGCCCTGATCGGCGTGATCGCGTACGTGCTGGGCGTCGCCACCGACCTCCACGGGATGCCGGCGTTCGGGTCGCTGCTCGGCGGGACGCTGCTCGCGGGCCTGGTCGTGACCCCGATCACGCTGGCGGCCAGCTACTACCTGGCGGTCGGGACGTATCGGTTCGGGCTGGACCCCGACGACCAGAGCGTTCCGATCATCACGAGCGTCCTGGACCTGGCGGGCGTGGCCGTCGTTCTGTTCGTCATGACATCATTGGGGGTGCTCTCGAATGGATGATGACCAACCGAAGAGCGTGAAGGACCTGCTCATCGAGGCGAAGGATGCCTCCGAGCTCATGGTCGATCTCGCGTACGCCGCCGTGTTCTTCAACGAGGAGAAGCTCGCCCGAGAGGTCGAGCGCCTCGAGGAGCGCATGGACGAGCACCTGAAGCGCCTTCGCGAGGTGGCGATGCTCGCCGCGCGCAGCCCCGAGGACGCCGAGGCGATGGGCGGCGTCCTGTGGATCGCCGGCGCGATCGAGAAGATCGGCGACGCCGCATCGGACATCGCGCGCGTGGTCGCCGCGAACCTCGGCCTTCCCGACGCCCTCCGACGCGACCTACGCCACGCCGACGAGATGACTGCCCGCGTGAAGGTGGGCGAGGGCGCGACCGTGAACGGGCGCTCGCTCCGCGAGCTCTCGCTGCCGACCGAGACCGGCATGTGGGTCATGGCGATCCGCAGCGGCATCGACTGGCAGTTCGACCCGGGAGCGGACGACGTGCTCACCGAGGGTGACGTGCTCCTCGTGCGTGGGCCCGAGGAGGGGGTCACGCTTCTGCGGGAGCTCGCCGGGGCGCCGCCCCAGCGCGAGGTGCCCGACGACGACGCCCCTCCCCTGTCCGAGCTCGACCGGGCGGTCGACATCCTCGTCGAGCTGAAGGACCAGTCCGAGGCGGCGGTCGGCCTCGCCTACTCGTCGATCCTGTTCAACAACCGGGCGCTCGCGGCCGAGGTCGGCGCGCTCGAGGCCCGGAGCGATGCCCTGCACGACGAGCTGGAGTCGTGGGTGCTTCGCGCCGCCCCCGAGGCACGCAAGCCGGACGAGCTGAGGGGGCTGCTCCGTCTGGGGAGTGCCAGCGAGTACATGTGCGATGCGGCGCGCGACCTGACCTGGTACGTCGAGCGGGGCGAGCCCGTCCACCCCGTCGTCCAGCTCGCGCTCGAGGAGGCGGAGGAGACCTCGGCCGAGACGGTCGTCGAGAGCGGGACGCCCGCCGACGGCAGGAGCCTGAAGGACCTTCGGCTGGAGACCGAGACCGGGATGTTCGTCCTCGCCGTCCAGCGGGGTTCGAGGTGGATCTACCGGCCGCGTGGACCGTTCGTGCTGCGCGAGGGAGACCGGCTGATCGCCGTCGGACCCGAGGACGGGGCGGAGGAGCTCGACGCGCTCTGCCGCGTGACCGCGCCGTCGCGTCAGTAGATGGTGCAGGAAGAGCGCGACCGGTTCCGGACCGGGTGGACGGCTAGACCCGGACGTCCGCGAACCGCAGGTGCTCCTCGGCCAGGCGGACCTCCTCGACCTCCGTGGCGCCCTGCGCGGCCAGCCACTCGAGCAGCCGGTCCACCAGCCGTTCCGGCGCCGACGCCCCGCTCGTGAGGCCCACGACGGCCGCACCCTCGATCCAGGCGGGATCGACCTCGGATTCGTCGTCGATCAGGTACGCGGGCGTGCCGAGCTCTCGTGCGACCTCCGCGAGCCTGTTGGAGTTCGACGAGTTGTCCGAGCCGATCACCAGCACGACGTCCGACCGCCGCGCCACCTCCTTCACCGCGTCCTGCCGGTTCTGCGTCGCGTAGCAGATGTCCTCGCGCGGCGGCCCCTGGATCGAGGGGAACCGCGAGCGCAGGACCTCGACGATCTCGTTGGTCTCGTCGACCGACAAGGTGGTCTGTGTCAGGTACGACAGCGCGTCGGGGTCGTCGACCTCGAGCGCTCGAGCCTCGTTCACGTCCTGCACCAGGAGCGTGCGTTCGGGCGCCTGGCCGGTGGTGCCGACGACCTCCTCGTGACCGGCGTGGCCGATCAGCACGATCGTGCGATCCTGTTCGGCGAAGCGTCGGGCCTCCAGGTGCACCTTCGTGACGAGCGGGCACGTCGCGTCCAGCACGGTGAGCCGGCGGGCCTTCGCGTTCGCATAGACCTGGGGCGCGACGCCGTGGGCCGACAGGACCACGGCGGCGCCCTCGGGCGCCTGCGTCTCCTCGTCGACGAAGATCGCCCCCTTGGCCTCGAGGTCTCGGACGACGTGGGCGTTGTGAACGATCTGCTTGCGAACGTAGACGGGCGGGCCGTGCGTCTCGAGCGCACGTTCGACCGCCTCGACGGCACGGTCGACCCCGGCGCAGAACCCGCGGGGGGCGGCAAGCACGACCTTCGTAAGCACGTGCTCATCGTACCCGTCGGCGCCGCGTGCCCCGAACGGGAACCCCCGCTCGTCACGTGCAGCGCGGCTGGCCGGGACGCCGGTCCGGTCCGCCGGCCCACGCATCCTCAGGACCGGACGGGACCCGCGGGGCCGGTTCGTCCCGTGACAGCCCCGCGAACGTCACCCATCGAACCGACGGCGACCGCGCCGCCGATCGTCCGATCGGCAACGACGCGCAGGTGCGGATAGGCCTCGAGCGCACGCTCGACGAGGCTCTCGAACGCGCCGAACACCACGAGCACGTGCGGCCGCTCCTCGTGCAGGATGCGGAGCGCGTCGGCCTCGGTGGTCGCGCCGGGAACGAGCTCCCACTCCGCGGAGACCGTCGCCGCCCGCAGCTCGGACAGCCGGCTTGCGTCCTCCGCGACGCACAGCACCTTCAGCGCTCGGCACACGCTAGAGCCAGTCGCGAGCCTTGAAGACGCGGTACAGGATCAGCGCGGCAACGGCCATCACCGCGATCGCGAACGGGTATCCGAACGCCCATCGCAGCTCGGGGATGTGCCGGAAGTTCATCCCGTAGACGCCCGCGATCAGCGTCGGGATCAGGATGATCGCCGCCCATCCGGACAGCTTCTTCATCACGACGTTGAGCCGATTCGACGCCTGCGCGAGCTGGAGCTCCCTCGCCGACGTCAGCAGGTCCCGGACGTTGTCCATCAGCTCCATCGCGCGGATCACGTGGTCCAGGACGTCGCGGTAGTACGGCACGAGCGCGGGCGTGACGATCGTCGGCGTCTCGACGAGCAGGTCGACCACCTCGCGCATCGGTGCCGCGAGGCGGCGGAAGCGAACGACCTGGTGGCGCGTGCGGAAGATCCGTTGGGCCAGGAGCTGGGTGCCGTGGGCTTCGGCGCCGTCCTCCTCTCCCGCGATATCGCTCTCGATGTCGTCGGAGACGTCCTCGAACCGCTCGACGACGTCCAGGTACCCGTCGACGATCTCGTCGAGCATCAGGTAGAGGAGGAACCCGATCCCCTCGCGCGTCAGCTCCGGCGTGCTGTCGAGCCTGGGAGCGGCCTTCGAGAAGTCGAACCGCGGCTCGCGGCGCACCGTGACGAGGTACCGGTCTCCACCGGCGAACAGGTGAACCTCTCGGTCGACGAGCTCGTCGTCGTCGTCCAGCCCGATGCCGTGCGCCACCAGGAACAGGTGCTCGGCGTAGAAGTCCACCTTGGCGCGCTGGCCCCACTTGCGGCTGTCCTCGACGGCCAGCTCGTGCAACCGGAGCTCGTCCTGGAGCCGCGCCAGCTCGTCGTCGGTCGGATCGACGACGTCGAGCCAGATGAAGCGGCCGTACTCGCTCGCCTCGCGGACGACGGCCGGATCGAACGGGACTTCGTCCTTCAGCGTGCCGTCGTGATAGACGCGACAGGTGATCACGGCAGGGCGAGCGTACCGCAGCGCCGACGCCGGGCAGCCGAGGGATGTGCTGCAAGGATGGGTCGGCGTGGGCGACCTCGAACCCCTCGTCGCATTCTGGAGGGCTCACGACGCGCTCTTCGAACGTGAGGACCGCGCGTGGTGGGGCGCCGTCGTTTCCGACGCGCGGTATCCGCTGATCCGCGAGCCCAACTACGCGCGCGTCGAGACGGCTCGCCCCGTCAGGCTCGCCGAGATCGAGGATGCGCTGCTGCCGCAACGCGACAGGGCCGGCAGCCGATCGTCACACGTCGTCGTGTTCCGTCCCGAGGAGCAGACCGACCTGATCGCCGAGGCGAGCACGAGGGGTGAGCGCATCGTCTGGGATCTCGTGATGACCGCCGAGGCACCGTGTGCAGGCCCGCCGGAACGCGCAGCGGCCGTCGAAGAGCTCGGGGCCTTCGACGAAGCGTTCTGGCGAGCTCATCGCGCGTCGGCGGGTCTGTTCGAGGTGGGCGGTGGGGCCGAGCTGGATCAGCTCCAGGCGATCGAGCGAGACATCCTGATCCCGGCCGGACGCCGGTGGTTCTGCGTCCGCGACGAGGGCGGGTTCGCGGCGTTCGCGGCGCTGCTCGTGCTGGGAGGCATCGGGTTCGTCGATCACGTCGTGACGTTCCCGGCCGCTCGGCGCCACGGCTACGCGGAGGCGCTCACCGGACGAGCGCTCGCGGAGGCCGCGGCGGCGGGAGCCTCGCGGACGCACCTGCTCGCCGAACCGCACGGTGACGCCGTGCGCATCTACCAGCGTGTGGGCTTCGAGGCCGTGGGACATCTCGCGAGCTGGGTGTCGCCGCGCGAGCGCTGAGGCCCCAGGACCCGCGCGCTCGGCCGAACGTCAGAACAGCGACGCGAACACCTTCTCCAGCACGTAGCCGAACACCATGCAGGAGGGCCACGTCAGGATCCACGCCATCACCACCTGGCCGGCCACCCCCCACCGGACCGCAGAGAACCGCTTGGTCGTGCCCACGCCCATGATCGACGTTCCGATCGCGTGGGTCGTCGAGACCGGGATCCCGAGCCGCGCCGCACCCGTGATCACGAGCGCGGCTCCGGTTTCGGCGGCGAAACCCTGGACGGGCTCCAAGTGGGTCAGCCGCATCCCCATCGTCCGCACGACGCGCCACCCACCGACCATCGTGCCGAGGGCGATCACCAGCGCCGCGGACACGATCACCCAGACGGGGATCCCGAACTCGTCCGGGACGGTCCCGTTCGGTCCGGCCTCGGCGAGCAGGATGGCGAGCGTGATGATGCCCATCGTCTTC
>JBMDWR010000392.1:0-1081 GCA_048594645.1 Actinomycetota bacterium
TTCGGAGCGCGGCTCGAGCCGTTCACGCACGTTTCGCTGATGGTCTACCGGGGGAGAGGGTCGCTCGACACCGTCAGTCAGGCCGAGATCGTCTCGGCCTTCCGAGCCCTTCGGAGCGACCTCGGCTTGTTCGCCGCGGGAGAGACGATGTTGGAGGCGGTCGACAAGGTGGCCGAAGAGCACGAACGCAACGTTCGCCTGTTCATGCTGCTCCTCACGGGGCTCCGCGCCCTCGACACGCGCCCCGCCGACCCGGCTGCGGTCACCGAATCGTTCCTGTTGAAGCTGCTGTCGCTCTCCGGCTTCCACCCGTCGCTGTCGACGTGCGCGGTGTGCGGATCCCCCGGACCGGAGCGGTTCGCGAGCGGTCAAGGAGGCGCCGTGTGCGCGGAGCACGCGGACCTCGACGCCGGGCCCGCCTCGCCCCAGGCGCTCGCGTTCCTCGCGGCGCTCGGTGGGACGGGGCTGCTCGAGGCGGGCGACGTTCGTGCCGATACCGCTACCAGGCGCGAGTCGCGCGCCCTCCTGTTCGGCTTCACCGAGTTCCACCTGGAGCGCCGCATGAAGAGCCTGCCGATCCTCACCCGGAGCCTCGCGACGTGAGCACGTACTTCCACGATCTCGACCACGAAGGGCTGCCGACGCACGTGGGGATCGTGATGGACGGCAACGGCCGGTGGGCCAAGCTCCGCGGCCTGCCTCGGACCGAGGGGCATGCCGCCGGCGAGCGCGCGATGTGGGACACGGTCGTCGGGGCGAACGAGCTCGGGCTCCGCTGGCTCACGATGTTCGCGTTCTCGACGGAGAACTGGAACCGCCCGAAGGCGGAGGTCTCGTACCTGATGGGGTTCAACCGCGGGTTGCTGCGCCGCCGCCGCGACGAGCTCCACGCGATGAACGTCCGCGTCCGGTTCATGGGCAGGCGCGACTGGAAGGTCCCGCGCTCGGTGCTGCGAGAGATGGAGGTCTCCGAGGACCTCACGCGCGACAACACCGGCATGACGCTCACGATCGCCTTCAACTACGGCGGACGCGTCGAGATCGCCGACGCCGTCAAGAGGCTGCTGGCCGATCACGACGC
>JBMDWR010000393.1:0-8147 GCA_048594645.1 Actinomycetota bacterium
GACTTCGGTCGCCGCCTCGAGCGGAGACCCGCAGCTCGCGCAGAACCTGGCATCCTCGGCGTTCTCCCGTCCGCAGTTCGAGCAGATCCGCACGCGCGGAGCCTACTCCGCGGATAGGCCTCGGGTCGTTCGGCAGCGCGACTGGCTGGGTCGTCGCGCCGGCATCTCGCCTACGGGCCCCGACGGGCGTGCAGCGCCGCCTCGACCTCGTCGAGATGCTCGCCGCGATGAGCCGCGCGTTCGGCGTAGAGGGGACTCTCGGGATCCTGAGGCCACAGGCGATCGACGGGTAGCGTCGCGACGCGCGCGTCCGTCTCCTCGGCGATCCGCAGCGACAGACGGGCGGCCTCGAGCGGTGGGATCGCGTGGATCAACGGTCGCGATGCGTCGTTGATCCAGTCGACGTCCTCGGGTTCGGTGTCCGAGGAGGAGAAGGGCTCGCCGCGCTCCATCTTGTCGGCGAGGGACAGCACCCGCGCGTCCCAGAACGCGATGTGCCCGAACACCGCCGCTACCGTCCAGTACTCGTTCACGGGGAGGCGGAGCTCGTCCTCGGTGAGGCGCTCGACGAGGGCGCGCAGGCGCTCGCGCTCCCGCGTGTTCACGGCGACGTACGGTCGATCGTCCGACATCCGCTTGACGATACCGGCCGGGCCCATGGCTCGGCGAGCCGAGAAGCGGCCGGGCACGGCCCTGACCTCGGCGTCACCCGCGAAGAACAGGGGACGTCAAGGAACTGCGGCGATCGTCCAGTTCCCGATCACGTCACGCCGCGGGTGCCGTCGATGGCGGCGCTAGGTTCCGAAGGCGGCGGCCCTGTTGAGACGCAAACCCGAGGCGATGTGGCAGGTCAGACCCGGCGTTCATGCTCCCCAGGGACGTTCCTCGTTCGCGGACGACGGTCCGGGACGTTGTGCATCGGGCAACGACGCTGTAGCGATCTTCCGGATGCTGGCGTCCGGTGCGGGCGGGATCGTCCCACCGTGTGACCAGACGCCATGGCCACCAACGAGACCGCACGCTGGACACGTCACGCGGGAGGTTGCCGGCTCGCGGGGAGCGATCACACGAACCACCCCATGCCGTCCCCGAGCGGTGAGCCGTCCCGTCCGTCTCGGGTCGGTGCGGCCGAGGAGGGTTTCGGATCGTCCGGAGCGGATCTCCGACGCACCGACCGCTCCGCACCAGGCTCCGTCACCGCATCCTCCGGCGGGACCGAGGTATCACCTATAGGTATCGGCTCGTCGACGAGCGACATGAACCGCTGCGGCAAGTCGCCGGTCGCGGGATCACCTTCCTATGCACGCGGAGGTGCCTCAGGAGCCTTCCGACGGTCGTGGAGCTCGTGCGCCGGGGCCGCGCGGGATGATCAGTCGGGTGGTTCGTCGTGCGGCCGAACCGTCGGCGCTCCCGCCGAGCGTCCGAGCCCCGTCGCCGCGACGAGCGCCAGTCCGCCCGCAGCCACCGCCGCCCCGGCAAGGAACGTCGCCCCGCGACCCGCGGCCGCCGCGACGAACCCGAGCGAGGCCGAACCCATACCCAGCCCGATGTCGAGGAACGCGCTCGTGGTGCCCATCACGGCGCCTCGCTCGTGCGCAGGGACGGCACCGGCGGCCAGCGCGAACAGCGACGGCGTGAACAGCGCCACACCGAGGCCGAACACGGCGGTGCCGGCTACCAGACCCGCCGGCGTCCGCCACAGCCCCACGATCGTCAGCCCGCAGGCCGACAGGGCGAGGGCGATCCGGATGGCGGTGCCGTGTCCGAGCCGGTCCGGGATCCGAGCGCCGACGCTTCGGACCAGCACGACGATCCCCGAGAACAGCGCGAGCACCGGCCCAGCTGCGCTCATCCCGATGTCGAGCGCGTACAGCGGCACGAAGGTGAGGAAGCCCGCCATGCCCCAGATCGTGGCGAGCAGGACCACGCCAGGAAGGAGCCCGCTCGGGTGCACCAACCGATGCGCTTCTCCTGCCGTGTCAGCGACGTCCGGTTTCATCGGCGGAAGCCGCACCGCCAGCGCGACGGCGACGCCGGCCAGCGCCGTGGCGACCAACCACGTCGCCCCGAACCCTAGTCGGTCGATAACGAACTCCCCGATGAACGGACCCGCCCCGAGGCCGACGTAGAGCGAGAGCGACGCGAAGCTCATCGCCTCACCACGCCGCTCCGGGGGTGCGAGGTCGAGGTTGGCGCTCACGGCGGCCACGAAGAACAGCGCCTCACCGACACCCGAGAGCAGGCGCATCGCGATCAGAACGGGAACCGACGCGGCGAGGACGTATCCGGCGGCCGCGAGGGCGAACACGGACCCTCCGAGCATCATGATCACCCGGCGTCCGTTGCGATCCGCGAGCCTGCCGGCGAACGGGCGAAGGAAGAACGCCGTCACGCTGAAGGCTCCGACCACGAGCCCCACCGCGACGTTCCCGCCGCCCAGTGGACCCTCGACGTAGCGCGGGAGCGCCGGCAGCAGCACCCCGTCCGCGGTGAAGTACGCAAGCTCGGAGGCGGCGACCGTCAAGAAGGTCGGCGTGAGCAGCGCCGGCCGAGCGGCCGTGCGCCGTCGGGAGCGCGCCGTCATCCTTCCGGGCCGTTCGACGTCCACCCGTTGCTCCGAGATCGCCGCGTGCATCGTGAGGTCATCCTGTCGAGCGGCGTCGGGCGGGCGCATCGGTAGGACTGCCCATCTTCCTCCGTTGGTTGGCCTGGCGCCCGGTCACCTGCCATCCTCACGCCGACCGGAAAGGTGACCCGTGGCCGACCAGGAACTCCGTCTCGCCGACCTGCTCGCGGCGCTCTCCGTGACGACGGACCTCGCCATGGGGCAGGCGCCGGACAAGGCGATCCGGGCCACGGTGGTGGCGACCGAGCTGGCCCGCCGCATGCACCTACCCGAACGCGAGGTCTCGGACGTCTACTACGCGACCCTGCTCAAGCACGTCGGATGCACCGCGACCTCGCACGAGGAGGTCGGGCTGTTCGGCCCGGACGACGTCGGCATGCGGGTGATCGCCGAGCGCACCGACGTCGGAAGACCCCGTGAGATGCTCGAGCTCCTGGGCGTCACAGGCCGAGGGGCAGGAGCGCGACGCGTCGCGCACGTCGCGAAGGCTCTCGTCGGCGGCAAGGAGGCGGACGCCGCGATCTCACGGGCCATCTGCGAGGTTGCGACCCACATGGCCGAGCGCCTCGAGCTCGGCGACGCCGTTGCCCGCGCGCTCGACGAGAGCATCGAGCGGTGGGACGGGAAGGGCCAGCCGAGGAGGTTGAAGGGCGACGACATCGCGCTTGCCGCGCGGATCGCCGAACCCGCCACGCAGTCGGTGATCTTCCACCGGCTCGGCGGGGTTGACGGCGCGCTCGCGATGGTCGAGCGGCGATCCGGCGGCTGGTTCGATCCGGCGGTCGCCGAGGCGTTCCGCGCCGTCGGGCCGCGAACGCTCGAGCGCCTGGAGCGGGAGGATCCGTGGGTCGCCGTGCTCGCCGCGGAACCTGAGCCGGTCCGGCGGATCGCCGCGAAGGCGCTCGACCGGGTGGCCGAGGCCTTCGCGGACGTGGTCGACTTGAAGACGCCGTTCACGCTCGGCCACTCGTCCGGTGTCGCCGAGCTCGCGGGAGAGGCGGCCGAACGGCTCGGCATGAGCGACCCGCAGGGCGTGCGGCGTGCGGCGCTCCTGCACGACCTGGGGCGCGTCGCCATCGGGGCGGGGGTCTGGGAGAAACCGGGGTCCCTCAACACCACCGAGTGGGAGCAGGTTCGGCTGCACCCGTACCACACCGAACGGATCCTCGCGCGTTCGGACGCCCTTCGGCCCTTGGCGCGGATCGCTGGGATGCACCACGAACGGCAGGACGGTTCGGGCTACCACCACGGTGCGGCGGCGGCGGAGGTGCCGCTCGAGGCCCGGCTGCTCGCAGCCGCCGACGCCTTCCAGGCGATGACGCAGGGTCGCGCACACCGCGCAGCGATGAGCGCCGAACGCGCCGCGGAGATCGTGATGTCCGAAGCGGGTGCGGGACGACTGGACCCCGGATGCGTCCGGACCGTGGTCGAGACCGCCGGCGAACGGGCGCCGATCCGGACGCTGTGGCCGGCCGCCCTGTCCGATCGGGAGGTGGAGGTTCTCCGCCTGGTGGCACGCGGGATGTCCAACAAGGCGATCGCCGCAGCGCTCCACATCTCTCAGCGGACCGCCGAGCACCACGTGCAACACATCTACGGGAAGATCGGGCTCTCCACGCGCGCGGGCGCGGCGATGTTCGCGATGGAACACGGGCTGCTGCGCGACTGAGCCCGCGGGCCGGACGGCGTCAGTCGACCTGGATCGAGCGTTTGGCCAGACCGAGGAAGTACCCCTCGATCCGCGTGTCGGGCGCCGTCTCCGGATCGGCGGCCGCCCCGAGCGTCACGAACAGCGGCGCGAAGTGCTCGACGGTGGGGTGCGCGTACGGCATCCCTGGCGCGCGGTGACGGAAATCCATCAGCTCGTCCACGTCCCCGCGCGCGAGCGCCCCGGCGGCCCACGCGTCGAAATCGCGCGACCAGCCCGGCGGGGTGGCGTCGGGCCGGAAGTCCGTGAGGAACGGCAGGCCGTGCGTCAGGAACCCCGAGCCGACGACCAGGACGCCTTCGTCGCGGAGCGGCCGGAGCCGCCGGCCCAGCTCGAATAGGCGCTGCGGGTCCAGGGACGGCATCGAGATCTGAAGGACCGGCACGTCGGCCTGCGGGTACATGACCTTCAGCGGAACCCACGCGCCGTGATCGAGGCCGTAGTCTGGCCGTTCGGCCACCGTCTCCGTGTCCGGCATCAGGGAGCGGACATTCTCGGCGAGCCGCTTCGAGCTCGGCGAGGTGTACGTCATGCGGTAGTACCGCTCGGGGAAGCCGTAGAAGTCATAGGTGAGCGGCACGCCTTGTTCGGTAGCACCGAAGGTCAGCGGCGCCGACTCCCAATGGGCCGACACGATCAGGATCGCGTTCGGTCGCGGCAAAGCTCCGGCCCAGCCCGCGAGCTGGGAGGTCCACAGCTCGTCGTCGAGCAGCGGTGGCGCCCCGTGGCCCAGGTACAGCGCGGGCATCGGCCCGTTGTCGTCGCTCCAGCTTCGGACCATGCCATCCAGGCTACGCGCGGATCTACCGAACGAGGTGCTCCTCGGCCTCGGCGGCCTCGGCCTCCTCCTTCGTCCGATGCACGGTGCCATCGGGATGCTGGGGTGGGGCGTACAGCGAGTACAGCTTCACCTCTGCGTCCCCCGTGTTGACGACGTTGTGCCACACGCCGGCGGGAACGATGATCGCCCAATCCGCCTTGACGTCGTGGGTCTCGTCGATCCGATCCTCGTCGCTCCCGAACTCCACCCGGGCCTTGCCCTGCTCGAGACGCAGGAACTGGTCGAGGTGATCGTGACGCTCACGCCCGATGTCCTCACCCGGAGCCAGCCGCATCACCGTGAGCTGCTCGTGCGCCCCCGTGAACACGACCGTCCGGAACGTCTCGTTGTCGAGCGTGATCCGCTCGATGTCTCCGACCCAACCGAGCATCGTCCCTCCCTCCCCGCCGCGCACGCGGTCACGACGCGCGGCGATCTCGATCCTGATGCTCGTACCGACACGGGCGCGTCGGAGGGGCCGTTCGCCCAGGCCGACGCAGGCCGGCCGCGGCCCTCGGCGAAAGGCCGGGACGCTGCCGATACGACCCGCCATACTGTTGCGCCTGCCGAGGGACCGGCGGCCGACGGCGAGGAGGACCGTTTGGACGAGGGGACGCAGATACAGGAACGCGCGGGGGGAAGCTCCGAAGGCTGGATGAAGGCCGTGGGGTTCGGCGACCTTCCCGACCGCCGACCGACGCGCGTGAACGTCGACGGCGTCGACGTGCTCGTCGTTCGGAGCGGCGAGGAGGTGTTCGCGATCGCTAACCGCTGCCCGCACCAGGGGGCTCCGCTGCACCGCGGCCCGGTGCGGTTCAGCGGGTCGCTGAAGACCGTGCAATGCCCGATCCACGGCAGCACGTTCGCCCTCGCCGACGGCAAGGTCCTTCGCGGCCCCGCGACGCAGCCGCCGCGCGCCTATGAGACGAGGATCGTCGACGGGACGGTGGAGATCCGCCCGCGCGCAGGCAACGGGGCCGCGTAGGATGGCCGCCGTGGGATCCGACCACCCCACCGAGACGAGCCCGCACGGCTCGAGGTCCGTCGGGCTCGGGATAGGCCTGGTGGCGTTCGTCGTGTTCGCGGCCCTCCCGTTCTTGATCGTCGTGAGCTACTACCTCGTCGCCAGCGTGTACGCCATCGTGAAGGGCACGACCTTCTCGGCCGAGACGACGAACGTCCCGCTCCTGCTCACGCTCCTCGTGATGACCGTGGCGGTCTTCCCCGTCGCCCTCGCGGCGCTCATCGCCCTGGTCGGCCGCTCGCTGTCGCCCAAGCGCCGCCGGGACTGAGAGCCGACGGCCGGCGCTACCCTCCTACGACATGTCCACGCTCAGGCAGGACCCGACCACCCGGCAATGGGCGATCCTCGCCACGCGCCGAGAGGAACGTCCGCACCAGCCCGTCGTGATCCCCCGGCCGGAGCTGCCACAGCACGACCCGACCTGCCCCTTCTGTCCGGGCAACGAGCATCAGACGCCGCCCGAGATCTTCCGTCATCCCGACGGTCCGCATTGGCAGGTTCGCGTGGTGCCCAACATGTACGCGGCGCTCTCGGGAGACGGCCCCACGGTTCGGAGCGGAGAGTCGATGTTCCGCGAAATGCCCGGGATCGGCAGTCACGAGGTGGTGATCGAGACGCCCCGGCACGACGGCCGCGTCGACGAGATGGGCCAGGAGGACGTCTCGACCGTCGTGTGGGTCTGGCGCGAGCGGTACCGGAGGCTGATCGCCCGTCAGGACGTTCGCGCGGTCGTCGTGTTCAAGAACTTCGGGGCGCTCGCCGGGACGTCGCTCACCCACCCGCATTCGCAGATCGTCGCCACCCCGGTCTTCCTTCCCCGGATGCTCCGAAGGCTCGACGTCGCGACCCGGTACTACGACGAGAACGGCACCTGCGTGTACGACGAGATGATCGAGGCCGAACGTCGGACGGCCGTTCGGACGGTGGAGGAGTACGGGAGCTTCCTCGCGTTCGAGCCGTGGGCGGCGCAGACCCCGTTCGAGACATGGATCGCGCCGACGTTCCACCAGGGCTCGTTCGGGGACCTCGCCGACGAGGAGGTCGACGACCTCGCGGGGATCTTGATCCGAACGCTCACCGCCGTACGGCGCGCGTGCGGTGACCCCGACTTCAACCTGGTGATGTACTCGGCACCGACCGACGGCGGTCACGCGCAAGACGTCTTCCACTGGCACATCAAGCTGATCCCGAGGATCTCGACGCAGGCGGGGTTCGAGCTCGGCTCGGCGATGGCGATCAACACCGTCGCGCCCGAGGACGCCGCCGCGGCGCTCCGAGCCAGCCTCGCGGCCGTCTAGCGTTCGGTCGCCCGACCGCGCGGGCGTTCCGGTCAGCAGCCGGAGTCGACCCAGGCGGGGCCGTCGCCGATCGGTACCTCGAGGTTGCGCGCCACCCGTTTGAGCCGGCGGCGATACCGGCGCATCTCGTCGTGGTCGAGGTCCGCGTGCGTACGGCACCGCCAGTCCTCGTAGCGCTCCGTGTGATAGGGACTCTGGAGGGTCTCGGCATGTCCGATCACGTTTCCCCACGAGATCGCGTACCGCGACATCAGCCACGTGGTGAGCCGGAGCGACGCCCGCATCATGTCGGCGTTGCCGAAGACGTCCGCCGCGCTCGTCCCGACGTGCTCGATGCCGATCGCCGTCCCGTTCATGCCGATCGCGTGGCGGCACCGGATCCCGAGGTTGACCAATTGATGGATCGTGCCGCCGGTGTCGATCAGGAAGTGCGCGCAGACGCCGGGCTTCTCGCCCAGGTGGACGCCGTTGGCGGCGAAGTGGTTCCACGCCGCATCGAACGATGTTCCGTCGGTGTAGTGCTCGACCACTACCTTCGGCGAGGCGAGCTCGTAGGCGCGCTCGCCGTAATGACGTCGCGAATACGCGGCGGTCTGGCGCTTGCGCTTGGCGCCGAACGGGATCTTGTCCCAGACGATGTCCGGCTTGATCTCGGCGGGTCGAGGCGGCTC
>JBMDWR010000394.1:0-1700 GCA_048594645.1 Actinomycetota bacterium
TTGCTTAAACAGCGGCTTGGGGGTCGACAAGATCGGACTCGGTATGCTCTGATAGATGGCAGAGCACCATGCACCTGCCACCGGGAGGAGCCCATCATGTGGAACCCCCCGATCGCCTTGACCCTGGAAGAACAGAAAATCGCTGCACGCACCCGGAAGACGCGGAAGTTTTTTGTGTTTCTGCGCGAGCACCGCCATGCGCTCCTCGACGCCGACTTTCAGAACACGTTGGCTCAGAGTTATAGCCCGGAGCCCACTGGCAAAGCCCCGGTGGAAGTGGGCCTGTTGGCCCTCGCTGTGCTGTTGCAGGCGTACTGCAACGTCAGCGACCGGGATGCGGTGGAACTTACTGTCATGGACAAGCGCTGGCAGATGGTGCTGGATTGTGTTGGCGCCGAACAGCCCCCCTTCAGCCAGGGCACGTTGTTCAACTTTCGTATGCGGCTCATGGCGCACAACCTGGATAAGACGCTGCTCGAGCGGACCGTGACGTTGGCGGAAACGACCGGCGGCTTCGGGGCCAGACAGCTGCGCGCCGCCCTGGACTCCACGCCGTTGTTTGGCGCGGGCCGAGTCGAAGACACCTTGAACTTGCTCGGCCATGCCTTGCGCAAGGCCGTGGGGCTCGTGGCGCAGGCCCTGGGCACGTCGGTCGATGTGCTCCTGGAGGACGCGGGGCTGACCTTGGTCGGGCACAGCAGCCTCAAGGCCGCCTTGGACCTCAACTGGGGCGAGCCGAGCGCCAAGGAGCAGGCGCTGCGCCTGGTGCTGGAGGAGGTGGACCGGTGGAAACGTTGGCTGGAGCAGCACCAGAGTCTCCCGGAACCGCAGGCGCCCCTGCGGGAGGTCATGGAGACGCTCGTCCAGATTGTCGAGCAAGATACCGAGCCGGACCCCGAGGGCGGCCCAGGGGGGCGGCGCCTCAAGAAGCAGGTGGCCCCCAATCGCCGGATTTCCATCGAGGACAAGGACATGCGCCATGGCCGCAAGAGCAGTGCCAAAACGTTCAATGGTTTCAAGGAGCATTTCGTCCTGGATCTGGACAGCCGAGTGACCCGCGAGGTGGTGGTCCGCCCGGCGAACGAGCCAGAGCATGAGGCGGTGGAGCTGCTGGCCCCAGAGTTGGAGAAAGCCCCAGGGTTGCTGCAGCTTGACATCGACTTGGGGTACATGGCGAGCCCGCGGATGATGCAGTGGGCGGAGCAAGGTGTGTACATTATTGCCCGTCCCTGGCCCTGCGGAGGCCCGTGTTTCACCAAGCATGACTTCCGCTTCGACTTTGCACACAGGACGGTCACCTGTCCTGGTGGCCAGATCGTGCCAATGATCCCAGGCAGAGCCGCCCAGTTTCCGGCGCGTGCCTGTGACGGGTGTCCCCAGCGTGCGCAGTGCACCACCGCCAAGCGCGGGCAGGGGAGGACGCTGACGATCCGCGAGGATGAGCAGTTTCAGCAGAAGCTGCGTGCCAAGCTGCAGACCCAGCGCGGCCGGGCCTCCCTGCGCAAACGGACGGCGGTGGAACATGCGATTTCGCATCATGTGGCACACCAAGGGCGGCGAGCCCGCTATAAGGGGCTGCGCAAGAATCAATTTGACGGTCGGCGCCATGCGGCGGTCAGCAACCTCCAGGTCGCAGCCTATTATGAGGAGCAACGGCAGCTCGCTTCATGAGCTATTACCCAATTGATCAGTGTTCTAGG
>JBMDWR010000395.1:0-9652 GCA_048594645.1 Actinomycetota bacterium
GGCGAGGTGGTCCTGCGCGATCGCCGGAAGCTGTCGGCGGACGGGGTCGTCGTCGTGGTCGTCGCCGTCGACGCGCACCACGGACAGGTGCTCTCGGGTCCCGACATCGTGAACCGGGGGTTCGTGTTCGACGAGACCTCGGGCGACATCCTTGAAGCGGCGCGCGAACGCGTCATGCTTTCCCTGCAGGAGAGCGCCGAGGCCGAGGTGGTCGACCGCGGCGTGCTGGAACAGAACATCCGGCGCGTCCTCGGCAAGTACTTCTACGAGGTCACGCAGCGCAAGCCCGTGATCCTGCCCGTGATCGTGGAGGTGTAGTGGCGAGCAAGGCGAAGGGACGCCGCAAGGCGCACCCCTCGATCGGGACCCACCTGCGGCCCTGGGCCCGAGACGCGCTCGGGATCGGGCTGGTGGTGCTCGCCCTGCTCGCGATCTTCGGACTGTGGTTCGATGCCGCCGGGCCCGTCGGCCGAGGCCTGGACTGGCTCGTCCGAGGGGCGTTCGGCGTGGTCGCGGTGACGTTCCCGTTGCTCGCGCTGTACTGGGGCGTGGTGCTCCTTCGCGGCGCGGCCGAGCAGGACCGCGTCCGGATGTTCATCGGCTTCGCGATCGCGTTCGTCGGCGTGCTGGCGCTCATCTCGCTGTGGCAGGGCAACCCCAGGCCGTTCGGCGGGTACGAGCGCCTGAGCGCGGCGGCAGGCGCGGTCGGCGCGCTCGCGTCCTGGCCGCTCGGCAAGCTGGTCTCGGGCCTGGGCGTCGTGATCGTCTGGGGCGGTGCGGTCCTGCTCGGTCTGCTGATCTTCACGGGGACGCCGTTGTCCGCGATCTGGGATCGGATCGCCGAGGTCTTCGCGCGCGCGGACGAGGAGGACCAGGACCTTGGCGGTGAGGAGGAGGTCGAGGAGCCGACGCCGCGGTGGACGACCACGACCCGCTCTGACCTGCCGGTCGCGGAGCTCCCGGAGGACGAGGAGGGGGAGGACGACGAGGAGCCCGAGCCGATCGAGGTGCCCGAGCTCGTGCGCCCGTCGCCAGGCGGACGCTACGAGCTCCCGCCGCTCGAGCTGCTCCGGACCTCGCCGCCGTCGGCCTCGAGCGAGCGCGACGAGGAGCACCAGATGGCGGCGCTCGAGCGGACCTTCCACACGTTCGGCGTGCCGGCGCACGTGGTGGCGGCGCATCGTGGTCCGACGGTGACGCTGTACGAGGTCGAGGTCGAGGCCGGGACCAAGGTCAACAAGGTGCTCTCGCTCGCGGACGACATCGCGTACGCGCTCGCGACCCCGGACGTCCGGATCATCGCGCCGATCCCCGGCAGGTCCGCGATCGGCGTGGAGGTGCCCAACAAGGTCCGGGACTTCGTGATGCTCGGCGACATCCTGCGTTCGAAGGCGGCCGTCGACGACGCGCATCCGCTGTCCGTCGCGCTCGGCAAGGACGTCCACGGGCGGGCGCAGCTCGTGAACCTCACGCAGATGCCGCACGTGCTGATCGCCGGGGCGACGGGTGCCGGCAAGTCGAGCCTGATCAACTCGTTCATCACGTCGGTGTTGATGCGGACCGACCCGGACGAGGTGAAGCTCGTGCTGGTCGACCCCAAGCGTGTCGAGCTCACGCACTTCGCCGACCTCCCGCACCTGCTCGTTCCGGTGATCGTCCATCCCAAGCGCGCCGCAGAGGCGCTCGCATGGGTCGTGCGCGAGATGGAGCAACGCTACGAGCTGCTCGCGATGGTCGGCGTTCGCGACATCGACGGCTACCGCGCGGGCCTCGAGGAGGGGACGCTTCGTATCCCGCCGGGGCAGGAAGACCGGGTCGAGGACTTCCCGTACCTCCTCGTCGTGATCGACGAGCTGGCCGACCTCATGATGGTGGCGCCACGCGAGGTCGAGGACGCGATCTGCCGCATCGCTCAGATGGCGCGCGCGGTCGGGATCCATCTCGTCGTGGCGACCCAGCGCCCGAGCGTGGACGTCGTCACGGGGCTGATCAAGGCCAACATCCCGTCGCGGATCGCGCTCATGACGTCGAGTCAGGCGGACTCACGCGTGATCTTGGACATGAACGGCGCGGAGAAGCTCGTCGGCCACGGCGACCTGTTGTTCGCGCCGTCCTCGGCGTCGAAGCCGGCGCGGCTGCAGGCGGCGTGGGTGACCGAGAAGGAGATCCAGGCCGTCGGCGACTGGGTGCGCGGCCAGCGCGCCGCCGAGTACGCGCTCAGCGTCGAGGGGCTCGGCCAGCCCCCGTCGGCGACGGACGAGGGGAGTCTCGGTGGCGATGACGACCTGCTCGAGCAGGCGGCCGATCTCGTGGTTCGCTCGCAGCTCGGCTCGACGAGCATGTTGCAGCGCAAGCTGAAGGTGGGGTTCGCGCGCGCCGGCCGCCTGATGGACCTCCTCGAGGAGCGTGGCATCGTCGGGCCGAGCGTCGGTTCGAAGGCCCGAGACGTGCTCGTCACTCCGGAGGAATGGGAGGAGTCCCGCTCCGCGCGGGCCGGCTAGCCCTTCCGCGATCCGTCGGCGCCGTCTAGACGTCCGATCATGCTCGGTGATCGATCCGATGCGGGGTCGCCTTCGCACGGACACGCCGGTCGCGTACCGTGGACTCGCGACGCTCGCGCGCAACGAGCGTGGGCGGTCGCCGTCGCCGTCGGGGTCGGCGCGTACCTGGGAGCTGTCGTCGGCGGGTCCGTCGCCGTGGTCGAGAGCTGCGAGCCCGACTATCCGATGTTGTGTGAGCTTGGGGCGATCTTCGGCGCGGGCCTCGGACTCCCGATCGGCGCGATCGTGCTCGGTGTCGCCGTCGGCCTGGCCGTACACGGAACGAAGCGTCGGGCGATGAGCGCGCTGGCCGCGCTCCTGGTCGTCGGGTGTGTCGCGTACCTGATCTGGCTTCGGATCGCCTTCCCGAACGCCTTCAGGAACGTCCTCGTCGAGAACGGCGAGCTCTGGGTCGTCGCGTCGGTGATCCTGTTCGTGGCCACCTGGCTGATCGGGCTGATGTGGAGCCGGGGGAGCGCGGCACCGAACGCTCGGTCAGAGTCCTAGGGCCTGCGTCACGGCTGCGCCGCCTGCGCGGCCGTGGCCAGGCACCGTTCCGCTAGGATGCGGTCGATCCGAGCGATCGTCGTTCGGCCGGGGGTGTTGTGCAGAGAGCGACGCTCAGTGTCGGTCCCGCGCTCCGCAAGGTGCGTGAGGGGCGCGGGGTGACGTTGGAGGAGGCGGCGCGCGACACGCGTGTGCGCCGCGAGTTCCTCGAGGCGATGGAGGCCGAGGACTTCCACCTCCTCCACGGAGACGTCCACGTACGCGGATGCCTGCGGACGTACGCGACGTACCTGCGTCTGTCGCCGGACAAGGTCGTCGCGATGTACGAGGCGACGGCTGACCTCGAGGAACCGGTCGCTCCGAGTCCACCGCCGGTGCGTGCCGAGCCCGTCCTCGGTCAGCGCCGCCGGCGCGACGACCATCGACTGTGGATCCTGGTCGCCGCGACGGTCCTCGTGCTCGCCGGTGCGTTCGGCATCCTGTCGGCCCGCCGGCCGGCCCCAGCGCCGGCGGACCTCACCGCCGCCACGGACGCGACCGTCTCCGTGGCCGACCCCGCGCGTCCGCCGATCACCGTCGCCGTCCTCGCGCGCCGCCCGGTCGAGGTGACGCTCGCCGCCGACGGCGGCGACCCGCAGTCGTTCGAGCTGGAATCCGGCGAGGGGCGGGCCTTCGACGCCGACACCGAGATCTGGATCCGGCTCTCCGAGGGCGCGACGGCGAAGCTGACCGTCAACGGCGTCTCCAAGGGCTACCCGGGAACGAGCGGGCAACCCTGGGAGGACACCTACAGCTACGGGCCGACCCAGGAGGGCTGATCCGGCTCGTGCGGGCCGAGATCGTGGCCGTCGGCACCGAGCTGCTGATCGGGCAGATCGCCAACACCAACGCCCGGTGGGTCTCCGAACGCCTCGCCGAGCTCGGGTTCGACGTCCTGCACCACCAGGTGGTGGGCGACAACGCAGATCGCATCGTGGAGGCGATCGAGCTCGCCGCCTCGCGGGTCGACGTCGTGATCGTCACCGGCGGGCTCGGGCCGACGCAGGATGACCTCACGCGACCCGCGCTCGCTCGAGCCGCCAGCGTGCCGCTCGTCCGCCGCCCCGAGATCGAGGACGCGCTTCGCGAGCGCTTCCGCATCCGCCGCCGCGAGATGCCGGCGTCGAACCTCGATCAGGCCGACGTCCCCGAAGGCGGGCGGTACATCGAGCCGCGGCGCGGCACGGCGCCAGGCCTCGTCGTGGCGGTGGGCGACGCGACGGTCTACGCCGTCCCCGGCGTTCCCGCCGAGATGCGCGAGATGCTCGACGGGACGATCCTGCCCGAGCTTGCCTCGCGCGGCGGCGGGCGAGCCGTCGTCTCGCGGACGCTGCGGTGCTACGGGCTCGCCGAGTCGCGCGTCTCGGAGCTGCTCGACGACCTGTACCACGGCTCGACGAACCCGACGGTCGCGTACCTCGCAGGTGGAGGGGAGGTGCACGTGCGTCTGACCGCGAACGGGACGTCCGAGGAGGCGGCGGTGATGCTGGACGACCTCGAGGGGCGGGTCCGCGAACGGCTCGGCGACCACGTGTACGGCGCCGGTGAGGATGCGCTCGAGGTGGTGGTCGGGCGGCTGCTCTCGGAGCGGGGGCTCACGCTCGCGTGCGCCGAATCGCTCACCGGTGGTGGCCTCGGCGAACGCATCACGTCGGTGTCCGGGGCGTCCGCGTACTTCCTCGGCACTGCGGTGACGTACTCGGTGGACGCGAAGCGGTCGATCCTCGGCGTCTCGCAGCAGACGCTCCTCGGGCCGGGACCGGTGAGCCGGGAGTGCGCCGCCGAGATGGCATCCGGGGCGAGACGCGTGTTCGGCGCCGACCTCGCCGTCGCGCTCACCGGGGCGGCGGGGCCGGAGCCTCACGGCGGCGCCGAGCCCGGACAGGTCTGGATCGGGCTCGATGCCGGCGGGACGGCACACCAGCACGGGTTCCGATGGCCGTTCGACCGAGAGCTGGTCCGCCGGTCCGCCGAGCTCGCCTCGCTCGACGTCGTGCGGCGGCACATCCTCGGCCTTCCGCTTCCGGACTGAGCCGTTGGCACGCGACCGCTCCTCCCGGCCCGAAGCGAAACCGCTTCGCCTCTTCGTGGCGACGGAGGTGCCCGAGGGCGTTCGCTCGGCCCTGGCCGACGCCGTGGCGCCGCTGCGCGAGCGGTTCCCGAGGGCGCGATGGGTCCCGCCGCAGAACCAGCACCTCACGCTCAAGTTCCTCGGAGCCACGTATCCGCGACTGGTCGGGTGGGTCACGGCGACGGTCGCCGACGTCGCGTCGCGACACGCGCCGTTCGAGACGCGGGTCGAGGGATTGGGCGCGTTCCCCAACGCCCGGCGGGCCAGGGTCCTGTGGGCGGGCCTGCGCGATCCGGACGCACGGTTCGGAGCGCTGGCGCGCAACCTCGACGACGCGCTCGCCCGCGAGTTCCGTCCCGAGAAGCGGGCGTTCACCCCGCACCTCACGCTCGCTCGGTTCGACCCGACGGTCGCCCTGGAACCGCTGGCCGCGACGTTCGCGAGCGACGCGTACCGCATCCAGCGGATCGTGCTGTTCCGCAGCCACCTGCGTCGCCCGGCCCCCGTGTACGAACCGCTCGAGACGTTCCCGCTGGCGGGCGGTTCTTGACCTCGAACACACGTTCGAGTACGGTGCGGGTTGCGGTTCGGATCCTACAGGGCTGTAATCACAGGGGTGTGATCCGTGTCAGACACTCGCGGTAGCGTTCGTCTCCGTCGGGGATAAGAAGGAGGCTTCGCGGATGGACCGGGACAAGATGCTCGACGTCACGCTCACGCAGATCGAGAAGCAGTTCGGCAAGGGTGCGGTGATGAAGCTCGGCGAGCACCCGATGGGCGCCGGCATCTCGGTGATCCCGACGGGCTCGCTCGCGCTCGATATCGCGCTCGGCGTCGGCGGGATCCCGCGCGGACGCGTCGTCGAGGTGTTCGGGCCGGAGGGTTCGGGCAAGACCACCGTCTGCCTCCACGTGATCGCGGAGGCGCAGCGGCACGGTGGGATCGCGGCGTTCATCGACGCGGAGCACGCGCTGGATCCCACGTACGCCCAGCGCCTCGGTGTGAACATCGACGAGCTGCTCGTCTCCCAGCCCGACTCGGGCGAGCAGGCGCTCGAGATCGCCGACCTGCTCGTGCGCTCGGGCGCGCTCGACGTGGTCGTGATCGACTCCGTGGCCGCGCTCGTCCCACGCGCCGAGATCGAGGGCGAGATGGGCGACACGCACGTCGGGTTGCAGGCGCGTCTGATGTCGCAGGCCATGCGCAAGCTCTCGGGCACGCTCTCGCGGTTCGAGACCACGGCGATCTTCATCAACCAGCTCCGCGAGAAGATCGGCGTGATGTTCGGCAACCCGGAGACGACGCCGGGCGGACGCGCGCTCAAGTTCTACTCGTCGGTGCGTCTGGACGTCCGCAAGGTCGAGAACCTGAAGGACGGGACCGACGTCGTCGGCTCGCGCACACGGGTCAAGGTCGTGAAGAACAAGGTGGCGCCGCCGTTCCGCCAGTGCGAGTTCGACATCATGTACGGGCTCGGGATCTCCAAGGAGGGAAGCCTCCTCGACGTCGGCGTCGACCTGGAGATCATCAAGAAGAGCGGCGCGTGGTTCACGTACGAGGGCGATCAGCTCGGGCAGGGGCGCGAGAACGCGCGCCAGTTCCTCGCGGAGCACTCGGACATCGCGGCCGAGATCGAACGCAGGGTCCGCGAGGGCGTCGGCCTGACCGCGTTCGGTGCCGAGGGCGACGAAACGCCGATCGCGGTCGTGCCGGACCTGGTCGAGACCGATGGGGCGGCTCCGAAGGCGGCGAAGGCCGCCGACAAGGAGCGGGAGGCGACCGGGGCGCGGGCGGGTTAGGGGAAGGCCCGCTCGCACCCCGGGCGTCTTCATGACACGCATGCCGGCCGACTGCCACGACCGAGCGCTGCGACTGCTCGCGGTTCGGCCGCGGTCGCGACAGGAGCTCGCGTCGAGGTTGAGGCGGGCCGGCTTCGAGCCCGACGCCGTCGAGGCGGAGCTCGTCCGGCTCGAAGGTGTCGGCCTCGTCGACGACGCCGCCTTCGCGCGCCAGCTCGCGGAGCACCACGTCGCCGGCCGTCGGAGCGGACGCCGAGCGGTGCAGGCAGCGCTCGCCGCCAAGGGCGTCCGCCGCGATGTGATCGACGACGTGGTGGCGGCCCTCCCCGAGGACGAGTCCGAACGCGCACGGGCGGTGGCCGAAGACCGGGCGCGGGCGCTGCGCGCCCTGCCCGCCGAGAAGGCCTACGGGCGCCTGGTCGCGTACCTCGCGAGGCGCGGATACGAACCCGCGGTCGCCCGGGACGCGGCCCGCGCCGCGCTCGGCCGTGCCGAGGGCGTGGAGTGACTCGCCGGCGGGAAGGCGTGCTTGGCGGTGGCGTCCACCCTTGCCCCAGGCGTCCGTTCGCCGTAGGCTGCTGTTTCGAACGAAGGACACCGTCGAACTGTTCATCCGTGCCTGAAACTACGAGAGACCACTCGCCACAGGGAGAAGATCCGATCGGAGGGCGCGAGGGCCCGTCGGGCCCCGTAACGCCCTAGCCGCACCTCGGTCGCACGGCCGGACAGGGCCCGGTGGGCCTGCGTTCGGCCGTTCGGCGTCTATGAGGCGGTGAACCGATGGAATCGGTCGTGGTGGGGGTCGTGGCCCTGCTGGTCGGGGCGGCGATCGGCTTCGTCGTCAGGCGAGCCGTCGCGGCGTCGCAGGCGCAAAGCGCCGAGAGCAGGGCCCAGAAGGTCATCCTCGAGGCCGAGCGCGAGGCCGAGCGGCTGACGCGCGAGGCGCTCGTCGAGGCCAAGGACGAGATCGGAGCGCTCCGTCGGGAGTCCGAGGAGGACGTCCGCGCGAGGCGCGAGGAGATCCAGCGGCAGGAGGAGCGCCTGGCTCAGAAGGAGCGGGGCGTCGACCGGAAGGTGGACGAGGCCGATCGCAGGGCCGAGGAGCTCGACGATCGCGATCGCAAGCTCACGCTCGTCCGTCAGCAGCTCGAGCAGTCGGCGGCGCAGCACCGCGATGCGCTCGAGAGGATCGCACGCATGACGGCCTCCGAGGCCAAGGAGGCGCTGCGCACCCAGGTGATCGACGACGCCAAGCGACAGGCGATGGGAACCGTCCGCGAGATCGAGCAGCGCGCACGTGAGGAGGGCGAGGAGCGTGCCCGCAAGATCGTCACGATCGCGATCCAGCGCGTCGCGTCGGAACAGACGAGCGAATCGACCGTCTCGGTCTTCTCGCTGCCGAGCGAGGACATGAAGGGTCGCATCATCGGGCGCGAGGGTCGCAACATCCGCGCCTTCGAGGCGACGACCGGGGTGAACCTGATCATCGACGACACGCCCGAGGCGGTCGTCCTGTCGAGCTTCGATCCGGTACGGCGCGAAACGGCGCGTCTCACGCTCGAGAAGCTCGTCCAGGACGGCCGGATCCACCCGGCCCGGAT
Source organism: Actinomycetota bacterium (assembly GCA_048594645.1). Taxonomy (GTDB): domain Bacteria; phylum Actinomycetota; class UBA4738; order UBA4738; family HRBIN12; genus DASSJM01. The sequence goes on from JBMDWR010000395.1 coordinate 8,558, forward strand.
CGAGGAGACGTTCGAGCGCTCTCAGAAGGAGATCGAGGAGCAGATCAAGCGGGCCGGCGAGGAGGCCGCCCTCGACACCGGGATCACCGACATGCACCCTGAGATGATCCGGCTCCTTGGCCGCCTACAGTTCCGAACGTCCTACGGGCAGAACGTCCTCAAGCATCTCGTCGAGTCGGCTCACATCGCGGCCGCGATCGCGTCGGAGCTGGGGATCGACCCCACCGTCCCCAAGCGGGGAGCCCTCCTGCACGACATCGGCAAGGCCGTGACCCACGAGGTCGAGGGCTCGCACGCGATCATCGGCGCCGAGATCGCGCGGCGTATGAAGGAATCGCCCGACGTGGTCCACTGCATCGAGTCGCATCACGGCGAGGTCGAGCAGCGGACGATCGAGGCCGTGATCGCGCAGATCGCCGACGGCATCTCGGGCGGGCGGCCCGGCGCCCGGCGCGAGAGCCTGGAGACCTACATCAAGCGGCTCGAGCGTCTCGAGGAGATCTGCACGACGTACCCGGGCGTCGAGAAGGTGTACGCGATGCAGGCCGGCCGCGAGGTCCGCGTCATGGTGAAGCCCGAGGACGTCGACGACCTCTCGGCACAGGTGATGGCGCGGGACATCGCCAAACAGGTCGAGGAGGAGCTGCAGTACCCGGGGCAGATCAAGATCACGGTCGTGCGCGAGACCCGCTCGATCGAGTACGCCAAGTAGGACGGCCGGGCGGTAGCCTGAGCCCGATGGAGGGACGCCGGTTCCTGCTGCGCACCTTCGGGTGCCAGATGAACGAGCACGATTCCGAGCGGATCGCCGGCCTGCTCACCGCCGACGGCTACGTCCGGACCGACGAGGCCGCGGACGCGAACGTCGTCGTGTTCAACACCTGCGCGATCCGAGAGAACGCGGACAACCGACTGTACGGGAACCTCGGGCGTCTCCGCCCCCTCAAGCAGAGCAACCCCCGGTTGCGCATCGTCGTCGCGGGCTGCCTCGCGCAGAAGGACGGGGGAGCGATCCAGCGGCGAGCCCCGTGGGTGGACGTCGTCGTGGGGACGCACGCGCTCCCCGGCCTGCTCGAGCTGCTCCACGCATCGGAG